>NZ_JBEYZY010000006.1:0-242777 GCF_040646295.1 Streptomyces sp. NPDC046197 | reverse complement strand
CGGCCGACGAATCAGCCGCCAACACCCGACGACAGGCCTGCCGCCCGTGCGTCCCGACACGCCGATCACCCGCTCCGGACCACGCCCCACCCGGGAAGGCGGCCGCAGGCCCAACGACACCCGGGGACCGACGGGACCCCTTCTTCCCGCACCCGGCCCCGACGGAGAGACCACGCCTCCCCCGCGCCTCCGCCCGCCCGGCCGACGAATCAGCCGCCAACACCCGACGACAGGCCTGCCGCCCGTGCGTCCCGACACGCCGATCACCCGCTCCGGACCACGCCCCACCCGGGAGGGCCGCGGCAGGCCCAACGACACCCGGGACCGACGGGGCCCTCTCCCCGCACCCGGCACCCGGCACCCGGCACCCGGCACCCGGCACCGACGGAACGTCCCCGCCTCTCCCCCGCTCCCTGCAGTCAGCCGAAAGATCGGCCGCCGGGCACCCGACAGCAGGCCTCACGCCCCTGCCTCCCGTCACGCCGAGCGCCCGTCCCGGATCACGGCCCGTCGGGCCGCCCCCGTCACCCGATGTCGGGTGGATCGATCCGTACCCACACCGCCTCGCCGCTCCCCCGTGCCATCCGTGCCGCCTGGCCGGACTTGAGGGTGGCGGCCAGGGCCGCTCCGCTGCCGGGCGGGACTCGGATCAGTGCCCGGTCCCAGTGCTCGCCGGGAGGTGGCGCTCCGGTGCGCCGGGGCCTTCCTGCCGGGGTCACCGGGAGGGGTACGGGGCCCAGGACCTGGGCCTCGCGCGGTAGTTGGACCGCGCCGAGGAATTCCGCGACCGCTTGCGGGGAGCCCGACACGGCCGCCATCCGGGACACCGGCGGGAACCCCAGCTCGGCCCGTTCCGCGAGCTCGCGCACCGCGTGTCCGACCGGGTCCCACCGCACCAGGGCCTGCACGGGCCGCAGCGTCGGCTCGGCGACGACCACCACGGTCCCGCCCGCCTCCTGCGGCCGTACCAGCGCGGCGGCGCCGATCCACCGTCGCAGCGCGTCCTCGCCCGCCCGCAGATCGGGCCGCCCGAGCATGGCCCAGCCGTCCAGGAGCAGGGCCGCCGCGTACCCGCCCTCGGCGACCGGCTCGGCGCCGGGGGTGCTCACCACCAGTGCGGGCGTCGCCGGCACCGTGTCCAGCACGTGTTCGCGCCCCGACGTGCGCACCGGCACGGACGGGAAGGCCCGGCCCAGTTCCTCGGCGGTCCGCCGGGCCCCGACGACCTGGGCCCGCAGCCGGAACGAGCCGCACTCCGGGCAGTGCCAGGCGGCCTCCTCACGCCCGCACCACTCGCACCGCAGCGCCCCGGCGTCCTGCGCCTGCAGCGGCCCCGAACAGTGCCCGCAGCGCGCGGGTGCCCGGCACTGCGCACAGGCCATCCGCGGCACGTACCCCCGGCGGGGCACCTGCACCAGCACGGGACCGTGCCGCAGCCCCTCCCTGGCCACCTGCCATGCCGCCGAGGGCAGCCGTGCCGCGCGGGCGGCCTCGTCCCGCGCGAGATCCCCGTCGCCCACCGTGCGGACCAGCGGAGCCGCCCCCCGCACCTGCTCGCGCCCCGCGACGAGAGGCCTCGCCCAACCGCTCTCCACGAGCTGCGCCGCCTCCACGGTGCAGCTCCAACCGCCCAGCAGAAAGCCGCACTTGTCCTGCGCCGCACGCAGCAGCAGCACCTCGCGCGCATGGGGCTGCGGCGCGTGCTGTTCACTGTGGCTGTCGTCCCCGTCGTCCCAGAGCGCGACGAGGCCGAGATCCCGCACCGGCGCGAACATGGCGGCCCGCGTCCCGACCACGGCCCGTACGGATCCCCGCCGCACCGCGAGCCACTGCCGGTACCGCTTCTCGGGTCCCGCGTCGGCGGTGAGCAGCGCGTGGTGTCCCTCGCCCAGGAGGGAGGTCAGGGCGGCGTCGACCCGGGCGGCGGCCCTGCCGTCCGGTACGACGACCAGCGCACCGCGTCCCGAGGAGAGCGCCGCGGCAACGGCCCGGGCCAGCTCCTGGCTCCACTCGGGTCCGGGCAGGGCGTGCCACACGGCCCGCGGTGAGCCGCCCGAGGCCAGTGCCTCCAGGAACGCGGCTCCCCGCTCGTACCGTGCCCAGGAGCCCGGCCGGGGCGGCTGCGGCGGCGGCAGCGGCGCGGGCGAGGGTCGCTGTTCGGCGCGCGCGCTGCGCGGGGGCACGGCGAGTTGCAGTACGTCGGCCACGCTCCCCGCGTACCGGTCGGCCACTGCCCGGGCCAGCCCCAGCAGCTCCTGTCCCAGTACCGGCTCGGGCGACACGACCTGGGCGAGCGCGGCCAGCGGCCCGGAGTAGTCGGAGTCGGCCCGCCGCTCGATCAGGAACCCGTCGATGAGCCCGCCGCCCTCGCGCCGTCCCTCGCGCACCCGGTGCCGGCCCGCGCCGAACCGTACCCGCACCCGCACGCCTGGCTGGGCGTCCTCGTCCAGCTCCGCGGGCACGGCGTAGTCGAAGTACCGGTCGAGATGCAGCACGCCCTTGTCGACCAGTACGCGCGCGACGGGCAGCTTCTCGGCGAGCGCAGCTCCCCGCCAGGTCCGTGGCTTGGCCCGTGGCTCCTTCGCCTTCCGCACACTGTCCCGGATGAGCGCAAGCTGCTCCGGCGGCGCCCCTGAGGCCCCGCCGTCCCCCGACCCGTTCTCGCTGCTCACGCTTGCATTCTTACCAAACGGGACTGACAACCGACGGCGTCCGAGTTCCCCGCGGTGACGGTGTGCACTCTGCCTTGGACCGCTCGGCCACGCCGGAGGGGCGCATCGCCCGGCCGACGGCGGGATTCGAACCCGCGGGGGCGCACCGGCCCCGAAGTACCCGTCACCTTCGCACCGGACGCTCCGGCAGGAAGTTCTCCCGAGATCAGAACGGCAGCGGCACGTGATTCCGGATCCACCGCGCGCCATGGGCACACTCCACCGAAACAGCCGCGGCCAACGCACCGGGAGTGATCACCAGCCTAGGGATCCGCCGGGCGGGCCGGCCAGTCGTTTTCCCGGGCGTGCGCGAGGCCCGGCCTCCCCGCGGGGAGACCGGGCCTCGTCAGGTGCCTCGGGGGACTTACAGACCCGCCGCCTCGCGCAGCGCGTCCACGCGGTCCGTGCGCTCCCAGGTGAAGTCGGGGAGCTCGCGGCCGAAGTGACCGTACGCCGCGGTCTGGGAGTAGATCGGGCGGAGCAGGTCGAGGTCGCGGATGATGGCGGCCGGGCGGAGGTCGAAGACCTCGTCGATCGCCTTCTCGATCTTCTCCGGGTCGATCTTGTGGGTGCCGAAGGTCTCGACGAACAGACCGACCGGCTCGGCCTTGCCGATGGCGTAGGCCACCTGGACCTCGCAGCGGGAGGCCAGGCCCGCCGCCACGACGTTCTTGGCGACCCAGCGCATCGCGTACGCAGCGGACCGGTCCACCTTGGACGGGTCCTTGCCGGAGAAGGCGCCGCCGCCGTGCCGGGCCATGCCGCCGTAGGTGTCAATGATGATCTTGCGACCGGTCAGGCCGGCGTCGCCCATCGGGCCGCCGATCTCGAAGCGGCCGGTCGGGTTGACCAGCAGACGGTAGCCCTCGGTGTCCAGCTTGATGCCCTCGTCGAGCAGCGCCTTGAGCTCCGGCTCGACGACGAACTCACGGATGTCGGGGGCCAGCAGCGACTCCAGGTCGATGTCGCTGGCGTGCTGGGAGGAGACCACGACGGTGTCCAGGCGGACCGCCTTGTCGCCGTCGTACTCGATGGTGACCTGGGTCTTGCCGTCCGGGCGCAGGTAGGGGATCGTGCCGTTCTTGCGCACGTCCGAAAGGCGCTTGGACAGGCGGTGCGCCAGGAAGATCGGCAGCGGCATCAGGGTCGGCGTCTCGTCGGACGCGTAGCCGAACATCAGGCCCTGGTCGCCGGCTCCCTGCCGGTCCAGCTCGTCGTCGTCGCCCTCGACCCGCGACTCGTAGGCCGTGTCGACACCCTGCGCGATGTCCGGGGACTGCGCGCCGATCGACACCGACACACCGCAGGAGGCGCCGTCGAACCCCTTCTTGGAGGAGTCGTAGCCGATGTCGAGGATCTTGTTGCGGACCAGCGTCGCGATGTCCGCGTAGGTCTTGGTCGTGACCTCGCCGGCCACGTGCACCAGGCCGGTGGTGATCAGTGTCTCCACGGCGACCCGGGAGGTCGGGTCCTCGCGCAGAAGCGCGTCGAGAATGGTGTCGCTGATCTGGTCAGCGATCTTGTCGGGGTGGCCCTCGGTCACGGACTCCGAGGTGAACAGGCGACGGGACACAACGCTCCCTGAGGTTGCAGCGGCTGCTGGCTGATCAATGGCGGACGGGCCGGGGCTGCGCCTGACGTCGTCCGAGAACAGTTTATCGGTCGCGCTCGGCCACCGGCCCACGTGTCTCGCCTCTCGGGAGCGCTGTGACCTGCGGCACGGGCATTCTGCCCAATGCCGCGCCGACTTGGCCAGAGCCACCGCCCGCCAAAGTCCGGGGCGTGAGAGAGCCGTGAAACGAATGAAACATCAGCTCAGGCGGGCCGCCACCAGGTCCCACACCGTTTCGGCCAGGGCCTCCTTCGGGCCGTACGGCACCGGGGTTTCACTTCCGTCGGCGCCCAGCACCACGGCCTCGTTCTCCTCCGACCCGAAGGTCTTGCGCTCCCCCACCTCGTTGACCACGAGGAGGTCGCAGCCCTTGCGCGCCAGCTTCGCCCGGCCGTTGGCCAGGACGTCGTCGGTCTCCGCGGCGAAGCCCACGATCACCTGTGCGGGCCGCGCCCGTTCAGCCGATATCTCCGCAAGGATGTCCGGATTGCGCACCAGGACGATGGGCTCCGGGTCCTGGCCGTCCCTCTTCTTGATCTTCCCGGTCGCGTAGGTCGCGGGGCGGAAGTCGGCGACGGCCGCCGCCATGACCACCGCGTCGGCGTCCGCGGCCGCCTTCAGGACCGCCTCGCGCAGTTGCACCGCCGTCCCGGCCTGGACGACGTCGACGCCCGCGGGATCCGGCAGGCCGGTGTTCGCGGCGACCAGCGTCACCCGGGCGCCCCGGGCGGCAGCCGTCCGGGCGAGGGCGTAGCCCTGCTTGCCGGAGGACCGGTTGCCCAGGAAGCGGACGGGGTCGAGGGGCTCGCGGGTGCCACCCGCGCTCACCACGACGTGCCGGCCGGCGAGGTCCGGCTCGGCCGCTCCCCGGGCGAGGACGCGGCGGCAGACCTCGAAGATCTCGGCGGGGTCGGGCAGCCGGCCCTTGCCGGTGTCCACGCCGGTCAGGCGGCCGACCGCGGGTTCGACGACGACGGCGCCTCGGCGGCGCAGCGTCGCCACGTTCTCCTGGGTGGCCGGGTGCTCCCACATCTCCGTGTGCATGGCCGGGGCGAAGACGACCGGGCAGCGGGCGGTGAGCAGGGTGTTGGTCAGCAGGTCGTCCGCCAGGCCGTGGGCCGCCTTGGCGAGCATGTCGGCCGTGGCGGGCGCCACGACCACGAGATCGGCCTGCTGGCCGATGCGGACGTGCGGCACCTCGTGGACGTCGTCCCAGACCTCGGTGGAGACGGCGTTGCCGGACAGGGCGGACCAGGTGGCGGCGCCCACGAAGTGCAGTGCCGACGCGGTCGGCACCACGCGGACGTCGTGCCCGGACTCGGTGAGTCTGCGCAGCAGCTCGCAGGCCTTGTACGCGGCGATGCCGCCACTGACTCCCAGAACGACCTTCGGCTTGCCCACCGGGCCTCCCCACACTCGACACCCGCACACCGCGGCTCATCGGCGTACGCGTTCCATGACACACCACAGGCCCGGCAGTCGCGCCGCCGGGCCTGTGGAAAAACCTGCTGCGATCTTCAGATACGAAGATCGCTGGACTTACTGGCCCGGGCCCTCGACGGCCTCGGACGTCAGCAGACCCGCGTTGATCTCGCGCAGGGCGATGGAGAGCGGCTTCTCGTGGACGTGGGTGTCGACGAGCGGACCGACGTACTCGAGGAGGCCCTCGCCGAGCTGCGAGTAGTACGCGTTGATCTGGCGGGCGCGCTTGGCCGCGTAGATCACGAGGCTGTACTTCGAGTCGGTGGCCTCGAGGAGCTCGTCGATCGGCGGGTTGATGATGCCCTCGGGCGCGGAGATGGAAGAGGACACGCTCTACCTTCCGATGGATGGGAAAGAATCAGTCAGTGTGGCCGGTTGACCTGACCAGTCGGCGTGACCAGCCGGGGCGACCAGTCGGCGTGACCGGTCAGTCACGATCACACAACGTCCATCAAGGCTAGCAGCTCGCGCGCCACGTCCTCGACGGAGGTGTTGACCAGGGTCTCGTCGAACTCCGGCTCGGCCGCCAGCTCGGTCTTCGCGGCCTCCAGCCGGCGTTCGATCACCGCGGGCGGCTCGGTCCCCCGGCCGGTGAGCCTGCGCACGAGCTCCTCCCAGGAGGGAGGAGCCAGGAACACGAGCTGGGCCTGAGGCATGGACTCACGGACCTGCCGGGCGCCCTGGAGGTCGATCTCCAGGAGGACCGGCACACCGGCCTCCAGGTGCTCGAGGACGGCCGCACGCGGCGTGCCGTAGCGGTTGCCTGCGAACTCCGCCCACTCCAGCAGCTCGCTGTTGGCGATCAGCTTGTCCATTTCCTCGTCGCTGACGAAGAAGTAGTGGACTCCGTGCTGCTCGCCCGGACGGGGCCTGCGGGTCGTCGCCGAGACCGAGAGCCAGACCTCGGGGTGTTCCTTGCGCATATGGGCGACGACCGTGCTCTTGCCGACCCCGGAGGGGCCGGAGAGCACGGTCAGCCGCGGACGTTCACTCATGCAGCGATTATTCCAGCAATCCCGGAGTGCCCGGGACTCCCTTCCCCGGAGGTCCCGGGACTCAGGAGCCGGTGCTGCCGAACTCACGCTCCAGGGAGGCGATCTGGTTGGAACCGAGGCCGCGCACGCGGCGGCTCTCGGAGATGCCGAGTCGCTCCATGATCTGCTTGGCGCGGACCTTGCCCACGCCCGGCAGGGACTCAAGCAGCGCGGAAACCTTCATCTTGCCGATGACGTCGTTTTCCTGGCCCTGCTTGATGACCTCGTGCAGGGAGGCGCCGGAGTGCTTGAGTCGATTCTTGACCTCGGCCCGCTCCCGGCGAGCCGCGGCGGCCTTTTCGAGCGCGGCTGCGCGCTGTTCAGGGGTAAGGGGCGGAAGAGCCACGCCTACGTCACCTCGGATGTCGAACTGTCGGATACGGACCGGTGAGGAACCTAGTCGCCCCACACCTGGGGAGCCACGAGCAACACGCTTGCCCGTTCACTCTCGACGGAGACTAGCGGTCAAGTCCGCCAGAGTCAGCGAGAACAGCGGAAAAGTCCTGGTCAGCCTCCGTCAGGCCAGACATTTAGGACATATTGCCCCGGATTTGAGAATGTATCCAGACTCAAGCACGCCCCGGAGCACCCGTGAGAGGCCTCAGACGGCGGCCACGGCGACCCGGATCTCCTCCGCGAAACGTTCGGCGGCGTCACGCAGCGCGACCGCGTCGGGACCGTGACGCAACACACCCCGGCTGACGTTCGGGACAACATTGCGCACCGCGCGGCCGAAGACCCGCGGAAGATCCGCCGGCGTCGCCCCCTGGGCCCCGATCCCGGGGGCGAGGAGCGGGCCGTTGATGTCGAGGTCGTACGACGACAGGTCGCCGAGCGTGGCCCCCACGACCGCGCCGAAGGAGCCCATCGGGGCCTGACCGGCGTTCTCCTCCGCCAGGTGCGCGAGCATGGTCGCGCCGACGCTGCGGCCGTCGGAACGGACCGCGTGCTGGACCTCGCCACCCTCCGGGTTCGAGGTCAGCGCCAGCACGAACAGGCCCGCGCCGCTCTCCCGCGCAAGCTCCACCGCGGGCCGCAGCGACCCGTAGCCGAGGTACGGCGAGACGGTCAGCGCGTCCGAGAACAGCGGCGCGTCCTTGTGCAGGAAGGACTCGGCGTAGGCGGCCATGGTGGAGCCGATGTCGCCCCGCTTGGCATCCATGAGAACCAGCGCGCCGGCCGCCCGCGCCTCCTCCACGGACTTCTCCAGCACGGCGACCCCGCGCGAGCCGAACCGCTCGAAGAAGGCGCTCTGCGGCTTGAGGACGGCGACCCGGTCGGCCATCGCCTCCACGACCGTGCGGCTGAACCGCTCCAGACCCGCCACGTCGTCGTTCAGGCCCCACTCGGTGAGCAGGGACGCGTGCGGGTCGATGCCCACGCACAGCGGGCCGCGCTCGTCCATGGCCCGGCGCAGGCGTGCGCCGAAGGGTTCCTGAGGGCTCATGCCGTCTTTCCTGCCTTCTTCACGTCGGCGCCGACCGCGTCGGCGAGGGTGGCGTACGGGCTGGTCCGCAGGCGCGCGGCGAGCCCCTTGTGGATGGCGCGGCCCCACAAGGGCCCCTGGTAGACGAAGGCGCTGTAGCCCTGGACCAGCGTGGCGCCGGCCAGGATGCGCTGCCAGGCGTCCTCGGCGTTCTCGATGCCACCCACGCCCACGAGGGTGATGCGGTCGCCCACGCGCGCGTAGAGACGGCGCAGGACCTCCAGGGAGCGCGCCTTGAGCGGGGCGCCGGACAGACCGCCGGTCTCCCTGACGACGGAGGGGCCGGAGCGCAGGCCGAGTCCCTCGCGCGCGATGGTGGTGTTCGTGGCGATGATCCCGTCCAGGCCGAGCTCGACGGCGAGGTCGGCGACCGCGTCGACGTCCGCGTCGGCCAGATCCGGGGCGATCTTCACCAGCAGCGGCACGCGGCGCCCCGGGGCCACACGGTCGGCGGCCTCGCGGACGGCGGTGAGCAGCGGGCGCAGGGCCTCGGTCGCCTGGAGATTGCGCAGGCCGGGGGTGTTCGGCGAGGAGACGTTGACCACGAGGTAGTCGGCGTACGGCGCGAGCCGCTCGGCCGACTTCACATAGTCGCCGACGGCCTCCGCCTCCGGGACGACCTTGGTCTTGCCGATGTTCACCCCGACGACGGTCCTGAAGACGGGCGTGCGCGAGGCAAGGCGCGCGGCGACGGCCAGCGAGCCGTCGTTGTTGAAGCCCATGCGGTTGATCAGCGCGCGGTCGGCGACCAGGCGGAACAGCCGCTTTGTGGGGTTGCCGGGCTGCGGCTCCCCGGTCACCGTGCCGATCTCGACGTGGTCGAAGCCGAGCATCGCCATGCCGTCGACGCCTACGGCGTTCTTGTCGAAACCGGCGGCGAGCCCGAAGGGGCCGTGCATCCGCAGTCCGAAGGCCTCGGTGCGCAGCTCCCGGTGGCGCGGGGCCAGGGCCGCCGCGACGAAGGTGCGCAGGACGGGGATGCGGGCGACGAGGCGGATCCAGCGGAAGGCCAGGTGGTGCGCGGCCTCCGGGTCCATCCGTGTGAAAACCAGACGGAAGAAGAGCTTGTACATGTGTGAGAAGTCCTTGTGAAGGCTCGGGGCCTCATGAAGAGGGGGACACCGTTTCCGGTGTCCCCCTCGGGGCTGCTAGTCGCGGGCCGCGGTCAGGAATTCGGCGTGTTCCTGGAGCGAGCGGACGCCCACGTCGCCGTGGTTGAGGGCGTCGATGCCCTGGACCGCCGCCGCCAGCGCCTGGACCGTCGTCAGGCACGGCACCGACCGCGCCACGGCCGCCGTGCGGATCTCGTAGCCGTCGAGGCGGCCGCCGGTGCCGTACGGGGTGTTGACGATGAGGTCGACCTCGCCGTCGTGGACGAGCTGGACAATCGTCCTCTCGCCGTCCGGGCCGGTGCCCTCGGACTGCTTGCGCACGACGGTGGCGTGGATGCCGTTGCGCTTGAGCACCTCGGCGGTGCCCGAGGTGGCGAGCAGCTCGAAGCCGTGGGCGACCAGCTCACGCGCCGGGAAGATCATCGAGCGCTTGTCCCGGTTGGCGACCGAGATGAAGGCACGACCCTTGGTCGGCAGCGGACCGTAGGCCCCCGCCTGCGACTTGGCGTACGCCGTGCCGAAGACGGAGTCGATGCCCATGACCTCGCCGGTGGAGCGCATCTCCGGGCCGAGCACCGTGTCGACGCCCCGGCCGTGGATGTCGCGGAACCGCGACCACGGCATCACGGCCTCCTTGACGGAGATCGGCGCGTCCAGCGGGATGGTCCCGCCGTCGCCGTTCTTCGGGAGCAGACCCTCGGCGCGCAGTTCCGCGATGGTCGCGCCCAGCGAGATGCGGGCGGCGGCCTTGGCCAGCGGCACCGCGGTCGCCTTCGAGGTGAAGGGGACGGTGCGCGAGGCGCGCGGGTTGGCTTCGAGGACGTAGAGGATGTCGCCGGCCAGCGCGAACTGGATGTTGATCAGGCCGCGCACACCGACGCCCCGGGCGATGGCCTCGGTGGACGCCCGCAGACGCTTGATGTCGTGCGCGCCGAGGGTGATCGGCGGCAGGGCGCACGCCGAGTCGCCGGAGTGGATGCCGGCCTCCTCGATGTGCTCCATGACACCGCCGAGGTACAGCTCCGCGCCGTCGTAGAGGGCGTCGACGTCGATCTCGATCGCGTCGTCGAGGAACCGGTCGACCAGCACCGGACGGGAGGGGCTGATCTCGGTCGACTCGGCGATGTACGCCTCCAGGCGCGCCTCGTCGTACACGATCTCCATGCCACGGCCGCCCAGGACGTACGACGGCCGGACGAGGACCGGGTAGCCGATCTCGTCGGCGATGGTCTTGGCCTGGGCGAAGGTGGTGGCCGTGCCGTGCTTGGGGGCGGGCAGGCCGGCCTCCGCGAGGACCTGGCCGAAGGCGCCCCGGTCCTCGGCCGCGTGGATCGCCTCGGGGGACGTGCCGACCACGGGTACGCCGTTGTCCTTCAGCGCCTGGGCGAGACCCAGCGGGGTCTGGCCGCCCAGCTGGACCACGACACCGGCGATCGGACCGGCCTGCCGCTCCGCGTGGACGATCTCCAGGACGTCCTCCAGCGTCAGCGGCTCGAAGTACAGCCGGTCGGAGGTGTCGTAGTCGGTGGAGACGGTCTCCGGGTTGCAGTTGACCATCACGGTCTCGTACCCGGCGTCGTGCAGCGCGAAGGAGGCGTGGACGCAGGAGTAGTCGAACTCGATGCCCTGGCCGATGCGGTTGGGGCCGGAGCCGAGGATGATCACCGCGGGCCTGGTCCGGGGCGCGACCTCGCTCTCCTCGTCGTAGGAGGAGTAGAAGTACGGCGTCTTCGCGGCGAACTCGGCGGCGCAGGTGTCGACCGTCTTGTAGACGGGGCGGATGCCCAGCGCGTGCCGCACCTCGCGGACGACGTCCTCGCGCAGACCGCGGATCTCGCCGATCTGCTGGTCGGAGAAGCCGTGCCGCTTGGCCTCGGCCAGCAGCTCCGGGGTGAGCTCGGGTGCCTCGGCCAGCTCGTCCGCGATCTCCTTGATCAGGAACAGCTGGTCCACGAACCACGGGTCGATCTTCGTGGCCTCGAAGACCTCCTCGGGCGTGGCACCCGCGCGGATGGCCTGCATGACGGTGTTGATCCGGCCGTCGGTCGGGCGGACCGCCTCGCGCAGCAGCTCGTCCTTGTCTCCGGCGGAGCCCGGCGCACCGACGAAGGTGAACTGGCTGCCCTTCTTCTCCAGCGAGCGCAGCGCCTTCTGGAAGGCCTCGGTGAAGTTGCGGCCGATGGCCATGGCCTCGCCCACCGACTTCATGGTGGTGGTGAGGGTGGAGTCGGCCTGCGGGAACTTCTCGAAGGCGAAGCGGGGCGCCTTGACGACCACGTAGTCGAGGGTCGGCTCGAAGGAGGCGGGGGTCTCCCGCGTGATGTCGTTCGGGATCTCGTCGAGGGTGTAGCCGACGGCGAGCTTGGCGGCGATCTTGGCGATCGGGAAGCCGGTCGCCTTGGAGGCGAGGGCGGAGGAGCGCGACACGCGCGGGTTCATCTCGATGACGATGACCCGGCCGTCCTCGGGGTTGACCGCGAACTGGATGTTGCAGCCACCGGTGTCGACACCGACCTCACGGATGACCGCGATGCCGACGTCGCGCAGGATCTGGTACTCGCGGTCGGTCAGCGTCATCGCCGGGGCGACGGTGATCGAGTCACCGGTGTGCACGCCCATCGGGTCGAAGTTCTCGATGGAGCAGACGACCACGACGTTGTCGTGCTTGTCGCGCATCAGCTCCAGCTCGTACTCCTTCCAGCCGAGGATGGACTCCTCCAGGAGCACCTCGGTGGTCGGCGACAGGGTGAGGCCCTGCCCGGCGATGCGGCGCAGCTCCTCCTCGTCGTACGCGAAGCCGGAGCCGGCGCCGCCCATGGTGAAGGACGGGCGGACGACGACCGGGTAGCCACCGAGCCGGTCGACACCGGCGAGGGCCTCGTCCATGGAGTGGCAGATCACCGAGCGGGCGGACTCGCCGTGCCCGATCTTCTGCCGGACCGCCTCAACGACATCCTTGAACTTGTCGCGGTCCTCGCCCTTGTGGATGGCCTCGACGTTGGCGCCGATCAGCTCGACGCCGTACTTGTCCAGGACGCCGTTCTCGTGCAGCGAGATGGCGGTGTTGAGGGCTGTCTGGCCGCCCAGGGTGGGCAGCAGCGCGTCGGGACGCTCCTTGGCGATGATCTTCTCGACGAAGTCCGGGGTGATCGGCTCGACGTAGGTGGCGTCGGCGATCTCCGGGTCGGTCATGATCGTCGCCGGATTGGAGTTGACGAGGACGACCCTGAGCCCCTCGGCCTTGAGCACACGGCACGCCTGGGTGCCGGAGTAGTCGAACTCGGCGGCCTGGCCGATGACGATCGGGCCGGAGCCGATGACCAGGACGGACTGGATATCGGTGCGCTTAGGCACGCTGGCCCTCCATCAGGGATACGAAGCGGTCGAAGAGGTAGGCGGCGTCGTGCGGGCCCGCGGCCGCTTCGGGGTGGTACTGGACGCTGAAGGCCGGCTTGTCGAGCAGTTGGAGGCCTTCCACCACGTTGTCGTTGAGGCAGACGTGGGAGACCTCGGCACGGCCGAAGGGGGTCTGGGAGACCTGGTCGGTCGGGGCGTCGACGGCGAAGCCGTGGTTGTGCGCGGTCACCTCGACCTTGCCGGTCGTACGGTCCTGCACCGGCTGGTTGATGCCGCGGTGGCCGTACTTCAGCTTGTAGGTGCCAAAGCCCAGGGCGCGGCCCAGGATCTGGTTGCCGAAGCAGATGCCGAACAGCGGCGTGCCGCGCTCCAGTACGCCCTGCATGACGGAGACGGCGTGGTCGGCGGTGGCCGGGTCGCCCGGACCGTTGGAGAAGAACACGCCGTCGGGGGCCACCGCGTAGACGTCCTCGACCGTGGCCGTGGCGGGCAGCACGTGCACCTCGATGCCGCGCTCGGCCATGCGGTGCGGGGTCATGCCCTTGATGCCGAGGTCGATCGCGGCGACGGTGAACTTCTTGTCGCCGAGCGCGGGGACGACGTACGGCTCCTTGGTGGCGACCTCCGCGGACAGGTCCGCGCCCACCATCTCCGGTGCCTCCTGGACGCGGGCCAGCAGCGTGGCGTCGTCCTGGACGGCGTCCCCGCTGAAGATGCCGACGCGCATGGCGCCGCGCTCGCGCAGGTGGCGGGTCAGCGCCCGGGTGTCGATGCCGCTGATGCCGACGACGCCCTGGGCGGCGAGCTCCTCGTCCAGGGTGCGCCTGGCGCGCCAGCTGGAGGGCACGCGCGCGGGGTCGCGCACGACGTAGCCCGAGACCCAGATGCGCCGGGACTCGGGGTCCTCGTCGTTGACGCCGGTGTTGCCGACGTGCGGGGCGGTCATCACCACGACCTGGCGGTGGTACGACGGGTCGGTGAGGGTCTCCTGGTAACCGGTCATGCCGGTGGAGAACACGGCCTCGCCGAACGTCTCCCCCTCGGCCCCGTAGGCACGCCCGCGGAAGATGCGGCCGTCCTCCAGGACGAGTACGGCGGGAGCCGCCTTGTGCCTCTGGGAGGCGGTCCCCTGGACGGAGGTGGTCATCGTTCGGCGCCTTCCGTGGTGCTTGTTTCGATCATGGAGTTGATGGCTTCCACCCACTCTTTGTGCTCGGCCGCGCGGTCGGAGCGGAACCCGGAGTCGATCAGCCTGTCGCCGTGCGCCCAGGTCACCACGAGCAGTCCGCCCTCGGTGAGGACCTTGCCGGCGATGCCCTTGTCGAGCCTGGCCTCGCGCAGCCGTGCGGCCGGGACGAAGAAGTCGGTGGCTCCGGGGCGTACGACGTCCAGGCCCGCGGCCGTCAGCGTGAGCTCGACCCGGCTGCGGGTGCCGAGGCCGTGCGCCACGATGCGGTCCAGCCACTGCCCGGCGGTGGTCGAGCCGTGGTAGCGGCCGCTCATCGTCAGTCGCGCCTCGCCCGGCTCCTCGGGCGTGGAGCAGAGCTCGGGCAGGTCGCTCTGGAGCGTGCCGCGCCACTTCCAGCCCTCGCGCATCAGCCAGTAGACGAGGGTGACGAAGAGGGCGAGACCGACCAGCCAGCCGACCCGGGCGGCCCAGTCGGTGACGGTGGCCGACTTCTTTTCGGCGGCGAGTCCGGTCGTGAGTGAGGCTGCGAGCAGCGTTGCAGGTGTCACGTGAGCTTCCCGTCGACGAGCGTGGCCTTGCCCCGGAGCCACGTGTGGGTGACACGGCCCGGCAGCTCACGTCCCTCGTACGGGGTGTTGCGGCTGCGCGAGGCGAAGCCCGCGGGGTCCACCTGCCCACGGTATGCCGTGTCGAGCAACGTGAGGTTGGCGGGCTCGCCTGCCGAGACGGGGCGCCCGTGGCCGTGTGCCTGCCCGATCCGCGCGGGCTTGAAGGACATGCGGTCGGCGACGCCCGCCCAGTCCAGCAGCCCGGTGTCGACCATGGTCTCCTGGACCACCGACAGGGCGGTCTCCAGGCCGACCATGCCCATGGCGGCCGCGGCCCACTCGCAGTCCTTGTCCTCGTGCGGGTGCGGGGCGTGGTCGGTGGCGACGATGTCGATCGTGCCGTCGGCCAGCGCCTCGCGCAGGGCGTGCACGTCCCGCTCGGTGCGCAGCGGCGGGTTGACCTTGTAGACCGGGTTGTAGGTGCGCACCAGCTCGTCGGTCAGGAGCAGGTGGTGCGGGGTGACCTCGGCGGTGACGCGGATGCCGCGGGACTTGGCCCAGCGGACGATCTCGACGGACCCGGCGGTCGACAGGTGGCAGATGTGGACGCGGGAGCCGACGTGCTCGGCGAGCAGAACGTCCCGCGCGATGATCGACTCCTCGGCGACGGCGGGCCAGCCGCCCAGACCCAGCTCGGCGGAGACGACGCCCTCGTTCATCTGGGCGCCCTCGGTCAGGCGCGGCTCCTGGGCGTGCTGGGCGACGACGCCGTCGAAGGCCTTCACGTACTCCAGCGCCCGGCGCATGATCACCGCGTCGTCGACGCACTTGCCGTCGTCCGAGAAGACGGTCACTCCGGCGGCCGACTCGTGCATCGCACCGAGCTCGGCGAGCTTCCTGCCCTCCAGGCCGACGGTGACGGCCCCGATGGGCTGGACGTCGCAGTAGCCGTGCTCCCGGCCCAGCCGCCAGACCTGCTCGACCACGCCGGCGGTGTCGGCGACGGGGAAGGTGTTGGCCATGGCGAACACGGCGGTGTAGCCGCCGGAGGCGGCCGCGCGGGTGCCGGTCAGGACGGTCTCGGAGTCCTCGCGGCCGGGCTCACGCAGGTGGGTGTGCAGGTCGACCAGGCCCGGCAGCAGGACCTTGCCGTCGGCCTCGACGACCTCGGCGCCCTCGGCGGACAGCCCCGTCCCGACCGCCTCGACGAACTCGCCGTCGATCAGGACGTCCTGCGGCTCGCCGCCGAGCACCTTCGCACCACGGATCAGGATCTTGCTCATCTGTCTTACTTCTCCTCGATGGTGCGGGCGTGGGTGACGGCGGGCTCGTTGCCGCCCAGCAGCAGGTACAGGACAGCCATCCGGATGGAGACGCCGTTGGCGACCTGCTCGACGGCGGTGCAGCGCTCGGAGTCGGCGACCTCGGCGGTGATCTCCATACCGCGGACCATGGGGCCGGGGTGCATCACGATGGCGTGCTCGGGCATCTTGGCCATGCGGTCGCCGTCGAGGCCGTAGCGCCGCGAGTACTCGCGCTCGGTCGGGAAGAAGGCGGCGTTCATGCGCTCGCGCTGGACGCGCAGCATCATCACGGCGTCGGACTTCGGCAGGGCGGCGTCGAGGTCGTAGGAGACCTCGCAGGGCCAGGACCCTATGCCGACCGGCAACAGGGTGGGTGGGGCGACCAGGGTGACCTCGGCGCCGAGGGTGTGCAGCAGGTCGACGTTGGAGCGGGCCACACGGCTGTGCAGGACGTCTCCGACGATGGTGATGCGCTTGCCGGACAGGTCCTGGCCGAGGCCGGCGTCACGGCCGACGAGGCGGCGGCGCATGGTGAAGGCGTCCAGCAGGGCCTGGGTGGGGTGCTGGTGGGTACCGTCGCCGGCGTTGATGACGGCGGCGTCGATCCAGCCGGAGTTGGCCAGACGGTACGGGGCTCCCGAGGCGCCGTGCCGGATGACGACGGCGTCGACGCCCATGGCCTCCAGGGTCTGGGCGGTGTCCTTCAGGGACTCGCCCTTGGACACGCTGGAGCCCTTGGCGGTGAAGTTGATGACGTCGGCGGAGAGCCGCTTCTCGGCGGCTTCGAAGGAGATCCGGGTGCGGGTGGAGTCCTCGAAGAAGAGGTTCACCACGGTGCGGCCGCGCAGGGTCGGCAGCTTCTTGATCGGCCGGTCGGCGACCCGGGCCATCTCCTCGGCGGTGTCGAGGATCAGGACGGCGTCGTCGCGGGTGAGGTCGGCGGCCGAGATGAGATGACGCTGCATCTGTCAGGCTCCGTAAGGCAGTTCATGGGGAAACGAGGGTCTGGGTGTGGCCCCGGAGGGCACAGCCGGGCAGGCGAGGGCATGGCTGCGGGGCGTACGGCGGTGCCGTACGCCGGAGCGCTAGTGCTGCTGCTCGCCCGGGGCGGCCGGCTTGGCGCCGAGCAGCACGGTGTCGCGACCGTCCTCCTCGGCGAGCTGGACCTTGACCGTCTCCCGCAGCGACGTGGGGAGGTTCTTGCCGACGTAGTCGGCGCGGATGGGCAGTTCGCGGTGGCCGCGGTCGACGAGGACCGCGAGCTGCACCGCGCGGGGGCGCCCGATGTCGTTCAGGGCGTCCAGGGCGGCGCGGATGGTGCGGCCGGAGAAGAGCACGTCGTCGACGAGGACGACCAGGCGGCCGTCGATGCCGTCACCGGGGATCTCGGTGCGGGCCAGCGCACGCGGCGGGTGCATGCGCAGGTCGTCGCGGTACATGGTGATGTCGAGCGAGCCGCAGGGGACCTTGCGCTCGGTGATCTGCTCCAGCTTGGCGGCGAGCCGCTGGGCGAGGAAGACACCTCGGGTAGGAATGCCGAGGAGCACCACGTCGTCGGCGCCCTTGGCGCGCTCGACGATCTCGTGGGCGATGCGGGTCAGCACCCGCGCGATGTCGGGCCCTTCGAGCACGGGCCGCGCATCGGACGCTTTGGTGTCCATACGAAACGGACCTCCTTCTCCGCCTCACGGGACGGACCTTAAAGGACGTCGGAATTGCGCCATCAACGGTAGCAGGTCATGCCGTGGGCTTCGATCACCCCCCTGGCGCAACCGGCCACCGATAGCACGGAAGAGCCGGTGCGGACCATTCGGCTTGACGCAGCAGAGTAACTCTGCGTAACCTCACAGTGAGTTACCAGCCGCGCGGCCTGGCATCGCAGCCAGCCGCGTCGACACAGTGTCCGGGGAGCCATATGTCCAGCGAATACGCCAAACAGCTCGGGGCCAAGCTCCGGGCGATCCGCACCCAGCAGGGCCTTTCCCTCCACGGTGTCGAGGAGAAGAGTCAGGGACGCTGGAAGGCGGTCGTGGTCGGTTCGTACGAGCGCGGCGACCGTGCCGTGACCGTGCAGCGCCTCGCCGAGCTGGCGGATTTCTACGGTGTCCCCGTGCAGGAGCTGCTTCCGGGTACCACCCCGGGCGGTGCCGCCGAGCCCCCGCCGAAGCTGGTCCTCGACCTCGAGCGGCTGGCCACGGTGCCGGCCGAGAAGGCGGGCCCCCTCCAGCGCTACGCGGCGACGATCCAGTCCCAGCGCGGTGACTACAACGGCAAGGTGCTCTCCATCCGCCAGGACGACCTGCGCACACTCGCCGTCATCTACGACCAGTCGCCCTCGGTCCTCACCGAACAGCTGATCAGCTGGGGTGTGCTGGACGCGGACGCACGCCGTGCCGTGGCGTCCCACGAGGAGAGCTGAGTCTCTCGCCACATCAGCAGAAACGTGCCGCCGGGGTGGCTGGAACTTGACGGTTCCGGCCACCCCGGTGGCGTTCTGCGGGCCGTCGCGGGTCCGGGAGTACGGGAATGCCGGAGGGCCCGCAGCGGCGTCGCTGCGGGCCCTCCGTGGCTTCTCTGCCGCCTGAACCTGGCTCTCGCCCGGCTCCTTACGCCTCGTTGCTCGCGTCGCGGCGCAGGGAAGGCTTGAGGTCCTTGAGACGGCCGAGCAGACCGTTGACGAACGAGGGCGACTCGTCCGTGGAGAACTCCTTCGCCAGCTGCACCATCTCGTCCAGGACGACGGCGTCCGGGGTCTCGTCGACCCAGATCAGCTCGTAGGCCCCGAGGCGCAGGATGTTGCGGTCGACGACCGGCATCCGGTCGAGCGTCCAGCCGACCGAGTACTGCGCGATCAGCTCGTCGATGCGGGTCGCGTGCTCGGCGTAGCCCTCGATCAGCTGCATCGTGTACTCGCTCACCGGCGGCTGCCGGGTGTCGGTCCGGGAGAGCCGGATCCAGTCCGCGAGGACCGTCAGGACGTCGGCCCCGCGCTGGTCGCCCTCGAAGAGGATCTGGAAGGCGCGTTTGCGGGCCGTGTTACGGGCAGCCACGGTTAGCTGTTCACCCGGCCGAGGTAGTCGCTCGTGCGGGTGTCGACCTTGATCTTCTCACCGGTGGTGATGAAGAGCGGGACCTGGATCTGGTGGCCGGTCTCCAGCGTGGCGGGCTTGGTGCCGCCGGTGGAGCGGTCGCCCTGGACACCCGGCTCGGTCTCGGCGATGGTCAGCTCGACGGCGGCGGGCAGCTCGACGAAGAGGACCTCGCCCTCGTGCTGCGCGACCGTGGCGGTGAAGCCCTCGACGAGGAAGTTCGCGGCGTCGCCGACGGCCTTCCGGTCGATGTGGAGCTGGTCGTAGGTCTCCATGTCCATGAAGACGAAGTACTCGCCGTCCATGTACGAGAACTGCATGTCGCGCTTGTCGACAGTGGCCGTCTCGACCTTGACGCCGGCGTTGAAGGTCTTGTCGACGACCTTGCCGGACAGCACGTTCTTGAGCTTGGTGCGCACGAAGGCGGGGCCCTTGCCGGGCTTGACGTGCTGGAACTCGACGACGGACCAGAGCTGGCCGCCTTCGAGCTTGAGCACCATGCCGTTCTTGAGGTCGTTCGTGGAAGCCACGGTTGCGGAATCTCCTGGACTGACGTACGACCCCGGGGCACACGCCAAGCGGCGCCGGGGAAGAGCAGGGACGTGCCTGCGATTCCCTGGGTCGCTCAGAGCGCGAGCAGCTCCTTGGTCGTGATGGTGAGTAGCTCGGGTCCGCCGTCCGCCTCTGGGCGCACGACGAGCGTGTCATCGATCCGGACACCGCCCCGGCCCGGGAGGTGGACCCCCGGTTCGACGGTGACCGGCACGCAAGCGTCCAGTTTACCCATGGCTGCGGGAGCCAACTGCGGGTCCTCGTCGATTTCGAGTCCGACGCCGTGGCCGGTGAGCGCCGGCAGGCCTTCCGCGTGCCCGGCGGAATCCAGGACCTGGCGTGCGGCACGGTCCACGTCACGGTAGGCGGCACCGGGCGCCAGCGCCTCGCGTCCGGCACGCTGGGCGGCGAATACCAGGTCGTAGAGCTGGATCTGCCAGTCCGCCGGGGAGGTGCCGATGACGAAGGTGCGGCCGATCTCGCAGCGGTAGCCGCGGTAGGCCGCGCCCAGGCACACCGAGAGGAAGTCGCCCTCCTCCACCCGGCGGTCGGTGGGGCGGTGGCCGCGGTGGCCGGAGTTCGGGCCGGTGGCGACGGAGGTCGGGAAGGCGGGGCCGTCGGCGCCGTGGTCGACGAGCCGCCGCTCCAGCTCCAGTGCCAGGTGCCGCTCCGTGCGGCCGACGAGAATCGATTCGAGGAGTTCGCCGAGGGCCTGGTCGGCGATCTCGGCGCCGATTCTCAGGCAGGAGATCTCCTCCTCGTCCTTGACGACCCTGAGCTGTTCGACCGCGTGCCCCAGGTCGGCGCGACGGAGCCGGGGCGCTACGGAGGCGAGGGCTCGGTGGCGGGCCACGGTGAGGTGGTGTTCCTCGACGGCGAGGGAGTCGGCGCCCTGGGCCTGGGCGAGGTCGGCGGCGGCCACGGCCGGGTCGCCGCCGGGCTGGGGCAGGGTCTGGACGCGCAGCGTCTCGTCGGGCCGTCCCTCGTAGGGGAGGTCGTCCGGTGGGCCGGCGCAGACCAGCAGGTCCTCGCGTTTTCCGAGGAGCAGGACGGCACCTCGCGGGGATGCGCCCGCGAGGTACCGCACATTGGCGGGACGAGTCACCAGCGCCGCCGCGCTGCCGCCCGCGTTGCAGCGCTCCCGTAGCCGGGCGCGGCGGGCCGCGTACACCTCTGACATGAACCGAGCGTAAAAGGGGATGGCGGATGCTGCCGGTTGAGGGGGGCCGAGTGGGGTGGCCTCCGGCGGGGGACCATGCGGTGGGGGTGGCCTCCGGCGGGGGACCATGCGGTGGGGGTGGCCTCCGGCGGGGGACCATGCGGTGGGGGTAGCCTCCGGGGGACGACCTTGCCGTGGGGGTCGCATCCGGCGGGGGGACCTTGCGGTGGGGGTGGCCTCTGGGGGTGACCTCCGGCGGGGGCTCGTACACCGACGGTCAGGGAATGGGCCCGGGCCACGACGGTACGACGAACCCACCACAGGTCACGAACGCCCGTACACCGACGGTCAGGGCATGGGCCCGGGCCACGGCCGGGCGGCGAGCCCGCCGCGGGGCGTGAGCCTCTCGCTGCCACGGTGGGCGGCGTCGGGGCCGGCTGAGCAGCGGGCTGCGCCGCACCGTCACGGCCCGCTCCTGCCGTCGTGCGAGTGCGGTTCGTGTGTCGTGCGGCTGTCCGTCGACGTGCGTGAGCGCCGTGGGATTCGCCGGGCGGGCTATGGCGCTACGGCCCCACGCCTCCGCCGGCGTGCGGCACTGCCTCCGCTCCGGCGTCCTGCGGGGGCGGGGCTACCACTGGGGTGGGCTGGCGATGGCGCGGGTCAGGGCCTCGTCCAGGAGTCTGGCTGTCGTGGGGATGTCGAGCTGGGAGTTGTCGATGATCGGGAGGCCGGAGCCGTACCAGCCGGCCATGCGGCCGTGGATGCGGGCGACCTCTTCGTCGGTGAGGCGTCGGTTTCCGGTGCGCTCGGCGTTGCGCTCCAGGACGATGTCCAGGCCGGGCAGGAGGACCACCGGGAGCAGGCCGGGGCCGACGTGTCGCTTCCAGCCGCCGAGGCCGACGACCGGGCGGTCGGGGAAGACCGCGTCGTCGAGGATGCAGGAGATGCCGTTGGCGAGGAAGTTGCGGGCGGCGAAGCCGCAGGTGCGGCGGGCCAGGCGGTACTGGGCCTCGGAGTGGTCGTTCCAACCGGACTGGGGGTCGGCGAAGCCGGAGCGGACCCATTCGCGGACGTCGTCGAGGCTGATGTGCGCCGTGGGAACGCGGCGGTGGTCCGCCCAGTACTTGGCCACGCTCGTCTTGCCTGCGCCGGCCGGTCCGATGAGCAGCACCGCGAGGGTCGTCGTGTTCGGGTCGACCACGGGTGGGATCGGCATGGTGACCGGGTCGCCCGGTGGCAGCGGGACGTGGCCGGTGGTGTCCGGGGCGTGCGGCGGCGGGGCCGGCGGGACGCCGGGGTGGCCCGGGGCCGGTGGTGGCGGGGGGACGGGGGCGGCCCCCGGGTGCGTGCCCGGGTGGTGCGTGCCCGGGTGGTGCGGACCCGGGTGGTGTGCGGCCGGCGCCCAGCCGGCGGCCGGTCCGTGCCCCGGTTGGTGGGGCGGCGGCAGCGGACTCCCCACTGCGTGCTGCATCCGGTGCCACTCCGTCTCGTACAAGGCTGTTTGCGCTGGCAGCGGGGCATGTCCCCGACTGCTACCGAACGGTACCGCCCCCGGCCGTCCTTTGGTGAACGGCCGGGGGCGGCCCGAAGTGCCCGACGTCTGCGGAGAATCGGAGGCCGAACCGGCGCTACTGGCCGACTTCTCCGTACGCGGCCAGGAGGACGGCCGGGTCCGGGCCCTCCAGGACGGTGGGCTTGGCGAGACCGTCCAGGACGATGAAGCGCAGCAGGTCGCCGCGCGACTTCTTGTCGACCTTCATGGTCTCCAGCAGCTTGGGCCACTGGTCGTAGCGGTAGTGGAGCGGCAGGCCCAGCGCCTCCAGGATCGTACGGTGGCGGTCGGCGGTGGCGTCGTCCAACCGGCCCGCCACACGGCCCAGTTCGGCGGCGAAGTGCATGCCGACGGCCACGGCGGCGCCGTGCCGCCACTGGTAACGCTCGTTCTTCTCGATGGCGTGGCCCAGCGTGTGGCCGTAGTTGAGGATCTCGCGCAGGCCCGACTCCTTCAGGTCGGCGGAGACGACGTCCGCCTTGACCCGGATGGAGCGCTCGATGAGCTCGGCGGTGCGCGGGCCGGCGGGAGTGCGGGCGGCCTCGGGGTCGGACTCGATGAGGTCCAGGATCACCGGGTCGGCGATGAAACCGGCCTTGACGACCTCCGCAAGCCCGGAGACGTAGTCGTGCACCGGCAGCGAGTCCAGCGCCGCGAGGTCACACAGGACACCCGCGGGGGGATGGAAGGCGCCGACGAGGTTCTTGCCCTCGGCGGTGTTGATGCCGGTCTTGCCGCCGACGGCCGCGTCCACCATGGCCAGGACGGTGGTGGGGACGGCGACCCAGCGCACTCCGCGCAGCCAGGTCGCGGCGACGAAACCCGCCACGTCCGTGGTCGCGCCGCCGCCGACGCCCACGATGACGTCGGTGCGGGTGAACCCGGACTGGCCCAGCGCCTTCCAGCAGTAGGCGGCGACCTCGGCGGTCTTGGCCTCCTCGGCGTTGGGCACCTGAATGGCGACGGCCTCGTAGCCCTGCTCGGCCAGGTCGGCGCGGAGCGCGTCGCCCGTCTCGGCGAGCGCCTCGGGGTGGATGACGGCCACTCGCTTGGCCCGGTCGCCGATCAGCCCGGTGAGCTCGCCCAGGAGCTGACGGCCGACCAGGACGTCGTAGGGCTCGGTGCCCGCCGTGCCGCCGACGTGGATCCGCGTCACTGCCTCGCTCATGCTTCCTTCAACTCCAGTGCGTCCAGGACGGCTTGCGTGACCTCTTCCGGCGAGCGGGCGTCCGTGGCGACGACGGCCGTGGCCACCTCCTCGTACAGGTGGCGTCGGGCCTCCATCAGGTCCCGCCACTGCTTGCGCGGGTTGACCGCCAGCAGCGGCCGGGCCACGTTGAGACCGGTGCGCCGCACGGCCGACTCGACGTCCATCGACAGGTAGACCACCCGGAGGCCGGCGAGCAGCGCGCGGGTGTCCTCGTCGAGGATCGAGCCGCCGCCCAGGGCGAGGACGCCGTCGTGTCCGGCCAGTGCCGTGCGCACCGCCTGCTTCTCGATCGCGCGGAAGGCCGGCTCGCCCTCGTCGACGAAGATCTCCGCGATCGACCGGCCCTGCGCGGTGACGATGTCGTCGTCGGTGTCCCGGTAGCCGACCCCGAGTCGGTCGGCCAGCATGTGCCCGACGGTGGACTTGCCCACCCCCATCGGCCCGACCAGGACGACGACCGGCATCCCGCTCACCTGATCGCCAGGTGGTCGAGGTACGACCGCACGTTGCGGCGGGTCTCGGCCACCGAGTCGCCGCCGAACTTCTCGGCGACCGCGTCGGCGAGGACCAGCGCCACCATCGCCTCGGCGACGATCCCGGCCGCCGGCACCGCACAGACGTCCGAGCGCTGGTGGTGGGCCTGGGCGGGCTCGCCGGTGGCCACGTCCACCGTCCGCAGGGCCCGCGGCACCGTCGCGATCGGCTTCATCGCCGCCCGGACCCGGAGCAGCTCGCCCGTGGACAGGCCGCCCTCGGTGCCGCCGGAGCGGCCGGTCGCACGCCTGATGCCCTCGTCCGTGGTGACGATCTCGTCGTGGGCCTTGGAGCCCGGCACCCGCGCCAGCTCGAAGCCGTCGCCGACCTCGACGCCCTTGATCGCCTGGATGCCCATCAGGGCCGCCGCCAGCCGGGCGTCCAGCCTGCGGTCCCAGTGCACGTGCGAGCCGAGGCCCACCGGTACGCCGTAGGCGAGCACCTCGACCACACCGCCGAGCGTGTCGCCGTCCTTGTGCGCCTGGTCGATCTCCGCGACCATCGCCTTGGAGGCGTCCGTGTCCAGGCACCGCACCGGGTCCGCGTCCAGCTTCTCCACATCCGCGGGCGTCGGGTACACGCCGTACGGCGCCTTCGCCGAGGCCAGTTCGACGACGTGGCTGACGATCTCGATCCCGGCCGTCTCCTTCAGGTACGAGCGGGCCACGGCACCGAGCGCGACACGGGCCGCCGTCTCCCGCGCGGAGGCGCGCTCCAGGACCGGCCGGGCCTCGTCGAAGCCGTACTTCTGCATGCCGGCGAGGTCGGCGTGCCCGGGGCGGGGCCGGGTCAGCGGCGCGTTGCGGGCGAGTTCGGCCAGTTCCACGGGGTCGACCGGGTCGGCGGCCATGACCTGTTCCCACTTGGGCCACTCGGTGTTGCCCACCATGATCGCCACCGGGGAGCCCAGGGTGAGGCCGTGCCGGACGCCGCCGAGGAAGGTGATCTCGTCCCGTTCGAACTTCATCCGGGCGCCGCGCCCATAGCCCAGCCGCCGCCGCGCGAGGTGGTCCGCCACCATCTCCGTGGTGATCGGCACGCCGGCGGGAAGACCCTCCAGCGTGGCGACGAGTGCGGGTCCGTGGGACTCGCCCGCGGTCAGCCAACGCAACCTGCTCAACGGTGCTCCTCATGCTCGCGCCTGGAACTGCGACGGCGCGACCGGGTGCGCGGCCCTGGCCCGCCACCTCCGATCCTCCCACGTCCGGCCCCGCCACCCGGTCCACGGTCCAGCAGGCGGACGCGGACGCGGGCACCGGCGCCGACGTGCACCGGACCACGCATGCCGTCGCACAAGGCCCCGCCGCCCCGGGCGATCGGAGGGACCTGGTCGCGGGCACATCGCCCGGTTGTGAAACGCCCACCGCGGCTCGCTCGCAGGCATGCCGGACCGGCTGCACCCCTGCGCCGCCTCGCGGGCCGGCCGCCCCGCCCTCCCGGCCCGGCCCCGACGGCCCCCACCGGCCCGGCGGGAGGGAGCCTCAGCGTTCCGCCAGCGCCTTCTCGCCCGCTCTGCGCATGGCGTCCAGCGGCGCCGGGGAGTGGCCCGTCATCTGTTCCACCTGGAGCACCGCCTGGTGCACCAGCAGGTCGAGTCCGCTGACGACGGCGCCGCCGACCATGGACCAGCGGGCCGCCAGAGCCGTCGGCCAGGGCTCGTAGAGCACGTCGAAGAGGGTGGCGGGCCGCTCGGGTACCGCGGCGGCGAGCGCGTCCGTCGTACCGGCCGGAGTGGTGGCGACCACCAGGGGCGCGCGCAGCGCTTCGGCCGCGTCCGCCCAGTCGGCGGTGCGGACCTCGACGTCCAGCCGCTCGCCCCACCGCCGCATCTCGTCGGCGCGGGCCTGGCCGCGGACGTAGGCGACGACCTCGCCGGTGCAGATCCGGGCGAGCGCGGCCAGCGCGGAGGAGGCGGTGGCGCCGGCGCCCAGGATCGCCGCCGAGTCGATCTGTTCGATGCCGTGCTCGCGCAGGGCGGCGACCATGCCCGGGATATCGGTGTTGTCGCCGACCCGCCGGCCGTCCTCGGTGAGGACCACGGTGTTGACGGCCTCGACGGAGGCCGCCGTCTCGCTGATCTCGTCGAGCAGTGGAATGACGGCCCGCTTCAGCGGCATCGTCAGGGACAGTCCCGCCCATTCCGGCCCGAGGCCGTCGATGAACCCGGGCAGGCCGGCTTCGTCGACCTCGAACCGGTCGTACGTCCAGTTCGAGAGGCCCAGTTCCGCGTAGGCGGCGCGGTGCAGCACCGGCGAGAGGGAATGGGCGATGGGCGAACCGAGTACGGCGGCCCGGCGGGCGTCAGTTGCCCGAGTTGGCATTGAACTTTTCCTTGAGCCTTTGGAATTCGGCATACGTCTTGGCGAATTCGGTCTTGTTCATACCGTCGGTCGCCACGAAGTAGATCCAGCCGTCCTCCGTCGGATTCAGTGCCGCCTTCAGCGCGTCCTCACTGGGGTTGCCGATCGGTCCGGGCGGCAGACCCTTGTGGGTGTAGGTGTTGTACGGGTTCTGGTTGCTGTTGATTTCCTTTTCGCTGATGTGGATATTGCTCTGGCCCTTCAGGTAGTTGAAGGTCGAGTCGAATTGCAGCAGCCGGTTCGTCTCCGTATTGGTGGGCTTGAGGCGGTTGTAGACGACCTCCGCCATCTTGCGGAAGTCGTCGTGCGTCTTGCCCTCGGCCTGGACGAGGCTGGCGACCGTGATGACCTCCAGCGGATTGGCCAGGTCCAGTTCCTTCGCCTTGGCGGCGAGGTTGTACTGGCCGTAGGCCTCGTTCGCCTGCTCGACCATTTGCTTCAGCACCGTCTCGGGCTTCATCCCCTTGGCCGCGGGATACGTGCCCGGATGGAGGAAGCCCTCCAGCGGGTCGATGACCTGCGCGTTGGGCGTGGCCCAGCCCGGCAGGCCGAGCGCTTTGTACTCCTTTGCCGCGAGCTTCTTGGAGGTGCCGGCGGAAAGATCGAGTTGTTTGTCGATCGCCGCATAGACCTGGGCGTTGCGCTCGCCCGGCTTGACCAGCACGTTGCTCTGGCTCTGGGGATCGAGCATCAGTGCCACGGCGCTCGCGGCGGACATTTCCTTCTTCAGCAGATACGCGCCGGCCTGGATCTGCTTCCCGTTGGGGTTCTGCGACTGCGCGGCCACGAAGGCGTCGACGCTCTTGACGACCCCGGCCGCCTTCAGCGCGCGACCGATGTCATAGCCGCCGGCGCCCTTGGGGATCTCGACGGTCACCGTCTCGCTGGTGCCGTTGCCCGCGTAGTCCGGCGCCGTGCCGAAACGATTTTGGTAGAACTTGTAGCCGTAGTACCCGACCCCGCCCAGGCCACCGCCGAACACCAGCACGACGACCAGGCAGGCGCAGCCGTTGCGGCGCTTCTTGCCTTTGCCCTTCCCTTTGCCTTTGCCCTTGCCGTCGCCCCGGCCCGCCTTCGGGTCGTCGTCGAAGTCGTCGTCGTCCTCGTCACCACCGGCGAAGAAGGCGTGTTTCTCCTGGTCGTCCTCGGGATCGGGATCCCAGTCCGGCCGTGACTCCGGCTCGGCCCGCCGGCGGCCCGGCGGCTCGGGCGGCGGGTAGGCGTCCGGCGTGCCGTAGAAGTCGGGCCGCTCCCCGCCGTAGGGGACGGCGGGCTGTCCGTACGGGTCGACCGGGTCCGCGGGGTACGGGACGTGGGCCTGCATGCCGGTGCCGTCCCAGCCGCCCTGGTGGTACTGCTGCTGGACCTGCGACGCGTACTGCTGCTGGTGGCTCTGCTGGCCTTGGGCATGGGGCTGCTGGTGGCCCTGCTGGCCTTGGGCATGGGGCTGCTGGTGGCCCTGCTGGCCTTGGGCAGGGGGCTGCTGGTGGCCCTGGCCGTCGTAGTGCTGGTACTGCTGCTCGCCGTATCCGGCATGCTGCTGTTGGCCCCAGTCGCCGTACTGTGGCTGCTGCGGCT
This sequence comes from Streptomyces sp. NPDC046197, assembly GCF_040646295.1. Classification (NCBI taxonomy): domain Bacteria; kingdom Bacillati; phylum Actinomycetota; class Actinomycetes; order Kitasatosporales; family Streptomycetaceae; genus Streptomyces; species Streptomyces sp. NPDC046197. The sequence goes on along the minus strand of NZ_JBEYZY010000006.1, from coordinate 214,908 downwards.
GCGGGAGCTGCTGTGGCTGGCCGCCGTAGGGCGACTGCGGACCCGCGTGGGCCTGCTGTCCTCCCCATCCGCCGTCCCCGTACAACGGGTCCTCTGGATGCCACGGTTCGGAGCCCGGGCCCCGGCCATACTCAGTCATCGATCCCCTAGAGCCGCGAGGCGGCGGTCACGCGGCTTCCGGCACCCGGCTCCCGTTCCGCCTCTTGCTGTGCGGCGGCTGTTCGAACACCGTCGCATCGCGCGGAACGTTACCGTATCGCGATCAGATGACCACTTCGACGCCCTCGCCGGGTGCTTTACCTGACACCCGTTCGGATTCCAGTGCCTGCTGCAGAATGATCACGGCAGCCGCCTGATCGATGACGGAGCGGCCCTTCCTGGACTTCACCCCTGAGGCGCGCAGTCCCTGACTGGCCGTCACGGTCGTCATCCGCTCGTCCACGAGTCTCACCGGAACCGGGGCGATCATGCGTGCGAGATCCTGCGCGAAGCCGCGGACCTTGACCGCGGCCGGACCCTCGCCCCCCTTGAGGGAGCGGGGAAGACCGGCGACGACCTCGATCGGCTCGTACTCCTCGACGAGCTGCTTCAACCGGCGGTGAGCTGCCGGGATGTCGCGCCCGGGGACGGTCTCCACCGGGGTGGCGAGGATCCCGTCGGGGTCGCACGAGGCGACCCCGATGCGGGCGTCCCCGACGTCGATCGCGAGTCGACGTCCTCTTCGCATGTTCCTGACCGTTCCCTTACTTGGCGGTCTCGGCGACCAGGCGCTCCACGGCGTCGACGGCCTCGCCGACGGCGGCCGGGTTCTGGCCGCCGCCCTGGGCGACGTCCGGCTTGCCGCCACCGCCGCCGCCGAGGGTCTTGGCGGCGGTGCGGACCAGGTCACCGGCCTTGAGACCGCGCTCACGGGCGGCCTCGTTGGTGGCGATGACGGTGAGCGGCTTGCCGTTGTTCACCGTGAACAGGGCGACCACGGCGGCCCGGCCGCCCTGGATCCGGCCGCGCACGTCGAGGACCAGCTTGCGCAGGTCGTCGGGGGTGGTGCCGTCGGGGACCCGACCGGTGACGACGGCGACCCCGCGGACGTCCTTGGCGGACTCGGCGAGACCGGCGGCGGCCTGCAGCACCTTCTCGGCGCGGAACTTCTCGATCTCCTTCTCGGCGTCCTTCAGCTTGCCGAGCATGGCGGAGACCTTCTCCGGGAGCTCCTCGGGGCGGCCCTTGACCAGCTCGGTCAGCTGGTTGACCACTGTGTGCTCGCGGGCGAGGAAGTGGTAGGCGTCCATGCCGACCAGGGCCTCGATACGGCGCACACCGGAGCCGATGGAGGACTCGCCGAGCAGCTTCACCAGGCCCAGCTGGGCGGTGTTGTGCACGTGGGTGCCGCCGCACAGCTCCTTGGAGAAGTCGCCGATGGTGACCACGCGGACCCGCTCGCCGTACTTCTCGCCGAACTCGGCGATGGCGCCCTGCTTCTTGGCCTCGTCGATGCCCATGACCTCGGCGTGCACGTCGAGGTCGCGGGCGAGCACCTCGTTGATCTTCTGCTCGACGTCGGTCATCACGGCCGTCGGAACGGCGGACGGGGAGCCGAAGTCGAAACGGAAGCGGCCGGGCTGGTTCTCGGAACCGGCCTGGGCGGCCGTCGGGCCGAGGGCGTCACGCAGGGCCTGGTGGGTGAGGTGCGTGGCCGAGTGGGCGCGGGCGATGGCCCTGCGCCGACCGTGGTCGATGGAGGCGTGGGCCTTGGCACCGACGGTGACCTCGCCGACCTGGACGACGCCCTTGTGGACGTACACGCCCGGAACCGGCTTCTGGGTGTCCCGGACCTCGATGACGGCACCGGAGTCGACCCTGATCCGGCCGGTGTCGCCGATCTGGCCGCCGCCCTCGGCGTAGAACGGGGTGCGGTCGAGGACGACTTCGACCTCGTCGCCCTCGGTGGCGGCGGGCGAGGAGACACCGTCGACCAGGATGCCGACGACCGTGGACTCGCCCTCGGTGTCCGTGTAGCCGATGAAGTCGGTCGCGCCGGCGCTGTCGGCGATCTCACGGTAGGCGCCGAGGTCGGCGTGGCCGGTCTTCTTGGCCTGGGCGTCGGCCTTGGCCCGCTCCCGCTGCTCCTTCATCAGGCGGCGGAAGCCCTCCTCGTCCACGGACAGGCCCTGCTCGGCGGCCATCTCCAGGGTGAGGTCGATCGGGAAGCCCCAGGTGTCGTGGAGCAGGAAGGCCTTGTCTCCGGGGAGCACGCCGGAGCCGGTGGCCTTGGTCTCGGCGACTGCGGTGTCCAGCACGTTCGTACCGGCGTTGAGCGTCTTGAGGAAGCGGGCCTCCTCGGCGAGGGCGACCTTCTCGATGCGCTCGCGGTCGGTGACCAGCTCGGGGTACTGCCGGCCCATCATGCCGATCACCACGTCGATCAGGTCCTCGACGACCGGACCGGTGGCGCCCAGCAGGCGCATGTTGCGGATGGCGCGGCGCATGATGCGGCGCAGGACGTAGCCGCGGCCCTCGTTGCCCGGGGTGACGCCGTCACCGATGAGCATCGTGGCGGTGCGCATGTGGTCGGTGACCACGCGCAGGGAGACGTCCGAGTCGTGCGAGTCGCCGTAGGCGACCCCGGTGAGCTCGGTGGCCTTCTCGATGACGGCCATGGAGGTGTCGATCTCGTACATGTTCTGCACGCCCTGCAGAATCATGGCGAGACGCTCCAGGCCGAGGCCCGTGTCGATGTTCTTGCTCGGCAGGTCGCCGAGGATCTCGAAGTTGTCCTTGCCGGTGCCCTCGCCGCGCTCGTACTGCATGAAGACGAGGTTCCAGATCTCCACGTACCGCTCGTCGTTGACGGCGGGGCCGCCCTCGACGCCGAACTCGGGGCCGCGGTCGTAGTTGATCTCGGAGCAGGGGCCGCAGGGGCCCGGGACGCCCATGGACCAGTAGTTGTCCTTCATGCCGAGGCGCTGGATGCGCTCCTTGGGCACGCCGACGACCTCGTGCCAGATGCGCTCGGCCTCGTCGTCGTCCTTGTAGACGGTGATCCACAGGCGGTCGGGCTCGAGGCCGTAACCACCCTTGTCCTGGGGGCTGGTGAGCAGCTCCCAGGCGAGCTTGATGGCGCCTTCCTTGAAGTAGTCGCCGAAGGAGAAGTTGCCGCACATCTGGAAGAACGTGCCGTGGCGGGTGGTCTTGCCGACCTCTTCGATGTCGGGCGTGCGCACGCACTTCTGCACGCTGGTGGCGCGCGGGAACGGCGGCTTGACCTCGCCCAGGAAGTAGGGCTTGAAGGGCACCATGCCGGCCGGGACGAGGAGCAGAGTCGGGTCGTCCGCGATGAGCGACGCCGAAGGGACGACGGTGTGCCCGCGCTCCTCGAAGAAGCTCAGCCAGCGGCGGCGGATCTCAGCCGACTCCATCAGTGGTCCTCATTCCGGTTGTACGAGTACGTCTGGTACGTCGGGTCCGTCGGGTCCGTCGGGTTCCCGGCGTGCTTCGGTTCGTTGCGGTTCTCGATGGCGGCGTACTGCCGGGGCGCGGGCAGTTCGTGGTCGACGGGCGCGTTCAGGCCGAGCGCGTCGCCGAGTTCGGCCTCTCGCTGGGCCATGTTGTCGCGGACGTCGAGCGCGAAGCCCACCGCGCGGTCCTTGAGCCGGTGACCGGCCTCGAGCGCCTTGTTCGTGGCGGTTGCCGCGAGGCTCTCGGGGGTCAGCTGCCTCAGCTTGCGGTTGACCTTGGTGGTGGCCCACACACCGGCGGCGACACCTGTGGTGAACCAGAACGTACGGCGGAACATCGTCAGTCCTTACTTCTCCCGGTTGTTCCGCTTCCCCCGCCGCGCGGCCGGGACGGTGCGGCCCACGATCACGGTACGCCTCGAGGTCCTGGCGGGCACGTCCTCCTTGCGGCCGCCGAGCGCCCGGCGGACGCCGTAGCCGAAGGCCGCGACCTTCACCAGGGGCCCGCCGAAGGTGGAGGCGACAGTCGTCGACAGTGCGGACGCGTTGGACGTGACCTCCTGGACGTCGGAGGCGATCGCGTCGACGCGGTCGATCTGGGTCTGCGCGGAACGCACCGCCTGGGAGGCGTCGGCCAGCAGCGGCACGGCCTGGTCGGTCACGTCCGCCACGAGCTTGGTGGTCGCCCTGAGCGTCTGGGCCAGCCTCGCCAGTGCCACGGCTAGGAAGGAGACCAGGATCGCCCAGAAGACGGCCACCAGGATCCCGGCCACCTCACCACCGGACACTGTGCGCACCCGCTCCCTGAAACGTGCCTGAACATCGAGAAACTCGTGCACCGAGCCTATCGCGCCGGGGGTGGGGCTCCGTACCGGATTACCGCTCGCGTCCCGGGTGGTGTGAAGCGATCGTACGGAGTGATTACGGTTCAGTACGCTCCGTGTTCCATACGGGATTCTCAGCCCTCCTGGTGGTGCCGTGGACGGCAACCTGCCCGCGGAGACCGACGCGTTCGTGGGCCGCTCCGCGGAGCTCGCCGGTCTGGCACGGGCGCTCGGCACCGCCCGGCTGGTGACGGTGACGGGCGTCGGCGGGGTCGGCAAGTCCCGTCTGGCGGTCCGGGCTGCGGCGCTCTCCCCGCCGCCCGACGGCGTGTGGCACGTGGAGCCGGCGCCGCTGCGGGACCCGACGTTCGTCGACCACGCGGCCGGGGCCGGGCTCGGCCGGCAGGCGACCGTGTCCCGTGCGCTGCGACGGGCGGGAGAGGGGGCGCTCGGGGCACTGCCCGCGCTCCTGCCGGGCCGGCCCGGCAGGAGCGCGGGAATGCGGACAAGCAGAAGCCCGCCGCCTCGCCCACCCGGAAGGGCGGGGAGACGACGGGCTGAGGTGCTACGGCCTGCTGGGGGTCAGCGGGCGTAGTACTCGACGACGAGCTGCTCGTCGCAGATGACCGGAACTTCCTTGCGGTTCGGCTCGCGGTCCAGGCGGAACGCCAGGGCCTTGAGGTTCACCTGCAGGTAGCGCGGGGTCTCACCCTCGGGGGCGAAACCGCCCTCACGGGCGATCTGGAACAGCGTCTTCTCGCGGCTGCGCTCGCGGACCTGCACCACGTCGTCGGGACGGACCACGAAGGACGGCTTGTCGACCTTCTTGCCGTTGACCTGGATGTGGCCGTGGACGACCATCTGGCGGGCCTGGTAGATCGTGCGGGCGATGCCCGAACGCAGCACGAGGGCGTCGAGACGCTTCTCGAGCTCCACGATCAGGGCCTCACCGGTCTTGCCCTGGACCTTGGACGCACGCTCGTAGGCGCGCACCAGCTGGCGCTCGGAGATGTCGTACTGAGCGCGCAGACGCTGCTTCTCCAGCAGACGGACCTTGTAGTCCGAGTTCTGCTTGCGGCCGCGGCCGTGCTCACCCGGCGGGTAGGGACGGGCCTCGAAGTACTTGACGGCCTTCGGGGTCAGCGCGATGCCGAGGGCACGCGACTTCTTGACCTTGGGGCGGGACTGGTTCGCCATGAACCAAACACCTCATGTTTCTGTGCGAATACGGCTTCACCAGGGTTAGGGGAGGTCGCATCCGCAGCCGGGGATTCCCGCCGGGCCCGCTTGGGGCCTGGTGGGCAGCCGCTCCCCTGGTCTGGGCACATACGTGCAGCACGCGAGCGGCCCACCGACCGCTCCCGGGCTCCGGGTGGTGGTGGGCTGCCCGCGACACCGTTCGACGGTGCGCGACGCTCCTGGAGGCACCGGCCCGAGGGCCGGGTCTCCGGCTGGATGTCCCGCTCTGGTGGTGCCAGTTCCTCTTGTCGAGGTTCCGGACACGGGACGCAGCGCTTCGAGGAAGTCTACAGGCTGCTCAGGGCCGCTTGCGACCGAGGTGCTTGCGGGTCCACTCCACCGCGTCCGCGTACCGGGCCTCGGCGCCGTGCCTGCTCGGGGTGTAGTACTCGCGGTCCTTGAGGGCGTCCGGGGCGTACTGCTGGGTGGCGATGCCCTCGGGCAGGTCGTGCGGGTAGACATACCCCTGCGCGTGGCCGAGCTTGGCCGCGCCCTTGTAGTGCCCGTCGCGCAGATGGGGCGGTACCGGGCCGGCCAGGCCCTTGCGCACGTCGTCCAGGGCGGCGCCTATCGCGGTCGTCGCGGAGTTGGACTTGGGGGCCAGGGCGAGGGCGATGGTGGCGTGGCCCAGGGTCAGGGCGGCCTCGGGGAAGCCGATCATGGCGACCGCCTGGGCGGCGCCGACCGCGATCGGCAGGGCATTCGGATCGGCGAGGCCGATGTCCTCGCTGGCGGAGATCATCAGACGGCGGGCGATGAAGCGGGGGTCCTCGCCGGCCTCGATCATCCGGGCCAGGTAGTGCAGGGCGGCGTCGACGTCGGAGCCGCGGATGGACTTGATCAGGGCGCTGGCGACGTCGTAGTGCTGGTCGCCGTCGCGGTCGTACTTGACGGCGGCCCGGTCGACCGTCTCCTCGAGGGTCGTCAGGCCGACCTCCGTCTCGCCCTTGTCCAGCGCGGCTCCGGCGGCGGCCTCCAGTGCGGTCAGGGCACGGCGGGCGTCGCCGCCGGCGATCCGCAGCAGGTGGCTCTCGGTGTCCTCGGGCAGGGCGACGGAGCCCTTCAGGCCGCGCTCGTCACTCAGGGCGCGGCGGAGCAGACCGCGGACGTCGTCGTCCGTGAGCGGTTCGAGGGTGAGCAGCAGGGAGCGGGACAGCAGCGGGGAGATCACCGAGAAGTACGGGTTCTCCGTGGTGGCGGCGATCAGAGTCACCCAGCGGTTCTCGACCGCCGGGAGCAGGGAGTCCTGCTGGGCCTTGCTGAAGCGGTGGATCTCGTCGAGGAAGAGGACGGTCTCCTTGCCGTAGCCGCCGGAGGCGCGGCGGGCGCCGTCGATGACCGCCCGGACCTCCTTCACGCCCGCGGTGATCGCCGACAGCTCCACGAAGCGCTTGTTGGTGGCCTTGGACACCACGTACGCCAGGGTCGTCTTGCCGGTGCCGGGCGGGCCCCAGAGGATCACCGACGAGGGCCCGGCGGGACCGCCGTTGCCCTCGCCGACCAGTCTGCGCAGCGGGGACCCCGGCTTGAGCAGGTGCTGCTGGCCCACCACCTCGTCGAGGGTGCGCGGGCGCATCCGGACCGCCAGGGGGCTTGCGGCCGGGTCCTTCTCCTGGCGTTCTTCCGCTGCGGCGGTGAACAGGTCGGGCTCCACGCTGAAACCCTATGACACACCACTGACAACGCCGTCGCGCCGCGTTCTCCGGGGCCTCCGGGGCGTCCGGCTCAGGCCCAGAGGCTGCTGCCCCAGCGGGTGAGGATCAGCATGGCGATGACACCGACGTGCGTGACCGGCAGCACCCAGGTGAACTCGGCGAGGAAGTTCTTGACGGGGCGCGGGGCGGCCAGGAAGTCGTTGCGGACGTTGAACGAGGTCACGTACCAGAACATGGTGATCGTGGCGACCCAGGCCAGCGAGCACCACAGGCACAGGGCGTTGATGCGGTACAGCGACTCGAACTGCAACCAGGTGACGAAGGCGACGCCGAAGAGCGTGCCGAAGTTGAAGGTCAGCCAGTACCAGCGCGGGAAGCCGGCGCGGGCCAGCAGGCTCATGCCGACGCAGATCACGATGCCGTAGCAGACCAGGCCGAGCAACGGGTTCGGGAAGCCGAAGACGGCGGCCTGCTTGCTCTCCATCACGCTGCCGCAGGACACGATCGGGTTGATGCTGCAGCTCGGGGTGAAGGTCTTGCCGCTCAGCTTGCCTTCGAGGATCTTCTGCTTGTCGATCGTGATGACCCACGCGGCGAGCAGACCGGCCGCACCGGTGATCACCAGCAGCAGGGCGAAGGCACGGCTTCCGCCCACCGTTCGCGGCCCGGCGACCGCCGGTTGCTGCTCGGGCTCGGTGGAGACGTCTTTGACTGTCGTCTTGCTCATCACGCCGATTCCGTCACTCGAGAACTGGACCTTCTTCGGGCACGGCCATTGTGCCGCACATGGACGCGTGTCCACCGTTCGGTGGACACAAGGAGGTACGCACGGTCGTCCCCGAACGTTCGGTTCCGGACGAAGCTCGGCGCATGACATCGAACGAATACGCGGTGGACGTACGGGGGCTGCGCAAGCGGTACGGGGGCGTCACCGCCGTCGACGGCATCGACCTCGGCATCAGAAAGGGCGAGGTGTTCGGCCTGCTCGGGCCCAATGGCGCGGGCAAGAGCACCACGGTGGAGATCCTGCAGGGCAACCGCGGCCGGGACGCGGGCGAGGTCTCGGTGCTCGGCGCCGGCCCGGCGACCGGCACGCGCGCGTGGCGCTCGCGCGTCGGAATCGTCTGGCAGGACGAATCGGCACCCGCCGAGTTGACGGTCTGCGAGACCGTACGGCATTTCGCCCGCTACCACCCCGGGCCGCGCGACCCGCAGGAGGTGACGCCCTGGTGGGCCTGGAGGCCAAGGCGGACAGCCGGATCAAGGCGCTCTCGGGCGGGCAGCGGCGGCGGCTCGACGTGGCGCTCGGCGTGATCGGCGGCCCCGAGCTGCTGCTCCTGGACGAGCCGACGACCGGCTTCGACCCGGCGGCCCGGCGCCAGTTCTGGAGCCTGATCCGTCTGCTGGCCGCGGAGGGCACGACGATCCTGCTGACCACGCACTACCTGGAGGAGGCGGAGGCACTCGCGGACCGGCTGGCGGTGGTCGCCAAGGGGCTGATCCTGGCCGAGGGCACCCCCGGCGCGCTGCGGGAGCGGTACGGGTCCGGAGCCACGGTCGAGTGGACGGAGGCCGACGGCGCCGCGCGCGCGGAGCGCACCCGGACGCCCACCAGGACGGTGGCCGAGCTCATGCGCCGGTTCGACGGCGAGATCCCGGGCCTGAAGGTGAGCCGCCCGACGCCGGAGGACGTCTACCTCCGGCTGACCGGACAGGAGGGGACGCGATGACCACGTCCGCCGTGCGGACCCGCACCGAGACCGTCGCGGGGCGGATGCCCGGAGCGTGGGGGCTCGGGCTGCACCGGGGCGCGCTGGAGATCAGGCAGTTCTTCCGCCGGCGCGAGCAGGTGGTGTTCACCTTCTCCTTTCCGGTGGTCTTCCTGTTCCTGTTCGCCTCGATCTTCCAGGACGACGTGCGCGGCACCGGGATCAGCGCCTCGCAGCTGTACGTGCCCGCGATGATGGCCTCCGGCATCATGTCGACGAGTTTCCAGTCCCTGGCATCTCCATCGCGGTGGAGCGGGACGAGAAGGTGCTGCGCCGGCTGCGCGGCACGCCGATGCCTCCCGCGGCGTACTTCCTGGGGAAAATCTGGCTCGTTCTGTTCACCGGTCTGCTGGAGACGGCGATCCTGCTGCTGGTCGGGACCACGGTCTACGGCGTCGATCTGCCGTCGGATGCGGGCCGGTGGCTCGACTTCGGGTGGGTCTTCGTCCTCGGGCTGACGGCGTGTGCGCTGCTCGGCATCGCGATCAGCTCGGTGCCCCGGTCCGCGAAGAGCGCGAGCTCCGTGGTCGTGCTGCCGTTCCTGGTACTGCAGTTCGTCTCCGGGGTGTACATCTCCATCGGCACGGTCCCGGACCGGATGCCGCCGGCGGTTGTTCATCGGCGAGTCGACCGTGAAGACCCATCTGCTGCGCGTTTTCGGCAAGTTGGGCGTGGACGACCGCACGGCGGCGGTCACGAGCGCCATGCGGCACGGGCTCCTGGAGCAGTGACGAAGGCGCCGGACACCCGACAGGGTGTCCGGCGCCTTCCCGGCGTACCAGGGCTGTCGTCGGATCACCCCGGGTCCGCGGTGATCCGAACGACACCCCCTAGCCGAGCCGCGACTCCAGTTCGGCCACGATCTCGTTCACGCCGATCGCCGTCTGCTCGCCTGAATCCATGTCCTTGAGCTGGACGACGCCCTCGGCGAGGTCGCGCTCGCCGGCCACGAGGGCGTAACGGGCGCCGCTGCGGTGGGCGTTCTTCATGGCTCCCTTGAGCCCCTTCCCGCCGTACGCGAAGTCCGCCGCGATGCCCAGCTTGCGCAGGTCGGTGATCTTGGCGAACAGGACGCGGCGGGCCTCCTCGCCCAGGGGGACCGCGAACACACTGGTGGCGGCCGGGAGTTGGAGCTCGATTCCCTCCGCCTCCAGGGCCAGCACCGTGCGGTCGACGCCCAGCGCCCAGCCCACCGACGGCAGCGCGGGGCCGCCGATCATCTCGGACAGGCCGTCGTAGCGGCCGCCGCCGCCCACCGCGGACTGGGAGCCCAGGCCGTCGTGGACGAACTCGAAGGTGGTCCGGGTGTAGTAGTCGAGGCCGCGCACCAGCTTCGGATCGTCCTCGAAGGACACGCCCGCCGCCGTGATCAGCTCGCGGACCTCCTCGTGGTACGCCTTGCACGCGTCGCACAGGTAGTCGCGCAGGAGGGGGGCGCCGGTGAGCTGCTTCTGGACCGACTCGCGCTTGTCGTCGAGGACCCGCAGCGGGTTGATGTCGACGCGGCGGCGGGTGTCGTCGTCCAGGTCCAGGCCGCGCAGGAAGTCCTGCAGGGCGGCGCGGTAGACCGGGCGGCACTCCTTGTCTCCCAGGCTGTTGAGCAGGATGCGGAAGTCGCGCAGGCCGAGCGAGCGGTACGCCTGGTCCGCCAGGATGATGAGCTCGGCGTCCAGCGCCGGGTCCTCCGCACCGATCGCCTCGGCGCCGACCTGTGAGAAGTGGCGGTAGCGCCCCTTCTGGGGGCGCTCGTAGCGGTAGTACGAGCCCGAGTACCAGAGCTTGACCGGCAGGTTGCCCCCCTTGTGCAGGTTGGCCTCCAGGGCGGCCCGCAGGACGGAAGCCGTGCCCTCGGGGCGCAGGGCGAGCCGGTCGCCGCCCTTCGTCTCGAAGGCGTACATCTCCTTGGTCACGATGTCGGTGGACTCACCGACGCCGCGCGCGAACAGCTCCACGTTCTCGAAACCGGGCGTCTCGATGTAGCCGTAGCCGGAGTTGCGCAGCGGGGCCGCGATCGCCTCCCGGACGGCCAGGTACTTGGCGGAGTCCGGCGGGATCAGGTCGTACGTGCCCTTGGGGGCCTTGAAGGTGCTCACGGAAGCCTCTCGTCACATTCCTCGTCGGGGAGCGTCGGCGTCCGCTCCCAGGCCGGCCGCCACCTGCCGCAGATACGGGTTGGTGGCGCGCTCCCGGCCGATGGTCGTCTGGGGGCCGTGGCCGGACAGCACCACGGTCGAGTCGTCGAGCGGCAGGCACACGCGGGCCAGCGAGTCGAGCATCTCGGCCATGTCACCGCCGGGCAGGTCGGTGCGTCCGATGGAGCCGGCGAAGAGCAGATCCCCGGAGAAGAAGACCGGCGGAACGTCCGCCGTCTCGGGCATCCGGAAGGTCACCGACCCCTTGGTATGGCCCGGCGCGTGCGCGACCGACAGCTCCAGACCGGCCAGCTCCAGCTTCGCGCCGTCGGTCAGCTCCTTGACGTCGTCCGGCTCCCCCACGGTCAGCTCGCCCATGAGCGGCATGCCGATGGACCGGCCGAGCGACTTCTCGGGGTCGCTCATCATGTACCGGTCCGCGGGGTGGATCCAGGCCGGTACGTCGTGCGCACCGCACACCGGGACGACCGAGGCCACATGGTCGATGTGACCGTGGGTGAGAACGACGGCGACGGGCTTGAGCCGATGCTTCCCGATCGCCTCCTCGACGCCCTGGGCGGCCTGGTGGCCGGGGTCGATGATCACGCACTCCTCACCGGCGGCGGGGGCGACGAGGTAGCAGTTCGTCCCCCAGGCCCCGGCGGGGAACCCGGCAATGAGCACGATCGTCCTTCGTTGTGTCGGTACGGGCGGTCTCAGGTCGCTACGCGTGACTGCGCGTGGCTACGCCTGGTGTCAGAGCCTACCGGCGCTGCCGATTCCTCAGCGAACCCATATACGGTACGGGGCACATGCAGGCGGTCGGCTCACAGGACGCATGTGTACCGGTCGACACACGAGACGCATTGAGGAGACAACCCGGTGGTCAGCCAGGAACAGCGGCGGCGTCAGCTCGCCCGGGAGAAGTTCTTGCGGCAGCAGCAGCGGCGAACCGCCGCGCGGCGCAAAGCACGCATGCGCAACTCCGTGATCGCCTCGGTACTGGGCGTGGTCGTCATCGGCAGCCTGGCGCTGTACACGACCGGCGTCCTGAAGAACGACGACAAGTCCAACGCGAACGCGAAGGTCTCCCCCAGCGCCTCGGCCCCCAGCAAGGCCCCGGACCCGTGCGGGAAGCCCGCGGCGGGCTCGGTGAAGAAGCTGAGCTGGAAGAAGGAGCCGGCGATGTCGATCGACACGTCGGCGAAGTACGCGATGAAGCTGGACACCACGTGCGGCGCGATAGACGTGTCGTTGCGGGCGTCCGCCGCGCCGCACACGGTGAACTCCTTCAACTTCCTCGCCGGCCAGGGCTTCTTCGACCACACCAAGTGTCACCGGCTCACCACCGAGGGCATCTACGTCCTGCAGTGCGGCGACCCGACGGGCACGGGCAGCGGCGGTCCGGGGTACACGATTCCCGACGAGAATCTGAAGGACGCGAGCCTGAAGGGGAACGTGTATCCGGCGGGCACCGTGGCCATGGCGAACACGTACAACGCCGCGACGAAGCAGGGCCGTAACACGGGTGGCAGCCAGTTCTTCCTGGTGTACCAGGACAGTCAGCTTCCGCCCGACTACACACCGTTCGGTACCGTTTCCGAATCGGGCATGAAGGTGTTGAAGAAAATCGCGGCCGCCGGTGCCCAGCCGGCCGATCCGACCACGGGGAACACCGCACCGAACGCCACCGTGGTGATCAACAAGGCCACGGTGAACAAGCCCTGATGGCAATGATGGCCAGCTGGGAAATTTCGGTCGTGCTGGATGCGGACAGCTCACCCGCTGGTCGCCTATGTTGGCCGTGACGAAACTGTGGACGATGCCCGGGGGAGCTTCAGGCCCCTCGCAGGCATCATGTGGAGGAGGCGCTGTGAGCAGCGACCCGTGGGGCCGCGTCGACGAGACGGGGACCGTGTACGTGCGTACGGCCGACGGCGAGCAGGTCGTCGGTTCCTGGCAGGCCGGCTCCCCCGAGGAAGCACTGGCCTACTTCGAGCGCAAGTACGAGGGCCTGGTTGTCGAGATCGGCCTCCTCGAAAAACGAGTTCAGACCACCGACCTGTCGGCCAAGGACGCCCAGGCCGCGATCGACCACCTGCGTGAGCAGATCGACGCGCATCACGCGGTCGGCGACCTGGACTCGCTGCGTGCCCGCCTGGACAAGCTGGTGGAGACGGTCGAGGCGCGCCGTGAGGAGCGCAAGGCGCAGCGTGCCCGCCAGGCCGACGAGGCCCGGCACGCCAAGGAGGCACTGGTCGTCGAGGCGGAGGAGCTGGCGCAGTCGGACCAGTGGCGGGCGGCCGGGGAACGGCTGCGCTCGCTGGTGGACACCTGGAAGGGTCTGCCCCGGCTCGACCGCAAGTCGGACGACGAACTGTGGCACCGGTTCTCGCACGCGCGATCGGCGTTCTCCAAGCGGCGCAAGGCCCATTTCGCGCAGCTGGACGCGCAGCGCGAGGACGCCCGCAAGACCAAGGAACGGCTGGTCGCCGAGGCCGAGGCACTGTCGGACTCGACGGACTGGGGTCCGACGGCGGCCCGCTACCGCGAGCTGATGTCGGAGTGGAAGGCCGCGGGCCGCGCCCAGCGCGAGCACGAGGACGACCTGTGGAATCGCTTCCGCGGTGCCCAGGACGTGTTCTTCGCCGCCCGCAGCTCGGTCTTCGCGGAGCGGGACGCCGAGCAGTCGGAGAACCTGAAGCTGAAGGAGGAGCTGGCCGAGGAGGCCGAGAAGCTTCTGCCGATCACGGATCTCAAGGCAGCCCGGGCCGCTTTCCGCTCGGTCAACGAGCGCTGGGAGGCCATTGGCCATGTGCCGCGCGACGCCCGTCCGCGGGTCGAGGGCCGGATGCACGCGGTCGACCGGGCGATCCAGGAGGCCGAGGAGGCCGAGTGGCGCCGGACGAACCCTGAGGCACGGGCGCGTGCCGAGGGTCTGACCGGACAGCTCCAGGCCGCCGTGGACAAGCTGCAGGGCCAGATCGAGCAGGCTCGGGCCCAGGGCAACACCTCCAGGGCCGAGAAGCTGGAGAAGGAGCTGGAAGGCCGTCAGGCGCTCCTGGACCAGGCGCTGAAGGGCCTGCAGGAGTTCGGCGGCTAGCGCGCCGTCCGTCAGCGACGGAAGCGGTCCGGCGGTGCCTGGTGCACCGGCGGGCCGCTTCGGCGTTTGGGCGGGAGCGGTCCGAGGCCGGCCTCGGGCGCGGGGCGGACGGCAACTCACGGCGAGCCGGCGGCACCGCCCGGGCCGGTGGGTCGGGCCCCGCCCGGGTCGACACGGCGGCCCTGCGTCGGGCCTCGCCCGCCCGTGTCGGTTCCCCGCTCCCCCAGGCCGTCCTGCGCCGTCCTGCGGCCCGTCCGCCCAGGAGTCCTGCGCTATGCCCTGCGCGCCGACGTGACCCGGTAGACGTCGTAGACGCCCTCCACACCGCGGACCGCCTTGAGCACGTGTCCCAGGTGCTTGGGGTCGCCCATCTCGAAGGTGAAGCGGGAGGTGGCCACGCGGTCGCGGGAGGTCTGGACGGCCGCCGAGAGGATGTTGACGTGCTGGTCGGACAGCACGCGGGTGACGTCCGACAGCAACCGGGAGCGGTCCAGGGCCTCGACCTGGATGGCGACCAGGAAGACCGAGGACTGGGTGGGCGCCCACTCGACGTCCAGGATGCGCTCGGGCTCGCGGGACAGTGACTCCACGTTGACGCAGTCGCTGCGGTGAACCGATACGCCGCTACCGCGTGTGACGAAACCGATGATCGGGTCGCCGGGAACCGGCGTACAGCAACGGGCCAGTTTGACCCACACGTCGTCGACGCCCTTGACCACGACGCCCGGATCGGCGCTGGAGCGCCGCTTGCGGCTGCGTCCGCGCGTGGGCGGCACGCTCTCGTCGATCTCCTCGGTGGCCGCTTCCTCGCCGCCGAGCGCCTGGACGAGCTTCTGCACGACGTTCTGCGCGGAGACGTGGCCCTCACCGATCGCCGCGTACAGCGCGGAGATGTCGGGGTAGCGCATCTCGTGCGCGAGGGTGACCAGTGAGTCGCCGGTCAGGATGCGCTGGATCGGCAGGTTCTGCTTGCGCATGGCGCGGACGATCGCGTCCTTGCCCTGCTCGATCGCCTCGTCGCGCCGCTCCTTGGAGAACCACGCCCGGATCTTGTTGCGGGCGCGCGGCGACTTCACGAAGCCGAGCCAGTCGCGGGAGGGGCCCGCGCCGGTCGCCTTGGAGGTGAAGACCTCCACCAGGTCACCGTTGTCCAGCGTGGACTCGAGAGGTACCAGGCGGCCGTTGACCCGCGCTCCTATGGTGCGGTGGCCGACCTCGGTGTGGACCGCGTACGCGAAGTCGACGGGGGTGGCACCGGCCGGGAGAGCTATGACGTCGCCCTTGGGGGTGAAGACGAAGACCTCGTTGCGGGACAGGTCGAAGCGGAGGGACTCCAGGAACTCGCCGGGGTCCTCGGTCTCCTTCTGCCAGTCGAGCAACTGGCGCAGCCACGCCATGTCGTTGAGGTGGTCGTCCTTGCCCTTGCCGGACGACTTGGGCGCGTCCGTACGCACCTTGGAGGCGCCGGCGACGGCCTCCTGCTTGTACTTCCAGTGCGCGGCGATGCCGTACTCGGCGCGGCGGTGCATGTCGAAGGTGCGGATCTGGAGCTCGACGGGCTTGCCGTTGGGGCCGATGACCGTCGTGTGCAGCGACTGGTACATGTTGAACTTGGGCATCGCGATGTAGTCCTTGAACCGGCCGGGGACCGGGTTCCATCGCGCGTGCACCGTGCCCAGGGCCGCATAGCAGTCGCGGACGGTGTCGACGAGGACGCGGATGCCCACCAGGTCGTAGATCTCCGCGAAGTCGCGGCCGCGGACGATCATCTTCTGGTAGACGCTGTAGTAGTGCTTCGGTCGGCCGGTGACGGTCGCCTTGATGCGGGCCGCGCGCAGGTCGGCCTGGACCTCGTCGGTCACTATCGCGAGGTACTCGTCGCGCTTGGGGGCGCGCTCGGCGACCAGGCGGACGATCTCGTCGTACATCTTGGGGTAGAGGATCGCGAAGGCGAGGTCCTCCAGTTCCCACTTGATGGTGTTCATGCCCAGGCGGTGGGCGAGCGGCGCGTAGATCTCCAGAGTTTCGCGCGCCTTCTTCTCCTGCTTCTCGCGCTTGAGGTAACGCATGGTGCGCATGTTGTGCAGGCGGTCGGCGAGCTTGATGACCAGGACGCGCGGGTCCTTGGCCATGGCGACGACCATCTTGCGCACGGTCTCGGCCTGCGCGGCCTCGCCGAACTTGACCTTGTCCAGCTTGGTCACGCCGTCGACGAGCAGGGCGACGGTGTCGCCGAAGTCGCGGCGGAGCTGGTCCAGGCCGTACTCGGTGTCCTCGACGGTGTCGTGCAGCAGGCCCGCCATGAGGGTGGCCGGGTCCATGCCGAGCTCGGCGAGGATGGTGGTGACGGCGAGGGGGTGCGTGATGTACGGGTCGCCGCTCTTGCGCTTCTGGCCGCGGTGCCAGCGCTCGGCGACCTGGTAGGCGCGCTCGATCTGCCGGAGCGTCGAGTTCTCGATCTTGGGGTCGTTGCTGCGCACTATCCGCAGCAGCGGTTCCAGCACCGGGTTGTACGGGTTGGCACGCTGGACGCCGAGACGGGCGAGGCGGGCACGGACGCGGTTGGAGGAGCCGGAGCGGGCGGGCTGGCCGGCGGAGGGGCGAACCGTGGGCGGGGGCGCCGGGCGCTCGGACGGGGCCGGCTTGGGGCGCGAGGGCTCGGTCGACTTCCCGACGGGCGCGGACTGGGCGTGCTCGGCCGACCCGCGGGTGTCGTTCTTCGAGTGCGGCGCGGGCTTCGCCGCGGACGCCGAGGCGGACTCGGGCTTGGCGGCGGTCAGTGGCTGGGCCTCGTCTGGCAAGAGGGCTCCTCGTGCGCGATCCGGGTCCCCCGGTCAGGCTCCGGAGACCCCATGGTAGCGATCCTGAGCTCCAGGATCGCCTCCAGCCCGTTGGGAGGGCCGTCTACCGGAGAAACACACAAGACGGGCACCGGATTCCTCCGGGCCCGTCTGCGCGGTGTCCCGCGGGTGTACGGCGGCTTTCCCGCGGGCCGCACGCGCGGTGTGCGCCTGTTTCGCGGGGCGTGCGAAGCCTTTTTCGCGAGGCGTGTGCACGGCGGTCCTGCGCCCTGCGGGCGCACGAACGGCGAACGGCGAACGGCGAACGGCGACCTGCGCCGTGCACGTGCCTCGCGCGCGGCGCAGGCGCAGGCCGCCGCTGTCCGAGCGTCCGCGCGCGGGCCGCCGTAGGCCGGCCGCCCCGCGCGGCCCGGTCAGACCCGCAGCAGCGCTTCCAGCGGTGCTCCGTCGAGGGCCGGTTCCAGACGGGCGCGGCCGCCCAGGAAACCCAGCTCCATCAGCACGGCGACGCCCGCGACCCGGGCCCCCGCCCTGCGGATCAACTGGAGCGAGGCCTCGGCGGTGCCGCCGGTCGCGAGGACGTCGTCGACGACCAGTACGCGGTCGTCGCCCGTGAGGTCCTCGGCGTGCACCTCGATCTCCGCGGAGCCGTACTCCAGGTCGTAGGCCTGGCGGAGGGTCGCCCCGGGGAGCTTGCCCGCCTTGCGCACGGGGATGAAGCCCAGGCCCGCGCGGACGGCGACCGGAGCGCCGAGGATGAAGCCGCGCGCCTCCAGTCCGACGATCTTCGTCGCACCGGTGCGCTCGGCGATCTCCGCCAGCGCGTCGGTGAGGGCGGTGAACGCCGACGGGTCCGCCAGGAGCGGGGTGATGTCCTTGAACATCACGCCCTGCTCCGGGTAGTCCTCCACGTCGCGGATACGGCTGAGCAGGAGCTCCTCGATGGCGGTCATCGGCGCTTCCC
Organism: Streptomyces sp. NPDC046197; assembly: GCF_040646295.1. NCBI lineage: Bacteria > Bacillati > Actinomycetota > Actinomycetes > Kitasatosporales > Streptomycetaceae > Streptomyces > Streptomyces sp. NPDC046197. The sequence continues at coordinate 196,966 of NZ_JBEYZY010000006.1, read as the reverse complement.
GGAGGGTCGGCCGCGACCCCGGTTGCGCGCCGCGGGCTGGTTGCGCGAGCCCACGGCGGCGGGGGTGGCGTCCTCGGGCTCGTCGCCACCCGGCACGTCGCTCGTCTCGGAGTCGATCGGCTCGCCCTGGGCCGCCGCCTGCGCCCGCTTGGCGAGCACGCGCTTCCTGAGCGCCTTCATCTGCGGCTCGCGCTCCTTGAGGTCGGCGACGAGCGGCGTGGCGATGAAGATCGAGGAGTACGCACCGGCCGCGAGGCCGACGAACAGCGACAGCGAGATGTCGTTGAGCATGCCCGCGCCGAGCACACCGCCGCCGATGAACAGCAGGCCCGCCACCGGCAGCAGGGCGACCGCCGTGGTGTTGATGGACCGCATCAGGGTGCCGTTGATGGAGCGGTTGGCCACGTCGCTGTAGGTCCAGCGGGTCTGCCGGGTGATGTCCCTGGTCTGCTCCTTGAGGCTGTCGAAGACGACGACCGTGTCGTAGAGCGAGTAACCGAGGATCGTCAGCAGACCGATCACCGTGCCCGGGGTGACCTCGAAGCCGACGAGGGCGTAGATGCCGGTGGTGATGGTGATGTCGTGGATCAGGGCGACCAGCGCGGCCAGCGCCATGCGCCACTCGAAGGCGATCGCCAGGTAGATCACGACCAGGATCATGAAGATCGCCAGGCCTTCCCAGGCCTTGTTGGCGATCTGCTGGCCCCAGCTGGGGCCGACCAGGTCGGCGTTGATCTGCTCCGGGTTGACCTTCAGGTCCTTGGCCAGCGTGTCCTTGATCTGGTCGGACTTGTTCGTGTCGATGCCGGCGATCTGGACGCGCAGGCTTCCGTCACCGAGCTTCTGCACGATCGCGTCGTGCCCGGAGGCGTCCTGTGCGTAGTTCTCGGTCTGGGCGACCGAGGCGGTCATGTGCTTCGGGGTGGTGAAGACCGCTCCGCCCTGGAACTCGATGCCCATGTTCAGACCACGCACCGCCAGGCCGAGGATGGCCGTGATGGTGATCAGGATGGAAATGCCGTACCAGATCTTGCGGTTGCCGACGAAGTCGTAGCCGACCTCGCCACGGTGCAGTCGGGCGCCGAGGTTGCCGAGCTTCGACATCTCAGGCCTCCTTCGGGTCGACGGAGCCAGCGGCAGGGCGGGAGGGACGGCGGGTGCGGCGCAGTGGCGCCTTGGCGCCCAGGGCCTTCGGGTCGAGGCCGGACCACTTGTGGCCGTTCGCGAAGAACTTCCTGCGGGCGAGGATCGTCATCAGCGGCTTGGTGAACAGGAAGACGACGACCACGTCCAGCACGGTGGTGAGGCCGAGGGTGAACGCGAAGCCCTGGACCTTGCCGACGGTGACGATGAAGAGCACCGCGGCGGCGAGGAAGGACACGAAGTCGGAGACGAGGATGGTGCGCCGGGCGCGCGGCCAGGCACGCTCGACGGCGGGCCGGAGCGAGCGGCCCTCGCGGATCTCGTCCCGGATGCGTTCGAAGAACACGATGAACGAGTCCGCGGTGATGCCGATCGCGACGATCGCGCCGCACACGGCCGGCAGGTTCAGCGCGAAGTTGATGGCCGGGCCGAGCAGCGACATGATCACGTAGGTGAGGATCGCGGAGACCATCAGCGACGGGATGGCGATGACCGACAGGCCCCGGTAGAAGATCAGCAGGTAGATGACGACCAGGGCGAGGCCGATGGCGCCCGCGATGAGACCGGCGTGCAGCTGCTCGCCGCCGAGCGCGGCGGTCACGGTGGTGACGCTGTCCTCGTGGAAGGTCAGCGGCAGCGCGCCGTAGGACAGCATGTTGGAGAGGCTCTGCGCCTCCTGCTGCGTGAAGCGGCCGGAGATCTCCGCGCTGCCGCCGGTCAGCGCCTGGTTGACGTAGGGGTCGGAGACGACGTTGCCGTCCAGGACGATGGCGAACTGGTTCTGCGGGGACTGGTTCTGGGCCAGCTTGCCGGTGATGTCCGCGAACTTCTTGGCGCCCTTGGAGGTGAACTCCATGGTGACGGTCCAGCCGGAGGCGTTCTGCGTGTTGAAGACGGCCTGGGCCTTGCTCACGTCGGTGCCGTCCACCGCGGCGGGCCCGAGAATGTACTTCTGCCACTGGTTCTGCGAGTTCTTGCCGCAGGCGACCGTCGGGTCGGTCGGCTTGACGCCCTTGCCGGCCGTGGCGCGGACCGAGTCCTTGGTGCAGTCCAGCGCGGCGTACTGGGCCTGGAGCCTGGCGGCCGCGTCACTTGCGGAGCCGCCGCTCGGGGACGGGGAGGGGGTGGAGGATGCCTTCGCGGAGGACGACGCCGAGCTGCCCGGGGACGGGGTGGCGTCCGCCTTCAGACCGTCGGTGACCGCACGGCCCTGCTTGGTGGAGGTCGCCGACGGGGTGGTGGCGGAGGGGCTCGCCTTGCCGGTGGCCTTCTGCGGCGCGCTGGAGGAGGCGCTCGGCGAGGGGCTGGGCTTGGCGCCGGGGCCGGACACCTCGGTGGCGAAGACCGGACGGAAGTACAGCTTGGCGGTGGTGCCGACCTGCTCGCGGGCCTCCTTGGAGTTGGTGCCCCTGGGGATGTTGACGATGATGTTGCGATCGCCCTGGGTCTGGACCTCGGCCTCCGAGACACCCAGACCGTTGACACGGCGGTTCATGATGTCGACCGCGGTGTCCATGTTGGCCTTGTTGATCGCGGATTCCTGACCGCGCTCGGGGACCGCCCTCAGCGTGATGCTGGTGCCACCGGCCAGGTCGATGCCAAGGCGCGGGGTGGTGTTCTTGGAGGCGAACATGCCCCCGGTCAGCGCCACGATGGCGATCAGGATGAGGGCCAGCGAGCGCCATGGCTTGCTCTGGGCGCTCGCGCTCCGGCCCTTCTTAGGTGCTGCCACCTTCTCGTACTCCCTCTCGGGCCGCCCCGCGCCGGTCGGGCTCGGTGGCGGCCATGACATGGTGTCGGGATCCCGCGCGGAGCGGACACGTCCCAGGGCGCGCGGGCCCTTGCCGCGCGCCCTGGAAGGTGACTACTTCGCGCCGGAGTCGCCGTCGGTCTTCTTCGGCTCTTCGTCCGCCTTCGCCGCGACCGCGTCGTCGGCCGGCTCCTCGGCCGCGTCCTTCTTGCCGAGGTCGATGGGCTTGTCGTCGGAGGCGGAGGAGGCGTCGGCCCCGGGCTCGTCGGTCTCGGTGAGGGAGGAGGCGTCGTCGGGGACGACGTCGGCCTCGGACTTCAGGTCGTGCTCGATGCCGTGCACGATGCGGTTGTACTCGTCGTCGGACAGGACGGTCGCGATCGCGTTCTTGGCGAAGAGCAGTTCAACACCCGGGCCGGCGTCGAGGAGGACCGTCTCGTCACTGACCTCCTTGACCGTCGCGTACATGCCCCCAATGGTGCGGATACCGCTGCCGGGCTGGATCTGGTTCCGCATTTCGGCGGCCTGCTGCTGCTTGCGCTTGGCCGACCGGGTCATCAGGAACATGGCCCCGATGAGCACGATGAACGGGAGAAGGGTCACGAGACTCACGGGTCGGTACTTCCTTCACACGACCGCGATGGTGAGCGGCCTGATGGTTGGGGGTATGTGCGCTGCCGACAAGGGCGGCATCGGCGGAGTCTAAGCGAGTCCGCATGCAAGGAACAACGCTCAGCATGGCACCTGGGTTCCTGCCCGGGCCAATGCGCGCGCCCTCACGGACCGAACAGGTTCTGCTGTCCGCTTCCGGCGGCCGACGAGCGGGGCGGGGGCAGGCCGAGGTGGGCCCAGGCGGCGGGCGTGGCGACCCGTCCTCGCGGGGTGCGGGCGAGCAGGCCCTCCCGGACGAGGAAGGGTTCGGCGACCTCCTCGACGGTCTCGCGCTCCTCCCCCACCGCGACCGCGAGCGTCGACAGCCCGACGGGGCCACCGCCGAACAGTTTCAGCAGCGCCTCCAGGACGGCCCGGTCGAGGCGGTCGAGGCCGCGGGCGTCGACCTCGTAGACCGCGAGGGCGGCCCCCGCGATCTCCCTGGTGATCAGTCCGTCGGCCTTGACCTGGGCATAGTCGCGCACCCGGCGCAGCAGGCGGTTGGCGATGCGGGGGGTGCCGCGGGAACGGCCGGCGATCTCGGCGGCGCCGTCGGCCTCGATCTCGACGTCGAGCAGGCCGGCCGAACGGTGGATGACGCGCTCCAGCTCGGCGGGCTCGTAGAACTCCATGTGCGCGGTGAAGCCGAAGCGGTCGCGCAGCGGGGGCGGCAGCAGGCCCGCGCGGGTGGTGGCGCCGACCAGGGTGAAGGGGGGCAGTTCGAGCGGGATGGCGGTGGCGCCGGGGCCCTTGCCGACGATGACGTCGACTCGGAAGTCCTCCATCGCCATGTAGAGCATCTCCTCGGCGGGCCGGGACATGCGGTGGATCTCGTCGAGGAAGAGGACCTCGCCCTCCTGGAGGGAGGACAGGATCGCCGCGAGATCCCCGGCGTGCTGGATGGCCGGGCCGCTGGTGATGCGGATGGGGGCGCCCATCTCGGCGGCGATGATCATCGACAGGGTGGTCTTGCCGAGACCGGGGGCGCCGGAGAGCAGGACGTGGTCGGCGGTGGCGCCACGCGCGCGTGCGGCCCGCAGCACGAGGTCGAGTTGCTCGCGGACCTTCTCCTGGCCGATGAACTCACCCAGGTCCTTGGGGCGCAGCGCGGCCTCCACGGCCTGGTCCTCGCGGCCGGCGACGGAGTCCACCAGCCGCTCCGCGGCCGGGCCGACCTGCCGCTCGGGGGCGGTGGAGTCGGTCGTGTCGTCCCAGTTCATGTGGTGTGCCTCGGGGGTTGCGGTCCGGTGGTCGTACGACGGGATGGGCGCCCTCGGTCCTGGTGGCGCCCTCGGCTAGCGGGCTCTGTTGAGTGTCTGCAGGGCCGCCCTGAGCAGCTGACCCACCTGAGGCGTGCCGTCGGCGGCCTCGGCCTGCGGTGCCACGGCGGCGACGGCCTCGTCGGCCTCCCGGGTGGCGTAGCCGAGGCCGATGAGGGCCGCGTGCAGCTGGTCACGCCAGCCCTGGGAGACCGGCGCGCCGACCGCCGGGGCGCCGAGGGGCTCGCCCAGGCGGTCCTTCAGCTCGAGAAGCAGTTTCTGGGCGCCCTTCTTGCCGATTCCGGGCACCGCGGTGAGCGCCTTCTCGTCACCCGTGGCCACGGCCCGGCGCAGCGCGTCCGGCGTGTGCACGGCGAGCATCGCCTGGGCCAGCCGCGGACCGACTCCACTCGCGGTCTGGAGCAGCTCGAAGACCTGCCGCTCGTCGTCGTCGGCGAAGCCGTACAGGGTCAGCGAGTCCTCCCGGACGACCAGGGAGGTGGCGAGCTTGGCCGGCTGGCCCATCCGCAGTGTGGAGAGCGTGTTCGGCGTGCACTGGACGGCCATTCCGACCCCGCCCACCTCGAGCACCGCGGCGTCGGGAGCGAGTGCGGCTACCGTGCCGCTCACGAAGGCGATCATGCCGTACGGCCTTTCGATGCGTGCAGGGCGACCGCCCGCTGCAGACGGTTCTGGGCGGGGGCGCGCCAGATGTGGCAGATGGCGAGCGCGAGGGCGTCGGCCGCGTCCGCGGGCTTCGGCGGGGCGCTGAGCCGGAGCAGGCGGGTGACCATGGCCCCGACCTGGGCCTTGTCGGCGCGGCCGCTGCCGGTGACGGCGGCCTTGACCTCGCTCGGGGTGTGCAGGGCGACGGGGATGCCGCGGCGGGTGGCGCACAGCAGGGCGACGGCGCTGGCCTGGGCGGTGCCCATGACGGTGCGGACGTTGTGCTGGCTGAACACCCGCTCCACGGCGACGAATTCGGGCCGATACTCGTCCAGCCACTGCTGGATGCCCTGCTCGACGGCGACCAGGCGGTGCCCCAGATCGGCGTCCGTGGACGTACGGACGACCCCGACACCGAGCATCGTGAGCGGCCGGCCCGCGACCCCCTCGACGACGCCGACACCGCATCGCGTCAGACCGGGGTCCACCCCGAGTACCCGCACGCGCCCTCCCTTCGATTCCCCCCGGCTTTCCCCGGCTTCCGCCGGGAGTTCCCCCGGTTCGTGCAGGCTATCGGGTGCCACTGACAACGGCGGACGGCGACGCCCCGCAAAGCGACGGGCCGACGGGGGTGTCCCGTCGGCCCGTTGAGCCCTTGCAGCCAGCCACAGCGTTACGCGTCGACCTTCTCCATGATCTCGTCGCTGACGTCGAAGTTGGCGAAGACGTTCTGCACGTCGTCGCTGTCCTCCAGCGCGTCGATCAGCTTGAAGATCTTCTTGGCGCCCTCCTCGTCCAGTTCGACCTGCATGGTCGGGACGAAGTTGGCCTCCGCGGAGTCGTAGTCGATGCCGGCCTCCTGGAGCGCGGTGCGGACCGCGACGAGGTCGGTGGCCTCGCTGATGACCTCGAAGTTCTCGCCGAGGTCGTTGACCTCCTCGGCGCCGGCGTCCAGGACGGCGGCCAGGACGTCGTCCTCGGCCAGCTCGCCCTTGGGGACGATCACGACACCCTTGCGGTTGAAGAGGTACGACACCGAGCCCGGGTCGGCCATCGAGCCGCCGTTGCGGGTCATCGCCACGCGGACCTCGGACGCGGCGCGGTTGCGGTTGTCGGTGAGGCACTCGATGAGCACCGCGACACCGTTCGGCCCGTAACCCTCGTACATGATCGTCTCGTAGTCGGCGCCGCCGGCCTCCAGGCCGCCACCGCGCTTGATCGCCGAGTCGATGTTCTTGTTCGGGACCGACTGCTTCTTCGCCTTCTGCACGGCGTCGTACAGCGTCGGGTTGCCCTCGAGGTCGACGCCGCCCATGCGTGCCGCGACCTCGATGTTCTTGATCAGCTTCGCGAAGAGCTTGCCACGCTTGGCATCGATGACGGCCTTCTTGTGCTTAGTCGTGGCCCATTTAGAGTGGCCGGACATCTGCCTGTCTCCTTCGCGTAACCCATCTCTGCAACGAACTCCAGAGATCCTACAAGGACTCGGGTGTCCGGTTGGCGCGCACCATGTCGACGAACAGGGAGTGCACGCGGTGGTCGCCGGTCAGTTCCGGGTGGAACGAGGTGGCCAGCGCGTTGCCCTGGCGGACCGCGACGATGTGGCCGTCGTGCTCGGCGAGCACCTCGGCCCCGGCGCCCACGGACTCGACCCAGGGGGCGCGGATGAAGACGCCTTCTACAGGATCGCCCGCGACGCCCCTGACGTCGACGGCCGCCTCGAAGGACTCGTTCTGCCGTCCGAAGGCGTTGCGGCGCACGATCATGTCGATGCCGCCGATGGTCTCCTGGCCCGAGCGCGGGTCGAGGATCTTGTCGGCCAGCATGATCATGCCCGCGCAGGTTCCGTAGACGGGCATGCCGTCTCGCACGCGCGCGCGGAGAGGGTCCATCACTCCGAAGAGGATGGCCATCTTGGAGATGGTGGTGGACTCGCCGCCGGGGAGGACGAGGCCGTCCACCTCGGCGAGTTCTTCGGGGCGCCGCACCGGCCTGGCCACGGCGTCGGCCGCGGCCAGGGCGATGAGGTGCTCCCGTACGTCGCCCTGGAGAGCCAGGACGCCTATGACGGGTGCGTCAGTCATGTGTTCGTGCGGTCCTCAGGGGGGTGGTCCTCAACGGGGTGACTTACCAGCCGCGGTTGGCATAGCGCTCGGACTCGGGCAGGACGTCGCAGTTGATGCCGACCATGGCCTCGCCGAGGTTGCGGGACGCGTCCGCGATGATCTTCGGGTCGTCGTAGAAGGTGGTGGCCTTCACGATGGCGGCGGCGCGCTTGGCCGGGTCGCCGGACTTGAAGATGCCGGAGCCGACGAAGACGCCCTCGGCGCCGAGCTGACGCATCAGGGCGGCGTCGGCCGGGGTGGCCACGCCACCGGCGGAGAACAGCACGACCGGGAGCTTGCCGAGCTCGGCGACCTCCTTGACGAGCTCGTACGGAGCGCGCAGCTCCTTGGCGGCGGCGTACAGCTCGTGGTTGTCGAAGCCGCGCAGCTTGGCGATCTCGTTCTTGATCTGGCGCAGGTGGCGGACGGCCTCGACGACGTTGCCGGTGCCGGCCTCGCCCTTGGAGCGGATCATCGCCGCGCCCTCGGCGATGCGGCGCAGGGCCTCACCGAGGTTGGTGGCGCCGCACACGAACGGGGTGGTGAACGCCCACTTGTCGGAGTGGTTGACCTCGTCGGCCGGAGTGAGGACCTCGGACTCGTCGATGTAGTCCACGCCGAGGGCCTGCAGCACCTGGGCCTCGACGAAGTGGCCGATGCGGGACTTGGCCATGACCGGGATGGAGACGGCGTTGATGATGCCCTCGATCATGTCCGGGTCGGACATGCGGGCCACGCCGCCGTCCTTGCGGATGTCGGCGGGCACCCGCTCCAGGGCCATGACGGCGACGGCGCCCGCGTCCTCGGCGATCTTCGCCTGCTCCGGCGTGACGACGTCCATGATCACGCCGCCCTTGAGCTGCTCGGCCATGCCGCGCTTCACGCGGGCGGTGCCGGTCTCGGGGGTCTGGGCGGAGTCGGGAAGCGTGCTGGACACGGGTTGACCTCACAGAAGTGGAAGGAGGATTTCCTGCATCGTCGAGGAAACATAAGTGGACCAGGCCACAGCAAGGGCCAATGGCAAGCCGGTGGATCCTTTTCGGTCCGTGGCGGGGGACGACGTCGGTTCGTGACGGCGAGGGACGGCGCTCAGGCGGCCCGGTCCACCAGCGCCGCCGGAGGCTCGTCGTCCATCTCGAAGGCCATGGGGAAGGGCGCATGGCCCGCCAGCCGGAACCAGCGCACCTTGCGGTGCTCCCGCAGCCTGCGCGCCGCGCCGACCGCGTCGTTGTGGAAGCGCCGCGCCATCGGCACCTTGCGTACGGCCTCGGAGAGCTCGCGCGCGGCCTCGTCGCCGCCGGGCGCCTCACGGACCGCCTCCACCTGCTGGGCCTCGGCGAACACGGCCCGCAGCGCCTGGCTCAGCTCGCTCTCGGCGACCTCCCGCTGGTCCTCCTCGGCCTGCCGGGCGGCGTGTGCTGCCTCGTAGAGCACGATGGAGGCGGCCGGGTCGAGCACCCCGGAGGTGGCCAGCTCCTGGGCCACGGAGGCGCGGCGCAGCAACTGGGCGTCGAGTGCGGCGCGGGCCGCGTCGATGCGGGCGTGCAGCCGGTCGAGCCGCCCCGCCGTCCAGCTCAGGTACAGGCCGATCGCGACGAGCGCGACGGCGATCCAGATGAGGGTTGCGGTCACGGGCGGCAAGGCTACCGGGGCGCTGCGCCGGGGCGGCCGGGTGCCGTGCCATGGTCGCCCCGGGGGCCGTGCGCGGACGAACTGCGGGGCCGAAGGCCGAGCGGGGACCTGCGCCGCTCAGGCGGGCGCCGCCGTCAGTCCCTGGCCAGTCCCAGCCGGGCCCGCAGTCCCGTGGCCCGCTCGTCGGCCGCCACCGCCGCCGCTCCGGCCGTCACCGTCTCGTACACGGACAGAATGTCCGCACCGACCGTCGACCAGTCGAACCGCCGTACGTGGGCGCTCCCGCGCTCGCGCAGCTCGGCCCGCCGCGCCGGGTCCGCCAGCAGCCGCAGGGCCGCGTCCGCCAGCGCGTCCGCGTCCTCGTTGGCGAACAGCTCGCCCGCCTTGCCCTGGTCGAGCACCTGCGCGAAGGCGTCCAGGTCGGAGGCGAGCACCGGGGCCCCGGCGGACATGGCCTCGACCAGGATGATCCCGAAGCTCTCACCACCGGTGTTCGGAGCCACGTACAGGTCGATGCTGCGCAGGAAGCGCGCCTTGTCCTCGTCGCTCACCATGCCGAGGAACTCCACGCGCGAGCGCAGCTCCCCGGGCAGCGTCTCAACGGCCTCCTCCTCGTCGCCGCGCCCGGCGACCAGCAGCCGGGTCTGCGGACGGGCGGCGAGGATCTTCGGCAGGGCCTTCATCAGGACCGGAAGGCCCTTGCGGGGTTCGTCGATGCGCCCGACGAAGCCGATGGTGTCGCCCTGCCAGGCGGGCTTGGGCTCGGCCTCGGCGAAGAAGTCGACGTCGACGCCGTTGGGGATGACCACCGCGTCCCCGCCCAGATGCTCCACCAGGGTGCGGCGGGCGTACTCGCTCACCGCGATCCGTGCGCTGATCTTCTCCAGGGCGGCCTGCAGGATCGAGTAGGCGGCGATCATCGCGCGCGAGCGCGGGTTGGACGTGTGGAAGGTGGCGACGATGGGGCCCTGGGCCGCCCAGCAGGTCAGCAGGCCCAGCGACGGCGAGGTCGGCTCGTGGATGTGGATCACGTCGAACGCGCCGTCGTGCAGCCAGCGCCGTACCCGGGCCGCCGAGAGGAAGCCGAAGTTCAGGCGGGCCACCGAGCCGTTGTACGGCACCGGAACCGCACGTCCGGCCGAGACCACGTACGGCGGGAGCGGGGTGTCGTCGTCGGCGGGCGCGAGGACGGACACCTCGTGGCCCAGGCCGACGAAGTACTCGGCCAGGTCGCGGATGTGGAACTGGACGCCGCCCGGCACATCCCAGGAGTACGGGCAGACGATGCCGATCCTCACGAGGCGCCCTTCCCGGGATTCCCAGGATCCCCCGCGGGATCGAGGTCCACGAGCCACAAGCGCTGCAGCATGTGCCAGTCCTCCGGATGGTCGGCGATCCCCGTGGCGAAGGCATCGGCCAGCGCCTGTGTCATGACAGACGTCTTCTCGGCCCGCGTACCTGTCTCGGGCACCTCGATCGGGGGATGCACACGGCCCCGCATGACGGGTGAGTCGTCGTACCAGAGCGTCACCGGGAGCAGCAGGGCGCCCGTCTGCTGGGCGAGCAGGGCCGGTCCGGCGGGCATCCGGGCCGTCTCGCCGAAGAACTTCACCTCGACACCGGAGGCGGAAAGGTCGCGGTCGGCGACCAGACAGACCAGGCCGCCCTCGCGCAGCCGCCGGGCGAGGGTGCCGAAGGCGGAGCCGCCGCTGTGCGGGAGGACCTCCATGCCGAGGCCCTCGCGGTAGGCGACGAAGCGGTCGTACAGCGTCTCCGGCTTCAGGCGTTCGGCAACCGTGGTGAAGGGCGTCTCGAGCTTGGTGGTGACCCAGGCGCCGGCCAGGTCCCAGTTGGCCAGGTGGGGCAGCGCGAGGACGACGCCGTTGCCGGCGGCGAGACCGTCGGTCAGGAAGTGCAGGTCCTTGCAGTCGAAGCCGGTCCTGACCCGTTCGGGGCTCCAGGCCGGGAGCCGGAACGACTCCATCCAGTAGCGCAGGTAGGAGCGCATGCCCGCGCGGGAGAGCTCCGCGAGGCGCTCGGGAGTCGCGTCGGGCACCACGCGCGCGTAGTTGCGCTCCAGGCGCTGCACGCCCTTGCCGCGCTGCTTCCAGGCCAGATCGGCGATGGTGCGGCCGAGCCGTACCGCGACCGGTTCGGGCAGCTTCTTGACGGTGCTCCAGCCGAGGCCGTACAGCGCGGCGGTCAGGCGCTCCTGGGCGTTCACTTCGCCGCCTCACTCCCCCGGGAGGTGTTCTGCGGCTTGCCGTGCGCTGCGGCGGCCTCCGCCTCGGCGGACTCCCGGCGGACCGTTACGACGCGCTGGATGAGCGTGACCAGGCTGCCGACGGCGACGATCCACAGGGCGATCGGCAGCAGGTACTGGATGCCCGGCACCCCGAACTTGTGCAGGCCCGCCAACCCGGCCGCGACCAGCGAGATCACCAGCCGCTCGGCACGCTCGACGAGCCCGTTGACGGCGACGGGCAGGCCGATCGACTCGCCCCGGGCCTTGGTGTACGACACCACCTGGCCGCTGGCCAGGCAGAAGATCGACACGGCGCACAGGGCGTTGTCGTTGCCGTGGCCCGCGTACCACAGGGCGAATCCGCCGAAGATCGCGCCGTCGGCGACCCGGTCGAGCGTGGAGTCCAGGAAGGCGCCCCAGCGGCTGGTGCGGCCGAGCTGGCGGGCCATGTTGCCGTCGACGAGGTCGGAGAACACGAACAGGGTGATGACGACGGTGCCCCAGAAGAACTCGCCCCGGGGATAGAAGACCAGCGCACCCGCGACCACACCGGCGGTGCCGATGAGCGTGACCGTGTCAGGGCTCACGCCCCGGCGGATGAGAAACGCGGCGAACGGTGTGAGGACACGCGTGAAGAATGCACGCGCGTACTTGTTCAGCATGGCCTTCCCGACGGTCGTGTCGCCGTGCGGCCCTGCTGGCCACCGGCTGGCCCATCGTAGCCACGCGCGCGCGTACGCGACGGCCGGGCACCCGCCACCCTCGCGGGGCGGCCGGGCGGATGGCGCGCAACCGCCGGTGGGCGGCGGGATCGGGTCCTTCGTATGGACGCGGCATGACGGGAGTGGAAAGCTCGAAGAACCGCGGGCGTCGCCGGAGCCGCCAGTGCACGCGGTGCCGCGTGTCCGCGCCCACAGTGACCTCACCGTGCACGGGAGGCAGGATCATGGGCGACAAGGCGCAAACACACACCGGAGCCGCCGGCAGGGCAATGGCGGCCGACCACCCCGCGTCCATACGGAATGTGGTGCTGGTCGGCCACTCCGGTTCGGGCAAGACGACTCTGGTGGAAGCTCTCGCGCTGACGGCGGGAGCGGTCAACCGGGCGGGCCGCGTGGAGGACGGCGGCACCGTCTCCGACTACGACGACATCGAGCACCGGCAGCAGCGCTCCGTGCAGCTCTCCCTGGTGCCCGTCGAATGGGACGGCATCAAGGTCAATCTTCTGGACACCCCCGGCTACGCCGACTTCGTCGGGGAACTCAGGGCCGGTCTGCGTGCGGCGGACGCGGCCCTTTTCGTCGTCTCGGCCTCCGACGGCGTGGACGGCTCGACCCGCATGGTGTGGGAGGAGTGCGCGGCCGTCGGCATGCCCCGGGCCATCGTGGTCACCCACCTGGAGGCCGCACGGGCGGACTTCGAGGAGATGACACGGGTGTGCGCCGGGGCCTTCGGCGCGGACGACCCGGACGCCGTGCTGCCGCTGTACCTGCCGCTGCACGGCCCCGAGGGCCCCGACGGGCACGCGCCCGTGACCGGGCTGGTCGGGCTGCTGTCGCAGAAGCTGTTCGACTACTCCTCCGGGGAGCGCAAGGAGTCCGAGCCGGGCGAGGAACAGCTGCCGCGGATGGACGAGGCCCGCAACCGCCTGATCGAGGGAATCATCTCGGAGAGCGAGGACGAGACGCTCATGGACCGCTATCTCGGCGGCGAGCAGATCGACCTCACCACGCTGATCGAGGACCTGGAGCGAGCCGTCTCGCGCGGGGTCTTCTTCCCCGTCCTGGCCGCCGCTCCCGCGGCCGAGGGCGCCCGGCAGGGCATCGGCACGGTGGAACTGCTGGAGCTGATCACCGGTGGCTTCCCGACCCCGCTGGAGCGCGAGGCGCCGGGCGTCACCACGGTCGACGGCAAGCCGCGCGAACTCGCGGCCTGCGATCCGGGCGGCCCGCTGGTCGCGGAGGTCGTGAAGACCTCCTCCGACCCCTACGTCGGCCGGGTCTCCCTCGTCCGCCTCTTCTCCGGAACCCTGCGCCCCGACGACACGGTGCACGTCTCCGGGCACGGGCTGGCCGACCGGGGGCACGAGGACCACGACGTCGACGAGCGCGTCGGCGCGCTGTCCACGCCGTTCGGGAAGCAGCAGCGCCCGGTGACCCATGCCGTCGCCGGTGACCTGGCGTGCGTGGCGAAGCTGGGCCGCGCCGAGACCGGCGACACGCTGTCGGGCAAGGACGACCCGCTGCTCATGGAGCCGTGGGAGATGCCCGACCCGCTGCTGCCGCTCGCCATCCAGGCGCACAGCAAGGCGGACGAGGACAAGCTCAGTCAGGGCCTGTCCCGACTGGTCGCCGAGGATCCGACCATGCGGCTGGAGCAGAACCAGGACACCCACCAGGTGGTGCTGTGGTGCCTGGGCGAGGCCCACGCGGACGTCGCCCTGGAGCGGCTGCGCAACCGGTACGGCGTCCAGGTCGACGTCGTGCCGCACCGGGTCTCCCTGCGGGAGACCTTCGCGAACAGGTCGGCCGGGCGCGGCCGGCACGTCAAGCAGTCCGGCGGGCACGGCCAGTACGCCATCTGCGAGATCGAGGTGGAGCCGCTGCCCGGCGGCTCGGGCATCGAGTTCGTCGACAAGGTCGTCGGCGGGGCCGTGCCGCGGCAGTTCATCCCGTCGGTGGAGAAGGGCGTACGGGCCCAGGCGGCCAAGGGGGTCGCCGCCGGCCATCCGCTCATCGACGTCCGGGTGACGCTGCTCGACGGCAAGGCGCACTCGGTGGACTCCTCCGACGCGGCGTTCCAGACGGCGGGCGCGCTCGCGCTGCGCGAGGCCGCGGCCGACGCCAGGATCCACCTGCTGGAGCCGGTGGCCGAGGTCTCCGTACTGGTCGGCGACGACTACGTGGGCGCGGTCATGAGCGATCTGTCCGGGCGGCGGGGCCGGGTGCTGGGCACCGAGCAGGTGAGCGGTGGCCGCACGCTCGTACGGGCCGAGGTTCCCGAGATCGAGATCGGCCGGTACGCGGTCGACCTGCGGTCCCTGTCGCACGGCACCGCCCGCTTCAACCGCCGCTACGCGCGGCACGAGCCGATGCCGCCGCAGGTCGCCGAGAAGGTGCGTGAACAGGAGCAGGACGCCTCGTAGTTGACGCGCCCGGCGCACAACCGGGCTGCTGCGGAACGCTTCCCTCCAGATGGGCGGCGCGAGTGCGGCGAAGGGGCGCCGGTGCCGGAGGATGGCCGCGATGGCCCGAAGGGGCTGAGCACGGGCGGTCTTCCGGCGCCGGCCGGAACGCACCCGGGGCCAACCTCCCCCGGAAGAAGGGGCTTGGGCCGTCCGCCCTCGGATGTCGGCGGCTGCGGATACGCTGATGACCTGATCAACAGGTGTGCGCGGCAGGGAAGTCGGGAAGGCCGCAGGAGCAGGCGCGGCGGCAATGGGGGCGGCAGTGACGGACGGATTCGATTTCAGTCCCGGGGCTCAGGTGCCCCTGTCGGGCTCGGCGGGGCAGACGGCGGCGACCTATGCGCTGGCCTCGGCGGCGTACCGGGACGACGAGGTGACCAAGATCCTGGACGCCGACAACGAGTGGCACCAGTCGAAGGTCACGCTGCCGCGCCCCTGGGCGAGGATCCTGCGGCCCAGGTTCGGCGAGGCCTTCTCCCGTGCGGTGATCGACCGCATGCTCGGTGCCGGGCGCAAGCCCCTCATCCAGTCCTTCGGCATCGAGCCCCAGGTCGTCGTGGAGCACTGCCTGGCGGCCCACCGCATCCGCCGGGAACGGGACAACTGGCTCGCGGCGGTGACGGTCCTGTGCGGGGTGCTGTTCCTGCCGGGCTTCCTGGTGTGGCTGCTGGTGTTCACCCTCCGCACCACCGTGAGCAGGCGGGAGGACAGGCGTTCCGGGGCGCTCGGCACCGCCGTGCTGGTCGCGATGGGCGCGCTCGCCGTGCTCTTCCTGATCAAGATGCCGTTCACCGGCTTCTGGGCGTGGTACGCGCGGGCGGCGGTCGTCATGCCGGTCGTCGGCTGGTTCTGGGCCAAGCAGATCTGCGAGCGCACGGCGCGGGACCTGCGGGAGCGCTGGGAGAGCCTGCTGACGGGCGGAGGCGTGGGGGCCAAGATTCCCGAGGCGGTGCCCGGCAATCCCGGTGACGCGGCGGAGCAGGTGCGCAAGGAGCTGGCCCGGCTGGGCGCGGAGCAGCGGTCCAACTCCGTCTTCTACGCCGGGCCCAAGGGCATACTCGGCATGGGCACCCGATGGGGCAGCTGGCAGCTGGCGGAGGATCTGGTCTCCGCCGAACCGGGCAAGGACTTCCACCCCTTCCGCAGTTGGGACGTCATCACGGCGATCCAGGGCGGACTGGCCATGCTCGAACGCACTCCGATCAACACCGGTGGCTTTCCCAAGCCCTCCATCACCCACTGGATCGTCACGCCGATCGGGGAGAACGCCAAGGAGGTGTCCCGGCCGAGCGGCACGGACGTGGACGCGTACACGGTCAAGACGCACGCCATACAGGACATCTGCAACAAGCAGCAGTTCGGCAGCGGCGACCGGCACTACCTCGGCGTGCAGTGGACTCTCTGGGACGGCCACCTGGTGATCACCATGCTGATCACCGTGACGGTGCTGCACAACACCCTGCGCATCGAGGTCACCGGCCACGCCCTGGGTCCGGTCAACCCCCTGTTCAACGAGAAGCCCGCGGCCAAGGAGAAGGAGGTGGCGAAGACGGTCAGGTTCTGGGAGACCCGCACGGTGAAGCTGCCCCTGGTCGACGCCGACGAGGTGGTACGGCTGGCCGCGCGCGCCCCGCTGACCTGGTACCCGCCCCTGCTGAACTGGCTGGGCGGCAGCCTGACCCTTCCGGAGCCCTTCGGCCTGCGGCACGCGTGGGCCGACCAGCCCTGGCGCCACCGGTTCATGGCCGACGACGCGCTGCGCGCCGCCACGCCGGTGCTGCGGGTGGTGCACGCCGCGGCACTCAGGACGCTGCGGGAGAACGGCGTGGACGTGGAGAAGTTCGGCAACCGGTCGGGCATCCTCAGCACGGGGGTGCAGGAGGTGTCCCCCAGGAAGGCCGACGTCTACGACGCGTAGTCCCGCGGGCTCACGCGGTGGGCCAGGCCTCCGCGAGCATCTTCCTCGTGTCGGCCAGCAACTGCGGCAGCACCCTCGTGTGTCCGACGACCGGCATGAAGTTCGTGTCGCCGCCCCACCGCGGCACGATGTGCTGGTGGAGGTGGGCGGCGATGCCGGCGCCCGCCACGGTGCCCTGGTTCATGCCGATGTTGAAGCCGTGGGCACCGGAGGCGGCGCGCAGGGCCTGCATCGCCTGCTTGGTCAGCTCCGCGAGCTCGGCGGTCTCCGCCTCGGTCAGGTCGGTGTAGTCGGCGACGTGGCGGTAGGGCACCGTCATGAGGTGGCCGCCGTTGTACGGGTACAGGTTCAGCACCGCGTACACCTGCTCGCCGCGCTTGACGATCAGTCCGTCCTCGTCGGACTTGGCCGGGATGGAGCAGAAGGGGCAGCCGTCACCGGCCCCCGGGCCGGTCGGCTTGTTCTCGCCCTGGATGTAGGCCATCCGGTGGGGCGTCCACAGACGCTGGAACGCGTCCTGCGTCCCCACTCCGATCTGCTGCTCCGGCTCACTCGTCATGCAAGGCAGCATATGGCTTCGTCCGTTCGCAGCGTGTGGGCGGGCTCCGCAAAGCGGCAGGACGCCGGATGCGCAAAGGGCCCCCGGGGAAGTGCGGTGGACTTCCCCGAGAGCCCCGACCTGCCGGATCAGACCTGCGTGCGCTCCTCGACGACCTGCGCGATCTTCGCGATGGCCTCGTCGAACGGGATGCCGTTCTCCTGGGAGCCGTCGCGGTAGCGGAAGGACACGGCGTTGTTCGCCATGTCCTCGTCGCCCGCGATGACCATGAACGGCACCTTCTGCTTCTGGGCGTTGCGGATCTTCTTCTGCATGCGGTCCGAGGACGAGTCGACCTCGACGCGCAGGCCTTTCTTCCTGGCCGCCGCGGCGAACTTCTCCAGGTACTCCACGTGCGCGTCGCCGATCGGGATGCCGATGGCCTGGACCGGGGCCAGCCATGCCGGGAAGGCGCCGGCGTAGTGCTCCAGAAGCACCGCGAAGAACCGCTCGATGGAGCCGAACAGCGCGCGGTGGATCATGACCGGACGCTGCTTGGAGCCGTCCGCGGAGGTGTACTCCAGGTCGAAGCGCTCGGGCAGGTTGAAGTCGAGCTGGATGGTCGACATCTGCCAGGTGCGGCCAATGGCGTCCTTCGTCTGGACCGAGATCTTCGGGCCGTAGAAGGCGGCGCCGCCCGGGTCGGGCACGAGGGGCAGGCCCTGCTTCTCGGCGACCTGGCGGAGGGTCTCCGTGGCCTCCTCCCAGACCTCGTCGGAGCCGACGAACTTCTCCGGGTCCTTGGTGGACAGCTCCAGGTAGAAGTCGGTCAGGCCGTAGTCGCGCAGCAGGCCGAGGACGAAGGTGAGCGTCTTGTCGAGCTCCTCCGACATCTGCTCACGGGTGCAGTAGATGTGCGCGTCGTCCTGGGTGAAGCCCCGGGCGCGGGTCAGGCCGTGCACGACGCCCGACTTCTCGTACCGGTACACGGTCCCGAACTCGAAGAGGCGCAGCGGAAGTTCGCGGTAGGAGCGGCCGCGCGCGTCGAAGATCAGGTTGTGCATCGGGCAGTTCATGGGCTTGAGGTAGTAGTCCACGCCCTCGTCGAGCTGCATGGGCGGGTACATGCCCTCGGCGTACCAGTCCAGGTGGCCCGAGGTCTCGAAGAGCTTCCCCTTGGTCGCATGCGGGGTGTAGACGAACTCGTAGCCCTCCTCCTCGTGGCGGCGCCGCGAGTAGTCCTCCATCACCCGGCGGACGATGCCGCCCTTGGGGTGGAAGACGGCGAGGCCGGAGCCGATCTGCTCCGGGATCGAGAACAGGTCGAGCTCGTTGCCCAGCTTGCGGTGGTCGCGCTTCTCGGCCTCGGCGAGGAAGTCCAGGTACGCCTTCAGCTCGTCCTTGGACGGCCAGGCGGTGCCGTAGATGCGCTGCAGCATCGGGTTCTTCTCGCTGCCCCGCCAGTAGGCGGCCGCGTTGCGCATCAGCTTGAACGCCGGGATGAGGCGGGTCGAGGGCAGGTGGGGACCCCGGCAGAGGTCCTTCCAGCACAGCTCGCCGGTCTTGGCGTCCAGGTTGTCGTAGATCGTCAGCTCGCCGGCGCCGACCTCGACGTCCGCACCGTCCTCGCTGGAGGCCGAGCCCTTGAGACCGATCAGCTCCAGCTTGTACGGCTCGTCGGACAGCTCCTCACGGGCGGCCTCGTCGGTGACCACGCGGCGGGAGAAGCGCTGGCCGCGCTTCTGGATCTCCTGCATCTTCTTCTCGATGGCCTTGAGATCCTCCGGCGTGAACGGCCGGGCCACGTCGAAGTCGTAGTAGAAGCCGTCCTTGACCGGCGGGCCGATGCCCAGCTTGGCCTCGGGGAAGATCTCCTGCACGGCCTGCGCCATGACGTGCGCGGTGGAGTGGCGCAGGATGTTCAGGCCGTCCTCGGAGGAGATCTCGACGCCTTCGACGGTCTCGCCGTCCCCGACCTCGTGGGTGAGGTCCTTGAGCTCGCCGCCCACGCGCGCGGCGATGATCGAGCGCTCGCCGGCGAAGAGCTCGGCGGCCGTAGTGCCCGTCGTCACCACGCGCTCTTCCCGCTCGGAATCGCGTTGGATGATCACACGGACGTCTGACACCGGTCTCTCCTGACTGACGACGGATGCGGCGCCATACCGGGAGCGCGCGCATTACGGGATCGTACCGACCTCGGGCCGCCGATCGCGAAACGGTCATGACGACCGCGGACCCCCGGCCTCGAAGCGGTCGTCGCCGGCCGTGGTCCTGCCCTGTCTCCTCAGGGGGAGTCTCCTCAGTCGCACTCCTCCCCGCTGCACGCCTCCTCGAAGAAGTCCAGGTCCTCCTGCAGCGACTTCATCAGCCGGTCCCGCTCCTCGTCGTCCACCTGTACCGGTACGACACCGGAGGCGCCCGTGAGCCGGCGGAACCCGCCCCGGCTCTCCAGCCGCCCGTGCACCCGCACCGGCAGGCCGACCAGATGTGCGTGCCCGGCTATCCGGTAGTCCTCCTCGCCCAGGGTCACGCGGACGTACGGCACCTCGGCACCGGCGATCACCCTCAGTCGCACCGTGCCCTCGCCGCGCGGCTGCGACCTGCGCATCCGCACCACCGCGCCGGTGACGCGCACGGGCACGGACGGCTCCTCGCGCAGATAACGGGCGCCCGCCTCCCGCAGTACGGGCAGGTCGCCCGGCGAGAACTCGACGGGCTCGGCGGCGGCCGCGCAGTCCTCGGGAGCGCCGGCCGCGGGCGCCCACTCGACGGCGATCCGGGCGCCCTCGCTGCCGCGGACGAGGGCGACGATCGCTTCGGTGAGCTCGCGGCTGACGCCCGCCGCCACGGCACCGTCGAAGGCGTCCATGCCGCCGGTGGCCCGCTGGTAGTCGATGGCCTCGCGGGCCGCGCAGAGGGCCTGGTGCAGCCGCACGGCGAACGGGCGTCCGGTGCCGATGGGCACGAAGGCGGTCAGGCGGCGGCCGTCGGCCGCGGAGCCGACCAGGACCTGCTCCAGGGACGCGGCGGCCGACCGCCGGTGCCGGGCGCCGTAGTAGCCGGCCCGCGCGCGCGTGGCGAGCGCCGCAGCGAGCAGCATCTGCCGGGCGGCCGAGCGCAACTGTTCCTCTACGGTCCACGGGGCGGCGTCGGCCGGCCCGCTCGGTGCGTCCCGCCACCAGCGGATCTCGTCGCTGGGCACGGCGAGGGAGACCAGCACCTCGCGGGCGGAGGGCGTGCCGCTGCGGGCGAGCGCGTCCAGCGCCTCGCCGAGGAGGTCGTCGCTGTCGGGGAAGGCACGGCTCTCGGGCACCAGCAGACTCGTCCCGGCGCCGCCGGGGCCCGGTGGGGTCCAGCGGCCGTAGCGTCCGGGGGCGCCGCCCCGCCGCTGCCAGCCGTGCCGCTGCAGCAGGGCGCTGAGCACGGCCGGGTCGACGTCGGCAGGCTCGGGGGGACGCTGCCAGGCGGCGTCGGCGGGGTGCGGCCGCACCGGCCGCAGCGGCTCGTCGAGGGGGCGGTGCGTCATGGTCTGCCTCCCGTGCCGACCCGCGCCATGATCTCGCAGAGCGCCCGGTCGTCGAAGATGCGCGAGGTCGGTATCCGCACGGTGGTCCGGTGCCGGCCGGTGATCGGATGGCCCGCGAGGTTGACCCAGTAACAGCAGTGCCTGAGGTCGAGCCGGTCGTGTCCGGCGCGCAGCCACTGGTCCTGGGACCGCGGAACGATCATCACGACGAGGATCTTGTGCACCGAGACCGGGGTGCGGGCGAGCTTGGCCAGGTGGTCGTTGTCGAGCGTGAACGAGAAGGAGCGGCCCGGTGGGTGGGGTGCGATCTGGTAGGTGCACTTCAGCTGCACCTTGATGGTCACCTCGTCGTCGACGGTGTGCCCGGGTGCGCTGTGGCTGACGTGCCAGTCGATGCCGTTGTCCGGAAAGGGCTGGGACAGCGAGCAGCCGGCCGCCGCCGCCACCGCGTGCAGATAACCCACCTGCAGTGTCTCCATGCACGCGGTGGTGGCGAGTGTGCCGCGAAGGGGGCCCGCACGTTCGGGCAGCAGCCCGCCCCGTTCGGGCTGCGCTATCGCCATGACCAACAGCCTTCCACGCCGAAGAAATCCCCACTGAGGGCCGCTGAACTGCAAAGACCCGTACTCCTGTTGTGTCCTTGCGGCGTACGGCGCAAACAGCCCGGGTATCACCAAACAGGCAGAAGACGGTGCGTCAGCTGCCATGGGTGAACAAGGAGTTGTGGGCATATGACGTGCTGGTACGAGGGCCCTCTGGCCGCGTTCGACACGGAGACCACGGGTGTCGACGTCGAGACCGACCGCATCGTGTCGGCCGCCGTCGTCGTCCAGGACGGCCCGGGCGCCCGGCCGCGGGTGGCCCGCTGGCTGGTGAACCCGGGGGTGCCGGTGCCCGAGGGGGCGACGGCGGTGCACGGGCTGACGGAGGAGTATCTGCAGCGCAACGGCCGCTGGCCGGCGCCGGTGATGTACGAGATAGCCGAGGAGCTGACGGAACAGGCGACCCTGGGCCGGCCGCTCGTGGTGATGAACGCACCCTTCGATCTGACGCTTCTCGACCGCGAGTTGCGTCGCCATCGCGCGTCCTCGCTGGACCGCTGGTTCGAGTCGTCGTCACTGTACGTGCTCGATCCGCGGGTCCTCGACAAGCACCTGGACCGCTACCGCAAGGGCCGGCGCACCCTCACCGACCTGTGCGCGCACTACGAGGTCGCGCTGGAGGACGCGCACGACGCGGCGGCGGACGCGCTGGCCGCGCTGGAGGTCGTGCGCGCGCTCGGCCGTCGCTTCGCGACCCGTCTGGAGCGCCTGACCCCCGCCGAGTTGCACACGCTGCAGACCGGGTGGCACGCGGCCCAGGCCCGCGGCCTGCAGGCGTGGTTCGCCCGCAGCGGCACGGAGGAGTCGGTGAACCCGGCGTGGCCCCTGCGTCCGGCGCTGCCTGCGGCGGCCGCCTGAGCATGCAAAGGGCCGGTCCGCCTGCGCGGACCGGCCTTTCCCGGTGGGCGATACTGGGTTCGAACCAGTGACCTCTTCGGTGTGAACGAAGCGCTCTCCCACTGAGCTAATCGCCCGGGAACGCACTGAACGATACAGGTAACCGGGGTCGTCCTTCAAACCGCCCACAGGTAGGCCGTCAGGCCCCGCCGTCCGCCGCGCATCATCAGCCGGTGGTTCAGACGGAAGACGGGACGGCCCGGCACAGCCAACCGCCTCAGCAGGGGCTTGTTCACGTCGACGTCCTGCTCGTAGCGGGCGAGGGCGCCGTCTCCCAGGGCGGTGACCGTCCAGCAGGCCCGGCCCTCCACGTCCCCGGACAGCGCGACCTCCAGGACCCCGGCGGCCGGATCGCGCCGCACTTCCCGCGCGGTGAAGGTCATGTCGTACGGCAGGAGGGAACGGATCCGGATCACCCCGGTGGTGTCGCCGGTGCGCACGACCTGGCGCACCTGGTGCCACCACCGCGGGTAGTCCTCGACCCGCTCCAGCGCCTCGTAGACGACGGCGGGCGGCGCGGGCAGGGCCCACAGACTGCGGAAGCGGTAATGGGTCCAGTCCATGAGCAGAGTCTGCCCGGGCACGCCGGAAGTTCTCTCCTGCCGTACTTCCGAGGAAATGTGACGGGGTTTTGGAAATACCTGCGGGGATTTCACCGACCGCCGGTGTCCGGAACTTCTCGCAGAAATGGGAGACGGTCACGGAAGTCCGTCTTCACCCGATCTTCGGACCGTTCCCCGGCGATCCACGACGGGTAACGGACCGTCACCGTCGTATCGCCCGAACCGCTTCCGTCGCCGGGCGCGCGGCGGTGCGAGCCGCCGCGGATGCGACGGCGGACACGACGGCGGCCCGTCTGCGTGATCGCAGACGGGCCGCCGATGCCGGGTGGGCGATACTGGGTTCGAACCAGTGACCTCTTCGGTGTGAACGAAGCGCTCTCCCACTGAGCTAATCGCCCGGGCGCAGGAAGAACATTACCGCATGTCAGGTGGGTACCCAGGACCAGGGGTCGCCGAGGACCCGGCACCCGCGCCGGGGCCCCCGCGGGCCGCCCTGATCATTGGCGACCGATGATCACTGGCGACCGATCTTCCAGGGCATCACGAGGCCGAACCGCCACAGGTAGATCCCGACCAGGACGGCGACGATCACCAGGCCGACCGTCGTCAGGACGATGTTGCGGCGGCGCACCCTGGGGTCGAGGGCCCGCTGGGTCGCCTCCGTGACCTTGCGCTTGGTCCAGCGGAGCACGAGCTGGGCCCACACGAACTCGGTCGCCCAGATCGCCATGCCACCGAAGATCACCACCCAGCCGGGGCCGGGCAGGGGCAGCATGACGACGCCCGCGACGACGACCGCGAGGCCGACGACGAAGATGCCGACCTGCCAGCTCATGTGCAGCACGGGGCGTGACCGGATGAAGGCCGGCGCACGGGAACCGAGCCCCCGCCGGTCCTGTGTCTGCTCCGCCTTCTCCTCGGCCTTCGCTTCCTCGGACGCCACGGCAACCTCGCCCGTCTCGTCACTCCCCGTATTCATACGACTCAACCCTACCGGGTAGAAACCAGTCACCGGAATGGACGCACCTCGCGAACCGGTTCTCGGCCGGAAGAGTTACGCAAACACAGCCAAAACACTCAGAGGGGTTTACAACGGCACCGTAGGTGGCATGTCGATTTCGCCGACGTGCGAATCCCCGAGCGCACACTGAGCGAAAGGCCCTGGCGCTTATGAACACCACGGTCAGCTGCGAGCTGCACCTGCGCCTCGTTGTGTCGAGCGAGTCCTCCCTGCCTGTCCCCGCAGGCCTGCGGTACGACACGGCCGACCCCTACGCCGTGCACGCCACCTTCCACACCGGAGCCGAGGAGACCGTCGAGTGGGTGTTCGCCCGCGACCTCCTCGCCGAGGGGCTTCACCGGCCCACGGGCACCGGCGACGTCCGTGTCTGGCCGTCCCGCAGTCACGGTCAGGGCGTCGTGTGCATCGCCCTGAGCTCCCCGGAGGGGGAAGCCTTGCTCGAAGCCCCGGCGCGGGCCCTGGAGTCCTTCCTGAAGCGAACGGACGCGGCCGTGCCGCCCGGCACGGAACACCGGCACTTCGATCTGGATCAGGAGCTCTCGCACATCCTCGCGGAAAGCTAGCGGTAGGCCCCTCGAGGATCTTCAAGCTGCCCGGCGCCGTCCACTCGGGGAGACGGCTCGGGCCAGGACAACCGCACATGGGACACACCGGCACCGGTCCCCCGCGAGGGGGCGGGTGCCGGTGTGCTGCGCGTACGCGGGCGGGAACGCCCGTCCCCGCCCGGCGCCGCACCGGGGCCCGGGAACCCTGGGCGCGGCGCCGCCGTTCTATCGGCAGCCGCTCGTTCGGACGGCGCCGGTTCGGTGGGCGGCCGAGCCACTACCATCGGCCACCATCGGCGGGCGTGTGCCCGATCCTCAGGCCAGGGAGCGAAACGTGCTGATCACCCACGACACCCGGTGTGCGCTCGACACCGTGGTCGATCTGGTGAACACCGCACCGGAGGACGACACGACGCCCGACGGACTGCCGGACGTGGCAGCACTGGAGGACTTCGTACGAAACCACAAAATAAGCGATGTGGGGGTGCTGTCGGAGTTCGATCTCTCCGCGGTGCGGAGGATCCGCGGACGGTTCGCAGCGATCTTCGCGGCCGCGGACGCCCGGTCGGCCGCCGGCCTGATCAACGAGCTCGTCGCCGCGGCGGGCACCACTCCACGGCTGACGGACCACGACGGCTACGACTGGCACGTGCACTACTTCGCCCCCGGCGCGTCCGTCGCGGACCACCTGGCCGCCGACTGCGGCATGGCGCTGGCGTACTTCGTGGTGGGCGGGGAGCGGGAGCGGCTGCGCCGCTGCGAGGCGCCGGACTGCCGACGCGCCTTCGTCGATCTCTCCCGCAACCGCTCGCGGCGGTACTGCGACAGCCGCACCTGCGGCAACCGGCTGCATGTGGCGGCGTACCGGGCCCGCCGCAAGGAGGCGGCGGGCTGACCGGCCGGGTTTCGATGGTGTCGTGAGCCCCGGCGGGTGACGCCGAGGACCCACGGGTACGGCTCACAGCAACAGCAGGTCGTGCAACGCAGCCATGAGCAGTAGACACCCGATCACCGCAAGGAAGATCATCAGCGGCGGCTGGGAAAGGGCGAAGAGGCACCCGCGCGGCTCGTCCTTCGGCGGCGCGGCCTCGCTCTGTGTCGTGTCCACCATCTCGCGGGCGATGATGGCGCAGCCATCGGCCATGACGCGATCAACACGCGCGGAACGTGCGGGAGTTCGCCGGATTTCGTGATCTACGGATCGGTTCGGGCCGGGTCGTGAACGCTTCCCGGCACACCGCCGACATCCTGTGTCGTCGCGGGCCGTCCGGTGAGCGTCATATGCCGTGCTTCTTGAGGATGGCCTCGATGTCGCTGAAGTCCTCCTCGGTGCGCGGTGCCGCCCCGGGACGGGCCGCGGGACGCGCGGCCGGGCCGAGGGAGGGCGCCGACGCCGCCGGGGTCACGGTCCCCTGCTGCTCGGCGGCCCGCGCCGCCTTGCGCTCCTTGCGGGTGCCGCCGCGGCGCCGCTCGACCGCACGTGTCGTCGCGAAGAGCACCCAGGCACCGCCGAGCAGGACGAAGCCCGCCCAGGCCGTGGGGCTGAAGGCGGTGTCGGCCAGCCACCCGACCATCCCGGTCATCACCAGGGCCACCGGGACGAGGGAGTACGCGGCGATGCGGGCCGCCGCGAGGAAGCGCCTGCGGTACGCCGTGACCGCGGCGATGCCCAGGCCGGCTGCGGAGACGGCGGAACAGACGGTCTCGGCAATCATCCGGTCCTCCAGGCAGGGCTCACCACGTCGTGGACGGTTTCGTCCCTTCCATCCTGCACCGCCCTCTTCCCGGAATGCCATGCTCCGGACCGACATCAGGGACATCTCCGGGTCACCTCCTCCCAGGGTGCCGCCGGGGTGTACCGCTGCCGGGCCCGGCGCCGTCCGGCGGCCATGATCCCGAGTGGGTCCTGCCGGGCGCGGGCTGGGAGACTGGGACCATGAGCGACTCCTCCCCCGCACCCGCCGCGCCGGTCCTCGACGTCTGGTGCGAACTCCAGTGTCCGGACTGCCGCACCGCGCTGGACGACCTGCGCGCCCTGCGCGACCGCTACGGCGACCGGCTGGAGCTGCGGCTGCGGCACTTCCCGCTGGAGAAGCACAAGCACGCCTTCGCCGCCGCCCAGGCCGCCGAGGAGGCCGCGGAGCAGGGGCGGCAGTGGCCGTACGTGGAGACGGTGCTCGGCCGGGTCGAGGAGCTGGACCGCGGCGGCGAGGCCTTCCTGGTCGAGGTGGCCCGCGAACTCGGCCTGAACGCCGAGGAGTTCGACACCGCGCTCATCGACGGCCGGCACATCCTGATCGTCGACGCCGACCAGGCCGAGGGCAAGGCGATCGGCGTGACCGGCACACCGACGTACGTGGTCGGCGGCGAACGCCTGGACGGCGGCAAGAGCCAGGAGGGGCTGCGCGAGCGGATCACGCAGATCGTGGACCGGCTGCTGAGCGAACAGGGCGCCTGACCGGCCGGCAGGGCAACCCCCGGAGGCGGGCACGCACCGGCCGCTCCGGCAGACCCGGTCCGGCAGACCCGGCCTGGCAGCCCGTGTCCGACAGCCCCAGCCCGGCAGTCCCGGTCCGACAGCCCCGCAGGCCAGCAGTCCCGGTCTGGCAGACCCAGCCCGGCAGTCCCGGTCCGACAGCCCCGCAGCCCGGCAGTCCCGGTCGACAGCCCCGCGGGCCGGGGGCCCTGGGCCGGCAGCCCCCGGGCCCGGAGACCCGGGGCCCCGGTGCCCGGCCTGCCGGTGCGGCGGCCGGGCGCTGCGGCGGCCGGGCGCTGCCCGGGCGGCGCCGGGTCCCCGTGCTCCCGCGACAGCTCTTCTACAGCAGTTCCTTGTACAGGGCGTGCAGCGTCGGCCGGTACCCCAGCGACTCGTACAGCCGCTCGGCCGGCGTGTTCCCCGCGAAGACGTTGAGGCCGATCACGTCCTTGCCGGCGGCCACCGCCTGGGCCTCGGCCAGCAGCATCAGGGAGCGTCCGTGACCCCGGCCGCGGAAGCGCTCGTCGGCCTCGACCTTGTACACGAACGCCCTGTCCCCGCCGATCGCCACCCACAGGGTGCCCACCGCCGTTCCCCCGTGCTCCAGGACGCTGAGCAGCACGCCCGGGGAGGCCTGCCCCTCGGGCA
Source organism: Streptomyces sp. NPDC046197 (assembly GCF_040646295.1). Taxonomy (NCBI): domain Bacteria; kingdom Bacillati; phylum Actinomycetota; class Actinomycetes; order Kitasatosporales; family Streptomycetaceae; genus Streptomyces; species Streptomyces sp. NPDC046197. The sequence continues at coordinate 169,594 of NZ_JBEYZY010000006.1, read as the reverse complement.
GCAGCCGGGCGTGGTCCTGTTCCGACTTCGCCCACGCCTCGTCCTCGGGGACGCCGCGGTCGATCCAGCTCCGGGCGTAGGCGGCCCGGCCACGCGCGAGCCACGGGCCGTACTCGGCCTCCGTCATGGGCCTGCCCCGGCTGCCCGCGGGCAGCGTGGGCGCGGCGGTGCCGAGGGTCTTCTCCATGTTCTGGTTGCGCCGGACGTAGCCGAGGGCCGTGACGAGCCGGAGCGCGGCCCGGGCGTCCGCGGGCACGGCTGCCTCGATCCGCTTGCAGCCCCAGCCGCGCGCCACCTCCTCGGCGGCGAGCGCGGCCACCGTGCCACGGCCGCGTCCGCGGTCCGGCTCGTCGATGCGCAGATCGAGGATCCGGGCGACGGCCGGGCCGAAGACCGGGTGCGTCGCGAGGTGGATCGCCCCGACCGGACGGCTGTTCACGCACACCTGGTAGCGGCGCGATCGCGTTCCGTCGGGGTGCTGCTGAAGCGGCTCGGTGGGCCGCAGGGTCGTGGTCATCAGGGGTGTTCTACCCGCCGCGGCCGCCCGCGTCAGCCCGATTTTTCCGCGCGGCCTCACGGGGCCGGGCTCACGGGTCCTGGTCGTGCCCCGAGCGCTCGTCGAAGATCCGCATGGCCTTGGCGGTCACCGGGCCCGGCGCACCCGGCAGTTCGCGGTCGTCGACGCGGTGCACCGCCTGGACGTCTCGCAGGGTGGAGGTGAGGAACACCTCGTCGGCCCGCTGGAGGACGTCCAGCGGCAGGTCGGTCTCCTTGGCACCTGTCCACTCGACCACCAGCGCGCGCGTGATGCCGGCCAGGCAGCCGGAGGCGAGCGGAGGGGTGTGGATCTCACCGTCGAGGACGACGAAGACGTTGGTCCCGGTGCCCTCGCAGAGCTGCCCGACCGTGTTGGCGAACAGCGCCTCGGTCGCGTCCTGTTGGTGCGCCCGGGCGAGCGCGACCACGTTCTCGGCGTACGAGGTGGTCTTCAGGCCGGTGAGCGCGCCCCGCTCGTTGCGGGTCCAGGGTACGGTGACGGCGGCGGTGGAGTCGGCGCGGCGCGTGGACCGGCCGAGGGCGACCAGCAGGGTGGGGCCGTGATCGCCGCGGTCGGACCCGAGGGGGCCGTGGCCCCCTGTATAGGTGATGCGCAGACGGCCCAGCGGCATCGGGTTGGCCTCGAGAACGGCGGTGCAGGCGCGGCGGACCTCGTCGTGGTCGGGCTCGGGCAGCCCCAGGCCGCGGGCCGAGCGGGTCAGCCGGTCCAGGTGGCGGGTGAGCGCGAACGGCTTCCCGTCGACCGCCTTCACCGTCTCGAAGATGCCGTCGCCCACGGTCAGTCCGTGGTCGAAGACGGAGACACGTGCGGACTCGATGTCCTGCAGTCCGCCGTCGAGCCAAACCTTCACTGGTCCCTACCTCACAAGTCCGTACCGAGTGCGTCACGTCGAGCGGGGGTTCGGGGGTGGTCCCCGGACCGGCCCGGCGGGTCAGAGTTCGTCGCCGCTCTCCCCGTAGGTGCCCGACGCTACCGCGAGCAGCCGGGCCGCCTTCAGCTCGGTCTCCCGCCACTCCCCCTCGGGGTCGGAGCCCCAGGTGATGCCGGCGCCGGCCCCGAAGCGCAGGACACCGTCGGTGCGGTCGATCCAGAACGTGCGGATGCCGACCGCGAGCTCGCCGACCCCCCGGTCGGCGTCCACCCAGCCGATGCCGCCGCAGTAGGGGCCTCGGGGCGCGGTCTCCAGGGCGTCGATGATCCGCACGGCGCTGGACTTGGGGGCGCCCGTGATCGAACCGGCCGGGAACGCGGCGGCGAGCAGTTCCGGCCAGCCGGCGTCCGGGCGCAGCTCGCCGCGGACCGTGGAGACGAGGTGGACCAGGCCGGGGTGCTTCTCCACCGCGCACAGGTCGGGGACGGTGATGCTGCCGGTGGTGCAGACGCGTCCCAGGTCGTTGCGGACCAGGTCAACGATCATCACGTTCTCGGCGTAGTCCTTCTCCAGCAGCTCCGCCTCGGTGCGGGCCGTACCCTTGATCGGCCCGGACTCGGCCGTCCGTCCGTCACGGCGCAGGAAGAGTTCGGGGGACGCGGTGGCGATCTCCACGCCGTGCTCCGGCAGGCGGATCGTTCCTGCGTACGGTGCCGGATTGCCGCGCGCGAGCACGGAGGTCAGCGCGTCCACGTCCGCGTCGTCCGCGATCGGCGCGGAGAGCACCCGGCAGAGGTTCACCTGGTAGACCTCGCCGGTCGCGATGTGCTCGCGGATGCGCCGCACACCCGCCGTGTACGCAGCGCGGTCGAGGGACGACGTCCAGTCACCGGCGGACGGTGCCCGCCACCGGCCCGGCGCGGGAGCGGGCACCGGCTCCTTTCGTACGTCCCGGAAGCGGGCGCAGGTCAGGCGGCCCTCGTAGTCCGCGGCGACGGCCCAGAAGCCGGTGGAGTCGAGGGCCCCGGGGTCGCTCGTGACGTCGAGAAGGCCGGTGGCGACACGGTCGCCGAAGCGGGCGAGGGGAGGGTGGTGCAGCACGCAGTCGAGTCTATGGCGGGTGTCCTCGGGGTGGCCCGGGCGTGTCCTTCCGGGTGCCTGACCAGGTCGCCGACCGGACGCAGCGCAGCACGCTGCACAAACGCGTTTTTGTACTGGCCCCGGAATCCGCTAGAGTTCAACACGTCGCCGGGACGCGGAAGCGGAACCGAAACGACAAGCGGACGTAGCTCAGTTGGTAGAGCGCAACCTTGCCAAGGTTGAGGTCGCGAGTTCGAGCCTCGTCGTCCGCTCGAAGGATTCAGGGGACTCCCGGTCCCCGACACTCCTGGTGGAGTGGCCGAGAGGCGAGGCAACGGCCTGCAAAGCCGTCTACACGGGTTCAAATCCCGTCTCCACCTCCAAGGACGATTAGCTCAGCGGGAGAGCGCTTCCCTGACACGGAAGAGGTCACTGGTTCAATCCCAGTATCGTCCACTGGGCCTTCGGGTCCTCACGGATCTCCGGATCCTCCGCGCGATTAGCTCAGCGGGAGAGCGCTTCCCTGACACGGAAGAGGTCACTGGTTCAATCCCAGTATCGCGCACGCAGTGCCCGCGATCTTCGGATCCCGGTCCCGAGGACGATTAGCTCAGCGGGAGAGCGCTTCCCTGACACGGAAGAGGTCACTGGTTCAATCCCAGTATCGTCCACACAGCACAAGCCCCCGGCCGTCCCGCACGGCCGGGGGCTTCGTCGTTCCCGTAAGGCGCCGAGGGGGTCCCGGGCGCCCCGGCGGGTCCCGGGGCGTCCGCGGTCGTGCCCTCAGGACGAGAACAGCATGTGGCCGAAGCTCTTGTGCTTGTGGTGGCCGTAGTGGCCGTGGCCCCCGTGGTGGCCGCCGTGCGGCGCGCCCCACGCGGGGGCGGGCGGCGCCGGGTAGGCCTGCGGGGCGGGCGGGGGCGGCGGGGCCGGCTGCGTCCACTGGGCCTCCAGGCGGGTCAGCGCCTCCAGCTCGCCGTAGTCGAGGAAGATACCGCGGCAGCCGCTGCACTGCTCGATCTGGACGCCGTTGCGGTTGTAGGTGTGCATCGGCGCATGGCACTTCGGACACTGCATGGTCGGCTCAACTCCTCGCCGGTGGGTCCTGCTTCGGGTTCCGCCAGGACAGACTCTTTCCTGCCGTGGTCGGTTGCACCCTACTTCGCCGGCCCGTGGGTCAACTGCGGCGGGAGAAGGCTCATTCGGTCACAGGCGTCGACCAGGGCCTGCTCGACCTCGTCCAGCGGCCGGCCCGCGACGTTCGCCTTGGCGACCGCGAGCGCGGCCGTCTGCACGGTGAGGGCACGGGCCGGGACGTCCAGCGCGGGCCACGGGTCGCCCTGCGCGGGAACGGCCGGGCCCCCGGCCACGCGGTAGGCGGTCAGGAACCGGGTCCACTCCTCGGGCGGCAGCAGTCCGCAGGCGAACCAGGCCGCGGGGCGGGCGAGGTCCCAGGCCGGGACGCCGGTGCCGAGGTCGTCGACGTCGATCAGCAGCCACGGGCCTTCGGGAGCCGGATGACGAACGAGCTGGCCCAGATGGAGGTCCCCGTGGCACAGGGTGGCGGATCCGGGCATGGGTCCCTCGGCTCGGGCCCAGACGGGCAGGGTGGCCCAGGCGCGCAGGACCGGATGCGCGGCGCGGTGGCCGGGGGCCTGGGCGCGCAGGCGGGTGACGGCACGGGCGGCCTTGGCGGGACCGCGCATGGGAGGCAGGGCCGCGGGTCCGGCGGGGACGGGCGCGCGGTGAAGGCGGGCCACGAGGGTGGCCACGGCTTCCCAGGGGGCGGCGTCCGGGGTGTCGGGGTCGACGGGGGCGCCGTACGGCCAGAAGGTGACCAGGCGGCCGTGGAGCGCGACGGGCGCCGGGCGCAACGGGGGCAGCAGCACACCGGGCAGGTGAACGGCCGCCCTCAGGCGCACGGTCAGCGCGGCGGGGTCGGTGTCCGGGGCGTGTGCCTTGGCGACGGTGCCGGCGTGACGGACGACGGTGGCGTCGGCGCGGTCGGCGAGGGTGACGCTTGCTCCGCAGGGGCAGCCGTCGGCGTACCGGTGAGCCACGGTTCTGGCCTGACCGGCCAGAACGGGCAGCAGGTCGTCGGTCGTGGTCACGGGGCTCCCTGGGTACGGCGCTCAGGGGAGCGTACGCGGGAGGGCGGACGGGGGTTGAGGCGGTGCGGGTGCTCGGCCGCGGGGCAAAAGCAATGCCGGCGCAGCTCCCCAGCTGCGCCGGCATTTGTGCCGTCCGCCGCACCCCCGTCCCCACGGGGTTTCATGGGTGGATGTCCCCGCCCGGACCGCTCTTCCGGGCCTGGGGCGCCGCTCAGCGCCCCAGCATCACACCCACGGACGACGCCTGTGTGGCCACCGTGTCCCACCCGTCGAAGACGAGCAGGAGCAGGGCCGCCAGGGGGAGGGCCATCAGCGTCGCCACCAGGGGGTGGCGGCGGCCCTGACGGCGGGAGTGCAACGCGGCGTACGCCTTGCGTCCCTCGGCACGGAACAGTGTCCGCGGTGCCGTGTGGGCCATGGTCCCTCTCCTGACCGTGCTCAGTTGTCGTTGGCAGCGGCGGGTGTCTGACCTCGGGGGACGAGTGCTGCACCCGCCGCTTGACCTCAAATCTAGGCGCCGCGGGGGTGCCGGGCGTCATGCCCTCGTACCGATTGCCGGGCCTCCCCCAGGATGAGCCGTGAGCTGCGAACTACTCCCCAGGGTGGAGACGAAGTCCTAGGTCTCGGGGTCTTCCCGGAGGGGACGCCCGGTGTGCCCCGGCTTCTCCGAACCGTCCCCCCGGGGAACCGGCTGCTCCACCAGGGCCAGGACCCGGTTCGCCATGAAGCGGGCCGTTCGTACGACAGTGCCGTTTCGCGTGACTTCGCTCACTTCGACGACGCCACGACGTACCGCCGTCTCCACTCGGCGGCCCGCCCTGCCGGCCACCACCTCGTACGTACGTGTGGTGTCCCCTGCGTCCACGACTATCTCCACGCGGTCACCCTTCACGCGTCCAATCCCCCTTCTGCGACGGGTGGTTGAGATCACGAGCAGCCCAAGGCCGGGCTGTGCACAAGCTCCCTGACCTTCTTTCAAGTCTCCCATCCGGCACTGACAATCGATCGGGTCGAGAGGGCGCGGCCTCTGCGCGCGAACGGCCCCGGAAACGTAAGCTGTGGCTCGTCACAGGGACCGGGCAGCGGGGATGAACATGGCGATGATGCGCCTGAGGCGCGAGGACCCGCGCGTCGTCGGCTCGTTCAGGCTTCACCGACGGCTCGGCGCGGGCGGGATGGGTGTGGTCTACCTGGGCTCCGACCGGAAGGGCCAACGCGTCGCGCTGAAGGTCATCAGGCCCGATCTGGCGGAGGATCAGGAGTTCCGCTCGCGGTTCGCGCGCGAGGTCTCGGCGGCCCGGCGGATCCGGGGCGGCTGCACGGCACGGCTGGTCGCGGCGGACCTGGAGGCGGACCGGCCGTGGTTCGCCACGCAGTACGTGCCCGGACCCTCCCTGCACGACAAGGTGGCCGAGGAGGGTGCGCTCGGTGCGGCGGACGTCGCGGCGATCGGTGCCGCGCTGTCCGAGGGGCTGGTCGCGGTGCACGAGGCCGGGGTGGTGCACCGGGACCTGAAACCGTCCAACATCCTGCTGTCCCCCAAGGGCCCCCGGATCATCGACTTCGGCATCGCCTGGGCGACCGGCGCCTCGACGCTCACGCATGTCGGCACCGCGGTCGGCTCGCCCGGCTTCCTCGCCCCGGAGCAGGTGCGCGGCGCCGTCGTCACCCCGGCCACCGACGTGTTCTCGCTGGGCGCGACCCTGGCCTACGCGTCGACCGGCGACTCTCCCTTCGGGCACGGCAGCTCCGAGGTGATGCTGTACCGCGTGGTGCACGAGGAGCCGCACCTGCACGGCGTACCGGACGCGCTCGCTCCGCTGGTCCGGGCCTGTCTGGCGAAGGACCCCGAGGAGCGGCCCAGCACGCTCCAGTTGTCGCTGCGGCTCAAGGAGATCGCCGCGCGGGAGGCGCAGGGTCTGGGTGACGTGCGTCCGCCCGCGCCACGCGGGGCCGAGGCGGACCGGCCGACCGGACGGCTCGTCGACACCTATCCGGGCGAGCAGCAGCGGGACCGGCGGCGTCCGCAGGGCTCGCCGGGCACGCCCGCCCCGCGCAACGCGACTCCGTCCGGGCGGGGCGACATGCCCCCACGCATGGGGGGCGCGGCCCGTGGCGGCGCGTCGCGCGGCGGTGGAGGACCGTCCCGGACGGGTGGTGGGCGGCCGACGCCGACCTCGCGCAACGGTGCCCGGCCGGGCAGCGGCGGCCGCCCCGCCCCGCGCAGCGGTGCCGGACGGCCGGGGCAGCGCACCACCGCGACCGGGCGGCGGCCCGCCAACCCGCGGCTGCTGCGGCAGCGGCTGTTCGTGTTCGTCGTGGTGACCCTGCTGGTCGCGCTCGGCATCGCGGCGGCACAGGGCTGCCAGGGGCCGACGCGCGGACTCGGCGGCGACGGGGGCCGCACCGGGGCGCGGCAGGAGCACGTACGGGTGGGGCCCCCGGCGGCGTTGTCGTCGGTTGCCGACTCACTCACGCTCTGACGAGCTCGCGCGGGGGCACCCGTCGCCTCGATGCCCTCCCCCGCCGTGCTGCTGGAAACGACACCCCCTAGCGCTGGGGCCGGCCGGTGGCCACCGCGTAGAAGGCGACGGCGGCCGCGGCGCCCACGTTGAGGGAGTCGACGCCGTGGGCCATGGGGATGCGGACCCACTCGTCGGCGGCCACCAGGGCCTGGGTGGACAGGCCGTCGCCCTCCGCGCCGAGCATCAGGGCGACCCGGTCCATCCGGTGCGGTGCGGCCTCGTCGAGGCTCCTGGCCTTCTCGTCGGGGGTGAGGGCGAGCAGCGTGAAGCCGGCCTCCCGGACCGACTCCAGTCCCCTGGGCCAGGTGTCCAGGCGGGCGTACGGCACGGAGAAGACCGCGCCCATCGACACCTTCACGCTGCGCCGGTAGAGCGGGTCGGCGCAGTCCGGGGAGAGGAGGACCGCGTCCATGCCGAGGGCCGCCGCCGACCGGAAGATCGCGCCGATGTTCGTGTGGTCGTTCACCGATTCCATGACCACGACCCGGCGTGCGGTCTGCAGGAGTTCTGCCGCCGTGGGCAGCGGCTTGCGCTGCATGGAGGCGAGCGCGCCGCGGTGTACGTGGTAGCCGGTGACCTGTTCGGCGAGTTCCGGGCTGACCGCGTAGACGGGCGCGGGGAGTTCGTCGATGACGTCCCGCATGACGTCGACCCACTTGGCGGACAGCAGCATCGAACGCATCTCGTACCCGGCGTCCTTGGCCCGGCGGATGACCTTCTCGCCCTCGGCGATGAACAGGCCCTCGGCCGGTTCGCGCTTGCGGCGCAACTCGACGTCGGTCAGGCCCGTGTAGTCGCGCAGGCGCGGGTCGTCGGGGTCCTCAACGGTGATGAGATCGGCCACAGGGTGATACTGCCTTGTCCGGGGTACGGTGCCAACGGCTGGGAACGGGTCAGGTTACCGGGGGTTACTCGGAGCTCCGCGGGCCCACGGTGACGACCTCGCCGATGACGATGACGGCCGGCGGCCTCACGTCCTCGGCGCGCACCGTTTCGGCGACCGTCGCGAGGGTGGCGTCGACGCGGCGCTGGGCGGCCGTCGTGCCCTCCTGGACCAGGGCGACCGGTGTGTCCGCGGACTTGCCGTGCGCGACGAGGGTTTCGGCGATCTTTCCGATCTTGTCGACGCCCATGAGGATCACCAGCGTGCCGGTGAGCTTGGCCAGCGACGGCCAGTCCACCAGCGAACGCTCGTCGTCGGGGGCGACATGACCGCTGACCACGGTGAACTCGTGCGCTACCCCGCGGTGGGTGACCGGGATGCCGGCCGCGCCGGGCACCGAGATGGAGCTGGAGATGCCGGGGACGACCGTGCACGGGATGCCGGCCTCGGCGAGTGCCTGGACCTCCTCCATGCCGCGGCCGAAGACGAAGGGGTCGCCGCCCTTGAGACGGACGACCGACCTGCCCTGCTTGGCGTGCTCGATCAGGGCGTTGTTGATGGCCTCCTGGGCCATGTAACGGCCATAGGGGATCTTCGCCGCGTCGATCACCTCGACGTGGGGCGGGAGTTCGGCGAGCAGGTCGCGCGGGCCGAGACGGTCGGCGATGACGACGTCGGCCTCGGCGAGCAGGCGGCGGCCGCGGACCGTGATCAGGTCGGGGTCGCCGGGGCCGCCGCCGACGAGGGCGACGCCGGCGCTGCGGGTGCGGTGGTGCGGGGCGACGAGCGTGCCGTCGCGCAGACCCTCGACGACCGCGTCGCGGATGGCCGCGGTGTGGCGGGGGTCGCGGCCCTTGGCGTTGGTGGTGAGGACGGCGACCGTGACGCCCTCGCTGTGGCCGGTGGCCGGGGTCCAGGCGGTCGCCGCGTCGGCGTCGTCGGACCGCACGCACCAGACCCGGTGACGCTCGGCCTCGGCGGAGGCCGCGGTGTTCGTTCCGGGGTCGTCGGTGGCGATCAGGGCGTACCAGGCGTCCGCCAGGTCGCCGTCCTCGTACCGGCGCCGCCGCCAGGTGATCTCGCCCGCGTCCGCCATGGCCTCGACCGAGGGCGTCGCCTCGGGCGACACGAGGACGACGTCGGCGCCCGCCGCGATGAGTGCCGGAAGACGGCGCTGGGCGACCTGACCGCCGCCGAGGACGACCACGCGGCGGCCACTGAGGCGGAGGCCTACGGGGTAGGCGGGGTGTTCGGCCATGTGGGGTGCGGCTCCTCGTCCAGGCGGTACGAATGGGCGCTACGGCACCGGAGCAGCCCTGACGTGGGGATTTTAGACGTGGGTTCAGCGTACGGCGGGGTCGGGGGGCACGCAGGAGCGTGTTCCCGCCGACCCCGGCCGCCCTACTTCTCGGTGACGCCCGCCGAATCGAACGTCGCCACCTCGTGCATCGCGCGCGCCGTGCTCTGCACCAGCGGCAGGGCGAGCAGTGCGCCCGTGCCCTCGCCGAGGCGCAGGTCGAGGTCGACCAGGGGACGCAGACCGAGCTTGTTGAGCGCGGCCACATGGCCGGGTTCCGCGCTGCGGTGGCCCGCAATGCAGGCCGCGAGGACCTCTGGCGCGATCGCACGGGCGACCAGCGCGGCGGCACCGGCGCTGACGCCGTCCAGGATCACCGGTGTGCGCAGGGAGGCGCCGCCGAGGAGGAGGCCGACCATCGCCGCGTGCTCGAAGCCGCCGATCGCGGCGAGCACGCCGATGGGATCGGCCGGATCCGGCTGGTGCAGTTCGATGGCGCGCCGGACCACATCCGTCTTGCGGGCCAGTGTCTCGTCGTTGATGCCGGTGCCGCGACCGGTGACCTCGGCCGGGTCCGCGCCGGTGAACACCGAGATCAGGGCCGCGGACGCCGTGGTGTTCGCGATGCCCATCTCGCCGGTCAGCAATGCCTTGTTGCCGGCGGCCACCAGGTCACGCGCCGTCTCGATGCCCACCTCGATGGCCTGCTTGGCCTCCTCGCGGGTCATCGCGGGGCCGGTGGTCATGTCGGACGTGCCCGCGCGGATCTTGCGCGGCAGCAGGCCAGGAGTCGCGGGCAGGTCGGCGGCCACGCCCACGTCCACCACGCACACTTCGGCGCCCACCTGGCCGGCGAAGGCGTTGCAGACCGCTCCCCCGCCGAGGAAGTTGGCCACCATCTGCGCGGTGACCTCCTGCGGCCAGGGGGTGACGCCCTGGGCGTGCACTCCGTGGTCACCTGCGAAGATCGCGACGGCTGCGGGCTCCGGGATCGGCGGCGGGCACTGCCGGGACAGGCCGGACAGCTGTGCGGAGATGATCTCCAGCATGCCGAGCGCGCCCGCGGGCTTGGTCATGCGCTTCTGCCGCTCCCAGGCCTCGCCGAGCGCCTTGGCGTCCAGGGGGCGGATGCCCGCGACGGTTTCGGCGAGCAGGTCGTGCGGGTCCTCACCGGGCAGGGCACGGCGGCCGTACGTCTCCTCGTGCACGACCCACGACAGCGGGCGGCGCTTGGACCAGCCGGCCTGCATCAGCTCGGGTTCGGCCGGGAATTCGTCGACGTAACCGACGCACAGGTAGGCGACGACCTCCAGGTGCTCGGGCAGGCCGAGGGCGCGGACCATCTCGCGCTCGTCGAAGAAGCTGACCCAGCCGACACCGAGTCCCTCGGCGCGGGCGGCGAGCCAGAGGTTCTCCACGGCGAGCGCGGAGGAGTACGGCGCCATCTGCGGCTGCGTGTGGCGGCCCAGCGTGTGACGGCCGCCGCGGGTCGGGTCCGCGGTGACCACGATGTTCACCGGGGTGTCGAGGATGGCCTCGATCTTCAGTTCCTTGAACTGCTTGGCCCGGCCCTTGGGCAGCGACTTGGCGTACGCCTCCCGCTGGCGCATGGCGAGTTCGTGCATCGCGCGCCGGGTGTCGGCGGAGCGGATGACGACGAAGTCCCAGGGCTGCGAGTGGCCGACCGAGGGCGCGGTGTGGGCCGCCTCCAGGACACGGAGCAGCACCTCGTGGGGGATCGGGTCGCTGCGGAAGCCGTTGCGGATGTCGCGCCGCTCGCGCATCACCTTGAGCACGGCATCGCGTTCGGCCTCGGCGTACCCGGGTGCGGCCGGACCGGTGGACTGAGGTGCTTCTTCCACTGCGGCCGTGCTCTCTTCCTGGTCGGCGACCTGGGTGTCCAGATCGTCCGCGTGCTGTGCGACTACGGTTTCGGGCTCCTCGCCGGCCACGGCGGGAGCGGTGTCGGCCCCGCGGGGGGCGGGCACCGTGGCGACGGGCTCCCCCGGGACCGCGGTGGGCCGGGGCGACTCCTCGGTGTGCTGCTGCTGCCCGGGCAGGACCAGGGGCTGCGGCGGCGTGGGGGCCAGGTGCGGGGTGGTCGGTACGAACCCCTCGACCGGCACGAACCGGCCCAGCGGCTGGCCGGGCTCGGCCTCCAGCGGGACTCCGCCGCCGGTGCGGGGCGCGCCGTGACCCTGCTCGCCTGGTGCCTCGCCGGCCGGGGTGGCCGCTTCGTGCCCCTCGCCGCCCTGGGGTGCCGCTCCGGGCCCGTCGGTTCCGGCCGCGGTGCCCTGCTGCTCGACGGCGCTCGGCTCGGTGAACGGGCCCTCGTCTCCGGCCTGTTCGCCGCTCTGCCGGCCCGCGGGCGCGGAGTCGGGGTGCGCGGGGGCCGTGGGCGGCGCGGTCTGCGGCTGGTCGGCCCCGTCGGCGGACGCCGGGCCCGTGGGCAGGGCGCTCTGCGGCTGGTCGGCCGGCTGCGCGGGCGCGGCCTGAGCCGGGTCCGAGGCCGCTGCGTCGGGGGCGGCGGACGCGTGGGCTGCCTCGGCGGCGGACGGCTGCGTGGGCCGGACCTGCGGGTCGCCGAGCGCAGTCGTCTGAGCCGCCGACGCGGTGTTCGGATCGTGGACCGCGGGGTCCGCGATGTGGGCGGTGGGGGCGGCGGCCGGTGCCGCCTGGGCGCCTCGCGGGTCGGCTTCCGCGACCTGCGGCTGGGCGGGATCCACCGGTGCGTCGGCGACCGGCTGCCGGCCCGCGCCGGGAGCCTGCTCCTGCTCTCCCGCCTGCCCGAGCTGCGGCCCCTGGACGGTGGACGCGGTGTCCGCCGGCCGCCCGTCGGCCTGGGGGTGGCCCGCGACGGAGGCCGTGGCCGGCGCCGTCCCGGACGCGGCCGGAGCGGACCCGGCCTCCGGTGCCTCCGAGGCCGGGGCAGCGGCCTGCGGCCCGTCGGGCGCGGGCGCGGGCCCGTTCGGCTGGGCTGCGGCCTGCGCGGTCGGCGGAAGCTGGGCTTCGGGTGCCTGGACGGCCGCAGGATGCTGGTCCGCCTGCGGAGTGTGGCCACCCGGTACGGCGTGCGCCGGGTCCACGGTTTGACCGGCCTCGGCAGCGTGCGCGGCGTCCGCGACCTGACCGGCTTCGGAGCCCGTGACCCGACCGGCCTCGGGCGCGGGGGCCGTTGCCGCGGCAGGTCCGGTCTCCGGTGCGTTCACACCCGCGGCGCCCGGCTCGTACGCGCCGTCGGGTCCGGCCTCCGGGACATGCTCCGCCCCGGGACTCTGCGCGACCTCGGCGGTCGTCCCGGGAGCGGGCGCCACCTCGACGGAGTCAACGACGCAGGCGGTCGCGGCCCCGTCCTCGGGGGCGTACCCGTCCTCGGGCGTCTGCCCGACCGGCACGGCCGGGCCGCCTCCCGGCTCCTGTCCCTGCCGGTCCCCCGGCTCCTGTCCCTGGTGGCCCTCCTGGGCCGGGCCGGACGCCTGTCCGTCGGCCGGGGTGCCGGCATCCACCGGCCCGCCGTCCGCCGGGGCGGGTGCGCCCTCCGGCCCCCCGGCGGGCGCGAACGTGGCCTCCGGAGCCGGCACGGCGGCCTCGCCACCGTCGGCCCCGTGCTGGGGCTGCGCCCCCTGCTGCCCGTGCGGCGCCTGTCCGGCGTCCGGGGCGTGCACGGCGTCCGGCGCCTGTCCGGCGTCCGGCGCCCGTCCCGCGTCCGGACCGTACGTGGCAGCCGCGCCGCCCACCTGGGCCGCGAGCCGGGCCACGGCGGCCTGGGCCGCGTCACCGGCCTCCGCGACCGGAACAACCGTTTCCGCAGCCGGGTCCCCGGCGCCCACCGGCCCCGGGTGAGGCGCCGCCACGGCCTGCGCCCGGGCACCCCAGGGGGCCGCGCCCTGCGGGGCCATCTCGCGCGGCTGCGGGACGTCGAGGTACTCGGGACCGCTCGTAGGCGCACCCTGCTGCCGCACCGGTGCGCCCGTGGGGCCGCGGTCGGCCAGCGAGCGGACCGGGCTCCCGGAGCCGTCGGGGGTCGGCGGGCCGAGGTGCAGCGGCCGCCGCGGGGGCGTGGGCGCCACCGGCGGCGTGGCCACCGGATCGGGATGCAGGACGCCGCCGAGGTCGACGGAGCCGCTGTCACGACCGGACGTCTCGTGCGGGCCCGGCTCGTGAACGGCCTCGACGACCGGCTCCGGGGCGGGCGGGGGCAGTTCGTTGCCCCACGCGCCCTGGGAGCCCGGCAGCAGCAGGTCTTCGTCCTCGGCGGGGTTCTCGGAGAGGTAGGTGTACGCGCCGTGCGCGGGAACGCCCGGCTGCTCCACCATGCCTGCGCTCTCCGGCAGCCCCTCGCCCGGGACCTGGCCGGTGTCGGTCATGCGTACCCCTCGCCCATCGGTTTTCTCCTACGACCAGCTCACCCGGAACGGCGCACCGACCGCCCCGCTGTGAAGAACGAGCGTCCGTGCCCAGCGGCACGAACGACCCGCCCGGAAAAGGCGACAAAGCCATTCAGTGGCATTGTCGCCGTCGTTCCGCCGTCGCGACAGCGTGATCCGCAACGGTCCGCTGTGGACTGCGCCACGTTGCGCGTCCTCCGGTTCTGCCGTACCACACCCACCCCAAAACGGGCGGGTTTTCCGGACATTGACGAACGAAGTTCCGGGCCGCCCGGTGCGGTACAACGATCGGCCAGCCTACCGCGCGCGGTACGACAACCTGATCACGGGGCGCGGTCGGGCAGTGCCCGCCGGTCGCCCGACCACGGCCGGTCGAGGAGGCACAGCCAGGTGCTCAGCGCCCGGGGGCACCGCCGTCGCGGCGCAGCAGTTCTCCGGTGAGCAGGAACACCACGCTGCGCTCCTTCTCCGTCCAGGCGCGGGTGTCCAGTTCGACGGACTGCAGCAGGGCGCACTCGACCCGGTAGCCGTGCTCCGCGAGGTCGCGGCCGACGAGTTCGGCCTCGTCGCGGGTCGCCGCGTGGGCGACGATGCGCTGCGGGCGCCGGTCGGCGACCGCCAGGACCACGGCCGCTCCGCCACCGCCGACGCGCACGACGTCCGGCTCGGGCAGGCTTTCCAGGATGTGCGGGGCACCGCCTTGCACCACCTGCAGCTGGACGCCGAAGCGCCGGGCGGCCGACGCGGTGCGGGTGCAGGCCTCCGCGTCCCGGTCCACGGCGATGACGGCGGCGCCGCCGAGTGCGGCCTCGGTCGCGAAGGCGCCGCTGCCGCAGCCGATGTCCCACACGAGGTCACCGATCCGCGGGCCGAGGCGGGCGAGTTGGGCGGCCCGGAGCAGATCCGTTTCGCCCTCGCCGAGACGGCCGCCGTAGGCCTCTGCGGGCTGGGTCCAGCCGCGCGGTCCGGCGGCGGGGTCGCGTCCGGCGATCCAGCCGCCGCCCTCGGCGGCGACGGCCGGGCCGCCGATGACGATGACGACGTTCGGGTCCCGCCAGGTGTGGTCGGCGGCCTTGTCGGAGGTGACGACGATGACCTGTTCCCGCTCGGTGCCCAGCTCCTCGCAGATGACGAAGGTGCGGTGGACGCCGTCGAGCAGCAGTCCCAGCTCCGCGGGCCCGGCACCCGGCGCGGTGAGTACGGCGACCTTGGTGTGGGCCCGGCACACGTTCACCGCGCGTCGCAGGGTGCGCGGATGTGCGACGACCACCTGGGCGTCGTCCCAGGGCATCCCGGCACGGGCGAACGCGGCGGCCACGGAGGAGACGGCCGGGACGACCTCGACCTCGAGACCGAACTCGGGTGCGCGCAGGGTCCGTACCACGCCGAAGAACCCGGGGTCGCCGTCCGCGAGCACCACGGCGGTGCCGCGGTGGGCGGCGATGCGGCGGGCGGCGAGGGCGACACTGCCGAGGCGGATGCGCTCTGCGCCGGCGGGCACCTCGGGCAGCGCCAGGTGGTGGGCGGCGCCCGCGACGAGGGTGGCGGCGCCCAGGGCGGAACGCGCCGCGTCGGTCAGTGGCGAACCGTCCCAGCCGATCACCGTGACCCGGTCGGCCATCGTCGTCAGTCTCCAGGGGGTTTGTGCAGGTCGTCAGGGGCCGGCCCGAGGGCGAGGCTCCGTGAGGGTATCTGGTCGAACCGTACGGCGCGGGGCGGGCGATGTCGCGTCGGTACACGTCCACGCGGTTCCCGGCGTCAGTTCCAGTCGGCGAACGACGTGAAACCACCGGTGTCGGCCAGTTGCTCGCCGACGCCCTCGAGATCCTCGGGCAGCAGGCTCCAGACGATGAGGTCGGTGCGGACATCGGTCCACTCGCCGTTCTCACCTCTGGTGCGGGCTATCCAGGCGCCGCGCAGGACGCCCTCGCTGATGCAGCCGATCTTCTGGGCGACCTGCTGGGAGGCGGTGTTGTCGGCGGCGGTGCGCAGCTCCAGACGCTCGAAGCTCTGGTCGTGGAAGATCCACTGGGCGGTGGCGAGAGCCGCCTCGGAGGCATAGCCCTCGCCGCGTGCCCAGGGGGCGATGACGTAGGCGATCTCGGTGGAGCGCACCCGCCAGTTGGTGTTCTGCAGGTGGACCGTGCCGACCAGGCGCTGGGTGAGGAACTCGTCGACGGCGAAGACGATGCCGCGGCCCTCCGCGCGTTCGGCGGGGGCCAGTTCGGTGATCCAGGCCCGGGCGTCGGCCTCGGTGTAGGGCTGGGGCACGGAGGTCCAGGTGGTGACGAGCTCGTCGTTCATCATCTCGGCGAAGGCCTCGATGTCCGAGTCCTCGAAGGGGCGCAGTACCAACCGCTCCGTGCTGATGGAGACGTTGGGAAAGGTGCCAGTCATGCGCCGCTCCGTAACCTTCGGAAAACTTTCAGTGCCTGCTGAGCTGCCCAGCATGCAGCATGAAAGCACTGAACCGCACAACGGGGTCCACACCCGGTGAGGGAGCGGACCCCGTGCGTGGCGATACGCGTTGAACGTGCCGTCAGAAGGACGGGACGACCGAGCCGGCGTACTTGTCCTCGATGAACTTCCTGACCTCCGGGGAGGTGAGGAGCCTGGCGAGCTTCTGCACGCGGGGGTCCTTCTCGTTGCCCTTCTTGACCGCGAGGAAGTTGCCGTACGGGTTGTTCTTCGCGGACTCCAGGACGAGGGCCTGCTTGGCGGGCTTCAGGCCCGCGGAGATGGCGTAGTTCCCGTTGATGACCGCGGCGTCCACGTCGTCCAGGGAGCGCGGGGTCTGGGCCGCCTCGACCTCCTTGAACTTGAGGTTCTTCGGGTTCCTGGCGATGTCCTGCGGGGTCGCCTCGTTGCCGGCGCCGTCCTTCAGGGTGATGAGCCCCTTGGCGGCGAGCAGCTTCAGGGCCCGTGCCTCGTTGACGGAGTCGTTGGGGACGGCGACGGTCGCACCGCTCTTGAGGGCGTCGGCGCTCTTCACCTTGTGGGAGTAGAGGCCGAGCGGCTCCAGGTGCACCGTGACGACGGGCACGATGTGGGTGCCGCGCTTGTTGTTGAAGTCGTCCAGGTACGGCTGGTTCTGGAAGTAGTTGGCGCCGACGGAGCCGTCCTCGGTGGCCGTGTTCGGCGTGATGTAGTCGGTGAACTCCCTGACCTGGAGGTCCAGACCCGCCTTCTTCGCCAGGTGCTCCTTGACGAAGTCGAGGATTTCGGCGTGCGGGGTGGGGCTCGCGGCCACGACCAGCGGTCCGCTGAAGTCGGACGCGGCGGAGGAGCTCTTGCCGGAGCCGCAGGCGCCGAGCCCGAGGGTGAGGGCTCCGGCGGCCAGGACGGCGGTGGTGATCTTGGCGGTGTTACGCACGAAAAGTGCCTTTCCTTATGGGTGGTGCGACCCCGTCTTGGATGTACGGGGAGTTCTGGGGAGGTGCGGGGTCAGGCGGCCCTGCTGACCTCTGCGGCCGCGGGCTGCTTCGCCTTGAGCAGCCGCAGCTTCGGCGCCGGGCCGGAGCGGCCGCCGCGCCGGTGAAGGGAGCGGGCCGCGTAGTCGCCGGCGAACTGGATCATCGAGATGACCACGGCGAGGATCGCGACGGTGATCCACATCAGCTGGGTCTCGAAGCGCTGGTAGCCGTAGCGGATGGCGATGTCGCCGAGGCCGCCGGCGCCGACCGTGCCGGCCATGGCGGAGTAGCCGATGAGGGCGACGACCGTCGTGGTGGTGCTGGAGATCAGCGAGGGCAGGGACTCGGGTACGAGGACCTTGCGGACGATGGTCCAGGTGCTGCCGCCCATCGCCTGCACGGCCTCGACGAGTCCGCCGTCCACTTCGCGGACAGCCGTCTCGACCAGGCGCGCGAAGAACGGGATCGCGCCGATGGCGAGCGGCACGACGGCGGCCTCGCGGCCGATGGTCGTCCCGGTGACCCAGCGGGTGAAGCCCATCAGGGCGACCATGAGGATGATGAACGGCATTGAGCGGGCGATGTTCACGACCTGGCCGATGACCTTGTTGGCGGCGACGTTCTGGAGCAGTCCGCCCCTGTCGGTGAGGACCAGGAGGATGCCGAGCGGAAGCCCGCCGACGACGGCGATCAGCGTGGACCAGCCGACCATGTAGAGCGTGTCCCCACACGCCTGGGACAGCAGAGGCCGCATCGCCGCGAAGTCCGTCCAGGTCACTTGGCACCTTCCTTCACCAGCATGGGCTCCTGGGCCGCGTGGTCGACGACGTCGATCTGCAGCCCCTGTTCACGCAGGAAGCCGATCGGCACGACGTTGTCC
Organism: Streptomyces sp. NPDC046197; assembly: GCF_040646295.1. NCBI lineage: Bacteria > Bacillati > Actinomycetota > Actinomycetes > Kitasatosporales > Streptomycetaceae > Streptomyces > Streptomyces sp. NPDC046197. The sequence goes on along the minus strand of NZ_JBEYZY010000006.1, from coordinate 151,587 downwards.
TCGTAACGGCCGGGCAGTTCGATGCGCATGCGGCCGATCTGCAGGCCGCCGACGGTGTCGATGGCGGCGCCGAGGATCGATATGTCGATGTTGTAGGTGCGCGAGAGCTGCGAGACGACCGGCTGGGTCGCGGCCTCTCCGTGGAAGGTGACGTCGAGGACGGTGCGGTCGGCGCCGGAGGCCTCGCCGCCCACCGGGAAGAGCGCGGCCGCGAGCTCGGAGCCGGGGGTCGCGAGCAGTTCACTGACGGTGCCCGACTCCACGATCCGGCCCCTTTCCATGAGCGCGGCGGAGTCGCAGACGGACTTCACCACGTCCATCTCGTGCGTGATCAGCAGGACGGTCAGGCCCAGCTGCCGGTTCAGGTCGCGCAGCAGCTGCAGGATGGAGCGGGTGGTCTCGGGGTCGAGGGCGCTGGTGGCCTCGTCGGACAGAAGCACCTTGGGGTCGCCGGCGAGGGCGCGGGCGATGCCGACGCGCTGCTTCTGGCCGCCGGAGAGCTGGGCGGGATAGGCCCCGGCCTGGTCGGCGAGGCCGACGAGGTCGAGGAGTTCGAGCGCCCTGCGGGAACGTTCCTTCCCCGACTTTCCGAGGATCTCCAGCGGCAGCTCGACGTTGTCCTGCACCGTCCGCGAGGACAGCAGGTTGAAGTGCTGGAAGACCATGCCGATCCGGCTGCGCGCCCGCCGCAGCTCCCGGCCGGCCCGCGGGCCGCGCCCGGCGAGGGCCGTGAGGTCCTGTCCGGCGACCGTCACGGTCCCGGAGGTGGGCCGTTCCAGCAGGTTGACGCAGCGGATGAGCGAGGACTTGCCGGCACCGGACTGGCCGATGACGCCGTACACCTCGCCCTCGGGTACGTGGAGATCGACGCCGTCGAGGGCGGTGACCTCGCGGCCGCGCGAGCGGTAGACCTTGGTCAGGCCCGATGTGGTGATCACGTGGGTTTCCGTCACTGTCTAGGGGCGGGCAGGGGTGTGCCCGATGGGTCTCCCCTGATCGACCGAAGTCGAGGGCTCGGGGGAGGGCGCTTTCGTCAGGGGCGCGGCACGGTTCTCGCGGTGGCGATGGGACCGGGGAGAACAGGTGCGCGGAGCGGCTCGGTCACCTACGGCGGACGACGCCGTACGGACATGCCACGGTTCTCGCTTCGGGGCGCGAGGCAGGTGGTGCGGGGGCCCTCTAGAAGGCACACATTCGACACATACAACGAGCACCGGGCGTCATGGTCGCCTCGGTCGCAGAGATGCGGTTGCTCGTCGTGGTCATGCGATCAGTAAACCAGACCCGCGCTGCCGACCCGGCATTCCTGTCCGCATGCTGGACAGTCGTGGACACTCCTCGGTCGCGGCCGGGGTCGCGGAACGGGACTCCGTGACCAGTGGGGACACGGACGACGGAGGCCCGCCGGGCCTTGGGGCGCCGGACGGCCGGTGCGCCGCGCTGTGGTCGACGCCACGGCGGGTGCGCCGCAGGCGAGGACGGCCGTACTGCCCGCGGGCACGCCTTCGGGGGCGCGGGCGGCGGGGCATCCGGGCCGTAATAAGGTCGCAGCATGCTTGATGCCCTGACGCTGGTGACCGGCGTCGCCGCGTTGCTCCTCGCCGCCTGGTGCGGATGGGCGGCACACCGTGACCAGCCGACGAAGGACTGGCACTTCATCGGGATGGCCGTGGTGACGCTGCTGGCCGTGGTCCAGCTGGTGATCGGGATCGTGGCGCTGGCGCGGGGCGAGAAGCCGGAGCAGGGCACGACGATCTTCCTGGCGTATCTGCTGGGTGCCTTCGCGTGCATCCCGGCGGCCGGCTTCATGTCGCTGGCCGAGCGGACCCGCTGGGGTTCGGTGACGGTGGCGGCCGGCGGTGTCGTACTCGCCGTCCTCGAAGTGCGGCTCTACGACATCTGGGGAAGGTGAGATGACCAGCACGCACGAGAAGCCGGCCAGGACGCGGCTCATCAGCGGGCCGGGGATCCTGCTCGTCTGGCTGTACGGCGTGATGGTCGTCGGCGCGGTGTCGCGCTCCGTCTTCCAGATCGCGACCGAGTTCGACCGGGCACCGCTCGCCTACTCCCTGTCGGCGGTGGCGGGCGTGGTGTACGGCTTCATCACGTACTCACTGGTGCGCGGCGGCGAGAGGGCCCGCAGGGCGGCGCTGGTGTGCTGCGCCGCCGAGCTCGCGGGTGTGCTGGTCGTCGGCACCTGGACGCTCGTCGAGCCGTCCGCCTTCCCGGACGCGACCGTGTGGTCGGACTACGGCGTGGGCTACCTCTTCATTCCGGTGCTGCTGCCCGTGTCGGCCCTGTACTGGCTGCGCAAGGCCCGCAGGCAGCAGCCGGAAGCGGCCTGACCCTACGCCGTCGTCGCGTACGTGCCGGCCGGCTTCTCCAGCACGATCATCGGTACGCCGTCCGCGCCCTCGGACGTGCCCACCGTCTCGTAGCCGACGCGCCGGTACAGGCGCAGGTTGCCCTCGCTGCGATGGCCGGTGCGGAGGCGGAACTTGGTGGCACCGCGCTCCCCGGCCAGCGCGGACTCGGCGGCGCGCAGCAGCCGGGCTCCGATGCCATGGCCCTGCAGGCGCGGGTGGACGCAGAGCTTCCCGATGGAGGCGGCGCCGTCCTGCGTCACGGACCCGCGCACCGAGCCGACCACCTCCTCGCCGAGCCGCGCCACGAAGACGCAGTCCTCGACGACCTCCTGGCGGACCGAGTCGAGACTCTGGACGAGCGGGTCGATCCGGTAGTTGCCGTACAGCGCCGCCTCGCTCTGGAAGCACAGGTACTGCAGCCTGAAGATCTGCTCCGCGTCCTGCTCGGCCGCCGCAGAGATGGTCACGCTCATGCCCATGTGCGCACGCCTCCCGCTCACCTGATCGCCTGTCGTCCCTCACACCTATCCCCGCACTTCGCGGGCCGCAACCTCCGACGCGAGCAATCGCCGCAGACATCCCAGGCATCTGGAGCGTTCCGGCCCAAGACTGCCCTGTGAGATACCCAACTCACCTGCGATCTCCCGGTATGTGAGGTCTCTCGGCGACAACAGCGCCTCCATCAGCCGGGGGCAGCGACCCGGCAGACGCCGCACGGCGTCGCGCAGGGCGCGTCGCCCGGCGGCGGCCAGGGCGAGCTGTTCGGGGCCGCGCTCACGGTCGTCGGCGGGATCGAGGCCGCAGGGCCGCTCGTTCCGGACCGTACGGCGGGTGCGCCGCGCCTCCGAGCGGACGGCCCTGCGCAGCCAGCCCTGCGGGTCGTGCGGCGGGCCGCAGGCCTCCAGGCGCTCCAGCAGCCGGAGCCAGACCGCCTGTTCCAGGTCGCCCGGCTCGGTTCCCGTGGCATGGGCCTCCGCCGAGGCCTCGGCGACGAGCAGCGGACGCAGGGCGGTGAGCATGTCGTGCGTCATATGCGACACGACGCGGCCGCCCCGGCGCGGGTTGCCGGGACGGCCGACGGTTCACCCCGAACGGGGGGAGGAAGTTCAGCTGTTGACGAAGTCCGCGCGGGCGAGCAGTGCGGTGTCCGCGTTGTCGGTGAAGACGCCGTCGATGCCGGTCGCGAAGTACGTCCTGAAGGCGCCGAAGGCGTCGCCGTAGGCGTCCGCGCCGGTTCCCCTGCGGTACTCGGCGGGCAGGAAGGGGTTCTCGTTCCGCATGGTGTACGGGTGCAGGACCAGGCCGACCTTGTGCGCGTCGGCGACGAGCGTGGTCGGCTCGGCCAGGCTGCCGTCGGCCTTCTTCGGGATGACCAGGTCGAGGGTCGGCCCGATGCCCTGCGCGTAGCCGGCGATCTCCCGCAGGCCCTTGGGCGTGATCAGGTCGGCGACCGTGCGCGGGTCGCCCGCCTCGACGAAGTCGTAGGGGCGGCTGTCCGCGCTGGACAGGAGCACGACGAGCGGGTTGTCGACCAGCTTGTTCAGCAGCTGGATGCTGCTCGGCTCGAAGGACTGCAGGATCACCGGCGAGTTCCGCTTGTCCTTGCCGTACTTGCGCAGCAGCTTGGCCACCCGCTCCTCCAGGCCGAGGCCCAGCTTGCGGAAGTACGTGGGGTGCTTGGTCTCGGGGTAGATCCACACCTGCCGGCCGCGCCTGCGGGTCTCCTCGTCCTGCCACTTCAGGACCTCTTCGAAGGTGGGGATGTCCCAGCGGCCGTTGTAGAGGGTGTTGTGCGGGCGGTTGGCCGGAATGCGCTCGACCGCGCGCAGCGTCTTGAGTTCGGCGAGGGTGAAGTCCTCGGTGAACCAGCCGGTCGTGGGCACACCGTCCAGGGTCTTGGTGGTCTTGCGGTCGGCGAACTCGGGATGGTGGGCGACGTCCGTGGTGCCGCCTATCTCCGGCTCGTGCCGGCAGACCAGGTGACCGTCCTTGGTGGGCACGAGGTCACCGGCCTCCACGACGTGGGCGCCCAGGTCCAGGGCCAGGTTGTAGGAGCCGAAGGTGTGCTCGGGCCGGTAGCCGCTGGCACCACGGTGGCCGATGACGGTCGGCACCGGCAGGCTCTTCAGACCGCTGTGCCCGGCCGCCGCCCCGCCCTGCGCGGCTCCGGCCGCACCGGGCAGCCCGATGACCGCTCCGCCCGCTCCGAGCACCGCGGCCCCGAGCAGTGCCCGCCGTCCGGTCCCGCGTGCCTGCTCGTCCGGCTCCTGCGTCATGACCCTCTCCTGCCGTCGTGTCGTCCGTGCGCGCCGATCGTAGGTGCGGGCCGGTGACGACCGGGAGACCTCGGCAGGAACACCGGGGTGACGCTGGATGTCGTGAGTGACGGCCGGCCGTCGTGACAGAGGGTCTGACGGTTCGTCGGCATGGCCGCCCCCGGTGCGGGAAGGCGATGTGTCAGCAGCCGGTCCGGCGTCCGGGGCGAGCGTCCCGCCGGTCCGTCCGGGACGCGACGCGACGTCCGTCACATCGTTCCGTCCCGGTTACCGGGCCACTACGGGGCGCCGCCGCAGGTAAACGTATGTCAACAGTGAGTAAGACGTGGTGAGCCCGATGTGCAATCGGCCCCGGGCCGCGAGTATCGTCCTCACCTGCACAGACTCATACCGCTTCCCTCGACACTCTCTCACCGGAGGGCCCGTTGTCCCGCTTCGTGTTCATCAAGGCAGTGCTCGCTCCGATCATGCGCCTGATGTTCCGCCCACGGGTGGAGGGTGCGGAGCACATCCCGGGCGACGGTCCGGTCATCCTGGCCGGCAACCACCTGACGTTCATCGACTCGGTGATCCTGCCGGTCGTCTGCGACCGTCAGGTCTTCTTCATCGGCAAGGACGAGTACGTCACCGGCAAGGGCCTCAAGGGCCGGCTGATGGCGTGGTTCTTCACCGGGGTCGGCATGATCCCGGTCGACCGCGACGGCGGCAAGGGTGGCGTGGCGGCGCTGATGACCGGCCGCCGGATCCTCGAGGAGGGCAAGGTCTTCGGCATCTACCCCGAGGGCACGCGCTCTCCCGACGGGCGCCTGTACCGGGGGCGCACCGGCATCGCGCGGCTGACGCTGATGACCGGGGCGCCGGTGGTTCCCTTCGCCATGATCGGCACGGACAAGATCCAGCCCGGTGGGGCGGGGATGCCGCGGCCCAGCAGGGTGACGGTCCGTTTCGGTGAGCCGCTGGAGTTCTCCCGGTACGAGGGGATGGACCGGGACCGGTATGTGCTGCGGGCCGTGACCGACTCGGTGATGGCCGAGGTCATGCGGCTTTCCGGGCAGGAGTACGTCGACATGTACGCGACGAAGGCGAAGGCGGCGTAGCATCTCGGCGGGCGGCCGTATGGGGGGTCAGAGTTTCTGTCCCCTCAGCAGGAACCACGCCGCCACCGCCGTCGCCAGCAGTACGGCCGCCCCGGCTCCCGAGGCGAGTTGCAGGCCGTGGACGAAGGAGTCGCGGGCCGCGCTCACCAGGGCCTGCGAGGTGTGCGGGGGCAGGCTCGCCGCCGCCTCGACCGCGCCGCCCAGTGACTCGTGGGCCCGGAGCGGGGTGCCCGCCGGGCCGGTGAAGCCGCGGTAGACGCCGGTCACGATCGAGCCGAGCAGGGCGATGCCCAGAGCCGCACCGAGTTCGTACGCCGTCTCGGAGACCGCGGAGGCGGCGCCCGCCTGGTCCTTGGGCACGCTGGAGAGGATCACGTCGGCCGTGACGGTGAAGGAGAAGCCGGCGCCGACACCGACCACCAGCAGGGCGCTGCCCAGTTGCGGATAGCCCGTCGACCGGCCGAGCAGCGTCAGCACGGCCAGGGCCAGGCCGACGGCGGCGAGGCCGCCGGAGACCACCGCTCGTACCGAGAAGCGCCTGGCGGCGCGTCCGGCGACCAGTCCGGCGGCCACCGCGCCCACGGCGGCGGGCAGTTCGGCCAGCCCGGCCTCGAACGGGCGCCTGCCCTGCACGAGTTGCAGGTACTGGGAGAGGAAGAACACCAGGCCGGACATGCCGAGCACGGTCAGCAGGTCGGCGAGGACGGCACCGCTGAAGCCGCGGCTGCGAAACAGCCGCATGTCCAGCAGCGGGGTCGGCAGGGTGAGCTGGCGGCGCACGAACCAGTACAGGGCACTCGCGCCCAGCAGGCCGGTGGCCAGGGTCACCCGGGTGAGGCCGTGCGTGGCGGCCTCCTTCACCGCGTACACGAGGCCGATCATGCCGAGCAGCGACAGTACGACGCTGGTCAGGTCCCACGGGCCCGGGTTCGGGTTGCGGGACTCGGGCAGGGTCCTGATGCCGACGAGCACGAGGACCACCATCACCGGCACGTTGATCAGGAAGACCGAACCCCACCAGAAGTGCTGGAGGAGGAACCCGCCGGTGATCGGGCCTATGGCCGTGCCGGCGGAGGCGGTGGCACCCCAGATGCCGACGGCGAGGCTGCGTTCGCGCGGGTCGTGGAAGAGGTTGCGGATCAGGGCGAGTGTGGCGGGCATCAGGGTCGCGCCCGCGACACCGAGCAGCGCCCGGGCCAGGATCATCATCTCCGGTGTCGTGGCGTAGGCGTTGAGGACGGAGAGCGCACCGAACGCCGTGGCGCCGCCGAGCAGGATGCGCTTGCGGCCGATGCGGTCGCCGAGGCTGCCCATGGAGACGAGCAGTCCGGCGATGACGAACGAGTAGACGTCGCCCATCCACAGCAGCTGCGTCCCGGTGGGGTTGAGGTCCTCGCTGATGTAGGGGGTCGCGAGGCCGAGGACGGTCGCGTCGACGGCCACGAGGAGGACGGCCAGGATCAGCACCCCGAGCGCGGCCCAGCGGTCCGGGCGCTTCTCCACCTCCGCCACGCGCGGCGGCCGCAGGGTGCTGGTCATGATTCCTCTCTTCGCAGTGCGCCGCCGAGCAGCAGCTCGACGATCATGTGGGTGAAGTCCTTGGGGGCCACCCGTCCCTCGGCCACGGCCCAGGCCGCGGAGGCCAGCAGTCCGTACAGCGCCTCCGTGAGCCAGGCCGGGGCGAGGTCGATGCGGAACTCCCCGCTCGCCTGGCCGCGCCGGAACAGGGCCGCGATCCGTTCGTCGATGCGGGCCCAGCCCGCGTTCTGCTCCTCGCCCTCGAACAGCTGGTTCTCGGTGTAGAGGAACGCGAGCAGCCCGGCCGCCGGCTCGATCTCGCGCACCAGACGCCGTACCGCGTCGCTCGCCGGTCCCTCGGCGAGGCGGGCCGCGTCGAGTGCGGCCTCGCACTCCGCGATGCCGAGCGACTCCAGCGCCCGCACGAGCGCGTCACGCCCGGCGAAGTGGCGGTGCAGGGTGGCACGGCTGATGCCGGCCGCTTTGGCGACCTCGTCCATGGTCGCGGTGGACTTCCGGGTGAGCAGGGTGGCTGCGCTGCGCAGCACGTGGTCACGGTCGACAGCCATGAGACAAGAATATCCCATGTGAGACATTGATGTCTCACGCAAGGCACAGACGTCTCATAACTCGCTGCTCAAGGGCGCTGCCCGCAGGGGGCGAGAGGGACTCAGTGCCAGGGCAGCTGCGCGCGCTGCTCCCAGTAGGCGCGCGGGTCCTCCACCAACGCGCCCAGGCGGGACAGCTGGTCCTCGTCGAGGTCGACGGCAGCGGCGTGCAGGTTGGAGGCGAGCTGGCCCACGGTGGCCGCGCCGGACAGGACGACGCCCACCCACGGCTGCCGCAGGATCAGGGCGAGGGCGACCGCGTCACAGCCGAGCCCGGTCTCCTCGGCCACGGCCCGCAGGGCCTCGGGGGCATGCGGCTCGGCGAGCCGCCCGTTGGCCATGCCCTCCTTCACGATCACCGTGAGTCCGGCGTCGTGCGCCTCGGCGAGGGCCGGACCGGCCGAGGTCTCCAGGGCGTTGTACGTCGACTGGACGGTACGGAAGAGGGGCTCGCCGTCGACCGTCACGGCGAGGGCGGTGCGGACGGCGTCGGCCTGGGCCGGGCCGCTGGTGGAGAACCCGATGGTGAGGCCCTGCGCGGCGGCCTCGGCCAGCTTCGCGTGCAGTTCCTTGTCGGTGAGGGCCGGGCTGTCCGGGGTCACCGAGTGGATCTGGTACAGGTCCAGCCGGTCGCCGAGGAGTTCGGCGGTCTCGGCCCGCTGCCGCTCGTAGGCGGCGAGGCTGTGGTCCTTGACCTCGTGCTGTGCGGCGTCGGTGGTCCAGTCGGCCGTGTAGGTGTAGCCCCACTTGCTGCCGACGACGACATCGACGATGTCCGGGCGGGCGCGCAGCCAGTCGGCGAGGAACTCCTCGGAGCGGCCGTAGGAGCGGGCGGCGTCGAAGTACCGGACGCCCTGGGCGTAGGCGGCGTCCAGGAGTTCGTGGGTGCGTTCGCGCAGGGCGTCGACGCCGCGGTGGGCCGGCAGGTCCTGCTCGCGGCCGAGGTTGATGTAGCCCGGGCGCCCCACGGCGGCGAGCCCCAGGCCGATGTGAGAGGTGGGAGTCGTGGCCGAGGCCAGTCGGGCGAAGGGCATTACGGGCTCCGTTCGGTCGGCTCCATACGGCTCCGCACCAACCTAACCCGCGATGCCCCTCGTGCAGGCGACCCGTTACTTCTTCTGCCTGGCGGTGGCCCACGCGTGCTGCGCCGCCAGGTCCGCCTTCACCTCGGCGAGCTGCACGGCCACCGCGCCGGGTGCCGTGCCGCCGCGGCCGTTACGGGAGGCGAGGGCGCCGGGCACGTTGAGGACCGTGCGGACCTCGGGGGTCAGATGGGCGCTGATCTCGGCGAACTGCTCGTCGGTCAGCTCGTCCAGCTCCTTGCCCCCGGCCTCGGCGACCTTCACGCACTCGCCGGCGACCTCGTGCGCCACCCGGAACGGCACGCCCTGCTTGACCAGCCACTCGGCGATGTCCGTGGCGAGTGAGAAGCCGGCCGGGGCCAGCTCCTCCATGCGGGCGCGGTTGACGGTGAGGGTCGCGAGCATGCCGGTGAAGGCGGGGAGCAGCACCTCCAGCTGGTCGCAGGAGTCGAAGACCGGCTCCTTGTCCTCCTGCAGATCGCGGTTGTACGCGAGCGGAAGGGCCTTCAGGGTCGCCAGGAGGCCGGTCAGGTTGCCGATCAGCCGGCCGGACTTGCCGCGGGCGAGCTCCGCGATGTCCGGGTTCTTCTTCTGCGGCATGATCGACGAGCCCGTGGAGAACGCGTCGTGCAGGGTGACGAAGGAGAACTCCTTCGTGTTCCAGATGATGATCTCCTCCGCGATGCGGGAGAGGTTGACCCCGATCATCGCGGTGACGAAGGCGAACTCGGCGACGAAGTCGCGGGAGGCCGTCCCGTCGATGGAGTTGCCGGCACTGCCCCGTTCGAAGCCGAGGTCCTCGGCGACCGCCTCGGGGTCCAGGCCCAGGCTGCTGCCCGCCAGCGCGCCGGAGCCGTACGGCGACACCGCCGTCCGCTCGTCCCACTGGCGCAGCCGCTCGGCGTCCCGCGAAAGGGCCTGTACGTGCGCGAGGACGTGGTGGGCGAAGAGGACCGGCTGGGCGTGCTGGAGGTGGGTGCGGCCGGGCATCGCCACGTCGGGGTGGGCCTCCGCCAGTCCGATCAGCGCGTCCTGCAGGTCGGCGATCAGGCCGCCGATGATCCGCGCGTGGTCGCGCAGGTACATGCGGAACAGGGTCGCCACCTGGTCGTTGCGGGACCGGCCCGCGCGCAGCTTGCCGCCGAGGTCCGGCCCGAGGCGCTCCAGGAGGCCGCGCTCCAGGGCGGTGTGCACGTCCTCGTCGGCGATGGTGCCGGTGAAGTCGCCGGACGCCACGTCGGCCTCCAGCCGGTCGAGCCCGGCCAGCATCCGGGTCAGCTCGTCCTGCGTGAGGAGGCCCGCCTTGTGCAGCACGCGCGCGTGGGCACGCGAGCCGGCGATGTCGTAGGGCGCGAGCCTCCAGTCGAAGTGCACGGACGCGGACAGCTTCGCCAGGGCCTCGGCGGGACCGTCGGCGAAACGGCCGCCCCAGAGCCGTACGTCACCGCTGTTGCTGCTCACTTGCGTTGCTCCTCAAAGATGGCGATGTGCGACCGCCTCCCCACTTGAAGGGAGTGGGGAGGCGGCGGTCAGGCTGGTGCGCGTGAGGTGACCGGCGTGGGTGACGCGAGGTCCACGCCAGGCTATCCCTGCAGATCCCGCCGAGCGGCGATCTTCGACGACAGGCTGTAGATGTCGATGAAGCCCTTGGCCGCGGACTGGTCGAAGGTGTCGCCGGTGTCGTAGGTCGCCAGGTTGAAGTCGTACAGCGACTGCTCCGAGCGCCGGCCGGTGACGACCGCGCGCCCGCCGTGCAGGGTCATGCGGACGTCGCCGCTCACGTGCTGGTTGGCCTCGTTGATGAAGCCGTCCAGGGCGCGCTTGAGCGGGGAGAACCACTGGCCGTCGTAGACCAGTTCGCCCCAGCGCTGCTCGACCTGCCGCTTGTAGCGTGCCAGTTCGCGCTCGACGGTGACGTTCTCCAGCTCCTGGTGGGCGGTGATCAGGGCGATCGCGCCGGGGGCCTCGTACACCTCGCGGGACTTGATGCCGACCAGGCGGTCCTCGACCATGTCGATCCGGCCGATGCCCTGGGCGCCGGCGCGCTCGTTGAGCTGCTGGATCGCCTGCAGGACGGTGACGGGCTTGCCGTCGACGGCGACCGGGACGCCCTCCTTGAAGGTGACGATCACCTCGTCGGGGTCGCGCGGGGTGGCCGGGTTCTGCGTGTACTCGTAGATGTCCTCGATCGGGGCGTTCCAGATGTCCTCCAGGAAGCCCGTCTCGACGGCACGCCCGAAGACGTTCTGGTCGATGGAGTACGGGGACTTCTTGGTGGTGGCGATCGGGAGGTTCTTCTCCTCGCAGAACGCGATGGCCTTGTCCCGGGTCATCGCGTAGTCACGCACCGGGGCGATGCACTTGAGGTCGGGCGCGAGGGCGACGATGCCGGCCTCGAAGCGGACCTGGTCGTTGCCCTTGCCGGTGCAGCCGTGGGCGACGGTGCCGGCGCCGTGCTTCTTGGCGGCCGCGACCAGGTGCTTGACGATGGTCGGCCGGGACAGGGCGGAGACCAGCGGGTAGCGGTCCATGTAGAGGGCGTTGGCCTTGATCGCCGGGAGGCAGTACTCGTCGGCGAACTCGTCCTTGGCGTCGGCGACCTCGGCCTCGACGGCACCGCAGGCGAGCGCGCGCTTGCGGATGACGTCCAGGTCCTCGCCGCCCTGGCCGACGTCGACCGCAACGGCGATGACCTCGGCGCCCGTCTCCTCGGCGATCCAGCCGATGGCGACGGAGGTGTCCAGACCGCCCGAGTAGGCGAGTACGACGCGCTCGGTCACGGGTTTCTCCTCACAGTGCATTCGCTGATATGCATGAGTATGCAGAACAATGCATGATTCGTCAATCTCCCCCGGGTGAGATCCGGCGGCCGGACGGGGCGGGGGCCGACGGAAGGCGGCCGGGAGGTGCCCCGACCGGGGAGACCGAGCCGGCAATTCCTTAGACAGCCGAACGAAATCTCCGGACAATCGCTGGACATGGGAAAGAGCTACGAGCGCATAGACGGCCGGCTGCGCACGTTCATCGAGGAGCAGCCCCTCTTCTTCACCGCGACCGCGCCCCTGTCGGGCGACGGCACGGTCAACCTCTCCCCCAAGGGCCTGAGGGGTTCCTTCGCGGTCATCGACGAGCACACCGTGGCCTACCTGGACTTCGCCGGTTCGAACGCGGAGACCATCGCGCATCTGCGGGAGAACGGCCGGATCACTCTGATGTGGTGCGCCTTCCAGGGACCGCCCAACATCGTCCGCGTACACGGCCGCGGGGAGCCGGTCTTCCGCGACGACCGGCGCTTCGGGGAACTCCTCGCCCACTTCCCGGACATCGACCCGACCCGGCACGGACTGCGCGCGATCATCGTCGTCCGCGCCGAACTCGTGCGGGACACCTGCGGATACGCGGTGCCCTTCATGGCGTACGAGACGGACCGCGATCTGCACGGCAGGCGCTTCGCGCGCGAGGACGACGCCTCACTGAACGACTACTTCACCAAGAAGGAGCACATCGCGACCAGCCTGGACGGACTACCCGGGCTGCCGCTGCCGCTGCCGCCGTCTACGGTCTGAGCCATGCGCCCCGGTGTCGTAGCCACCCTCGTGTCCGTCTCCTTCCTCGCCCTCGGTGCCGCACCCTGCGGAGAGCCGCCACTGCCGGCGCGGATGCGGGACACCGGCGGCGGCACCCAGCTGATCACCGCTCGGGCGCCACGCGCCGACGCGACCTCGGGAACGGTCACCTGGTGGGACCTGCGGGACGGACAGTGGGTGGAGGCCGGCTCGGCCCCGGCCCGGTTCGGCGCCCGGGGACTGGTCGAGGGGGCGGCGCGCACCCAGGGGACGAACACGACACCGACCGGCCTGTACGACCTGCCGTTCGCCTTCGGCACCCAGGCCGCCCCGGCCGGGACGCGCGTCCTGTACCGCCCGGTGCACGAGGACTCCTGGTGGTGCCAGGACAACGGCTCCCTGTCCTACAACCGCTGGACCGAGCCGCGGCCCGCCGACTGCCGGGCCACCGAGTCGGAGCACCTGATCGCCTACGGGCGCCAGTACGCCCACGCGGTCGTCATCGGCTTCAACTACCGGCGTCCGGTGCCCGGGCGCGGCGCCGGGATCTTCCTGCACGTCAACGGGCCCGGCGCCACGGCCGGCTGCGTGTCGGTGCCGCAGGACGCGATGCGGCGGATCCTCACCTGGGCCGATCCCTCGCGCCGGCCGCACATCGCGATCGGGACGGCGAGCGGGTCGACGGCGCTCACCCGTTACTGAGGCCGCCCCGGGGCGACCGGCCACGAGGGGAGCGGTCCAGAGGCAGCCGGACGGTGAACGTGGTGGACCCCGGCCGGCTCTCCAGCTCCACGGTGCCCCCGTGCGCCTCCGTCACCGCGGCCACGATCGACAGGCCCAGGCCCGCCCCGCCGCCGGAGGTCTCCGGGCGGCGGCGGTCGGCCCGGGTGAAGCGCTCGAAGACGCCCGGCTGGACGTCCTCGGGGACGCCGGGGCCGTCGTCGTGCACCTTGAGGAGAACGCCCGTCGGCCCGTCGGCCTCCAGGGACACCCTCACCTTCGTGCCGACGGGCGTGTGCCAACGCGCATTGGCCAGCAGGTTGGCCAGCACCTGCTGGAGCCGGTGGACGTCGCCGCTCACCGTGACCGGCTCCTCCGGCAGCTCCAGTGTCCAGCGGTGCTCGGGGCCCGCGGCCCGGGCGTCGGTCACCGCGTCCAGGACCAGGCGCGTGAGGTCGACCGGTCGGCGTTCCAGGGGGCGGCCCGCGTCCAGGCGGGCCAGGAGCAGCATCTCGTCGACCATCTCCCCCATACGGGCCGACTCCGCGGCGATGCGTTCGAGGGCGCGGGTGACCTCGGGCGGCACCGGCCCCGGATGCAGCAGGGCGAGTTCCGCGTGACCGCGTACCGAGGCGACCGGGGTGCGCAGTTCGTGGCTGGCGTCCGCGGCGAAACTGCGCAGCCGCTCCTCGCTCGCGTGCCGTTTGGTGAGCGCGTCCTCGACGTGGTGGAGCATGCGGTTGAAGGCGGCGGCGACCCGGCCCACCTCGCCGCGCGGATCGGAGTGCGGTGCCCGCGGCGGCAGCGTCACCTCGCCGCTGGCCAGCGGCAGCTCGCTGACCCGGGTGGCGGTCGCCGCGACCCGGCTCAGCGGCCGCAGCGACCAGCGCACCCAGAGGGCCCCGGCGACCCCGGCCGCGGCCAGTGCCAGCCCGAAGACGCCTCCGGCGACCAGTTCCAGCCGGTGGACCGCGGCCCGTACCGGCTCGATCGGCAGCCCGGTGACCAGGACGTCACCGTCCCGGCCGGGCCAGGCCATCAGGCGGTAGCTGCCCAGGGCGGACAGGCGCACGCTGTGGCCCGCGCGGTCCGCGGGGAGGGCGGCCAGCGTCCTGCGGTCGGCGGCGGTCAGGGGCGCGTCGTAGCCCGGATGCCTGTGCGAGGGGACCACCGCGACGTTGGTCACCTCGCCGTTCAGCAGCCGGGCGCCGAAGGTCGCGGCGGCCTGGCGGCGGGTGTCACCGTGTTCGTCGCCGTCGTGGTCCGAGGGTTTGGTGGTGTCCGGACGGCCGTGCTCCAGGCTCTGCGGGAAGCTCGGCCCTGTCTGCTGCAGCTGCTGGTCGAGCCGGCCGGTGAGGAACCCCTTCAGCTCGACGACCGCGGCCACCCCGACGGCGGCGCAGCTGACGGCCAGCAGCACCACCAGGCCGAAGGTGAGCCGGGCCCGTAGTGTGCGCGGGCGGGGCAGGTGCCGAATCGGCCGTGCCGCCCCGCGCAGCACCGCGCCCGTCCGGTCGCCGAGCCGCGACGACGCCCGGCTCACCGGACCGCCGGCTTCAGGACGTACCCCGCCCCACGCACCGTGTGGATCATGGGCTCGCGGCCCGCGTCCACCTTCTTGCGCAGATAGGAGATGTACAGCTCCACGACATGGGCCTGGCCGCCGAAGTCGTAGGACCAGACCCGGTCGAGGATCTGCGCCTTGCTCAGCACGCGCCGCGGGTTGTGCATGAGGAAGCGCAGCAGCTCGAACTCGGTCGGGGACAGATCGATCAGCTCCCCGCCCCGGGTCACCTCGCGGGCGTCCTCGTCCAGGG
Source organism: Streptomyces sp. NPDC046197 (assembly GCF_040646295.1). Lineage (NCBI taxonomy): Bacteria > Bacillati > Actinomycetota > Actinomycetes > Kitasatosporales > Streptomycetaceae > Streptomyces > Streptomyces sp. NPDC046197. Next base: position 136,537 of record NZ_JBEYZY010000006.1, on the reverse strand, counting down.
CGAGGTCACCCACCGTGAGCCGGGGCCCCTCGTCCAGCCGGCGGGCCATGCCCGCGCGGCGCAGCAGTCCGCGCAGCCGGGCGACGACCTCCTCCAGGCTGAACGGCTTGGTGACGTAGTCGTCGCCGCCCGCGGTGATCCCGGTGATACGGTCCTCCACCGCGTCCCGCGCGGTGAGGAAGAGCACACAGACGTCCGGCTGCACGGCATGCAGCTCGCGCAGCACGGCGAAGCCGTCGGTGTCCGGGAGCATCACGTCGAGGACGACCGCGTCGGGCTGCAGGTCGCGTGCCTCGGCGACGGCCGAGGCGCCGTCGCCCGCCGTGCGCACCTCCCAGCCCTGGTAGCGCAGGGCGCCGGAGAGGACCTCGGCGAGGTCGGGGTCGTCGTCGACGACGAGGACCCGGACGGCGGTGCCGTCGGGCCGGGTCAGCGCGGGCAGGCCGGGGCGGGCCGGGACGCGGGACGGGTCGCGGGGTGTGTTCATGGCCCTTCCAGCATCCCCTGTCGCGCAGGCTCTCCGGCACGCCCGCCCCTCTGAGTTTCCTGTGAGCGCGTTCTGTGAGCACCTGGCGGACCCCGCTCTGAGTTCGCTGTGAGGTTGTCCCGAGAGCCCGGGAAGCCCGGGGTTTCAGAGCGTCCTCAGAGGTTCGCCCCGCACAGTTGCGTCCCGGACAGGCGAAAGGACGCGATCGGATGACGACGGCCCACGAGCGGCGGGCGGCACCGCCCGTGCCCCTGACCGCCGGGCGCTCCCCGGCGGGAGCCGTGCTCGCGCTGCTGTGGGCGGGGGCCGCCGCGGTGGTCGCCCTGTGGTGGTACGACACGGCGTCCGTGGTCGGTGCGGCGGGCCGGCTGACCGGTGCCGGGCGGATCGCCGGACTGCTGTGCGGCTACTCCTGCGCGGTGCTGGTGGGCCTGATGAGCCGGGTTCCGCTGCTCGAGCGCCGGATCGGCTCGGACCGCATCGCGCGCTGGCACGCGATGGCCGGCCGGTACACGGTCTGTCTGCTGGTGGCGCACGTGGTGCTGATCCTGGCCGGGTACGCCGCCCAGGACCGCGCCTCGCTCGTGCACGAGGCGGTCACCGTGGTGCTGGACTACCCGGAGATGCTGAAGGCCACCGCGGGCACGGTGATCCTCTTCGCGGTCGGCATCACCTCGGCGCGGGCCGTGCGCCGCCGTACCAGCCACGAGTTCTGGTACTACGTGCACCTGCTGACGTACGCGGCCGTCTTCCTCGCCTTCGGTCACCAGTTGGCGCTGGGCAACGAGTTCAACGGGCACACGGTGGCCACGGCCGCCTGGTACGCGCTGTACCTGGGTGTCGCGGCCCTGGTGCTGTGGTTCCGGATCCTGGCCCCGGTGCGGCTGAACCTGCGGCACCGGATGCGGGTCGACGCGGTGTACCGGGAAGCGCCCGGCGTGTACTCCGTGGTCGTGCGCGGCCGCCGCCTGGACGAGCTCGGGGCGCGGCCGGGGCAGTTCTTCCGCTGGCGGTTCCTCGCCGAGGGCATGGGCTGGACCTCCACGCCGTACTCCCTGTCGGCGCCACCCCGCCCCGATCTGCTGCGTATCACCGTGAAGGCCCTGGGCGACCACAGCGCGGCCGTGCCGCTGCTCAGGCCGGGCACCCGGGTGTGGGCGGAGGGCCCCTACGGGGCGATGACCGCCGACCGGCGCACGTCCCACAAGTCGCTGCTGATCGCGGCCGGCGTCGGCATCACTCCGCTGCGGGCGCTGTTCGAGACGCTGCCCGGCGACGTCACGCTGCTGTACCGGGCGCGCACGGTCGAGGACCTCGCCCTGGGCGGGGAGTTGGAGGCCGTCGCCCGGTGGCGCGGGGCGCGCGTGCTGTACGCGCTCAACGGCCCCCGCGGGGAGCGGCCCCGCTTCACCGTCGAGTCCCTGCGGCAGACCGTCTGCGACCTGTCCGGGCACGACGTGTACATCTGTGGTCCGCACGGCTTCGCCCAGGACCTGTACCAGGTGCTGCACGCCGCCGGAGTGCCGGACCGCCGCATCCACCACGAGTCGTTCGAGCTGTGAGGCCGTCGTGCACGCACTGAGGAAGAACCGTCCCCTGCGCCGCGTCGTGCTGGCGAGCGCCGCCACCGTGTCCGGGCTGGTCATGCTGCTGTCGCTCAAGCCGCACACCCCGCCGGAGATCGCCGCGGCCCCCGCCCCGGCAGCGTCCAGCGGTGCCGGGGCCACGGCCGGCTCCAGCGGATCGAGCGGGTCGTCGTCCGGCGGCACGGCCACCGGCACGAGGACGGTGACCGGCCGGACCGTCCGGACCCGCTGGGGCCCGGTGCAGGTGCGGATCACGCTGAAGAACGGGCGCATCACGGAGGTCACGGCCGTCGCCTACCCGTCGGCGAACCCGCGGGACCAGGAGATCAACAGCTATGCGATCCCCGAGCTGAGGCGGGAGGCGCTCGCCGCGCAGAGCGCCGACATCGACTCCGTGTCCGGAGCCACGTACACCAGCGATGGTTACCGGCAGTCGCTGCAGTCCGCACTGGACTCGGCCGGACGCTGAACGCAGGGCCGCCGTGGCACGTACTTCACAGCCAAGGGACACCGTCACCCCCCTTGCCCCCGTCCACGGAGGAACCGTGACCACCACGCTCGCAGGAGGCCGCGCCGCCCGGCGCCAGACGATGCGCCGCATCCGCCCGCGTCGCTCCCCCGCCGTCCCGCTGCTGCTCGCCGTCGGGGCGGGCGCGGCGGGCGTCGTCTGGCTGTGGTGGATGAACACGCCGTCCATCGCCGACACCAACGGAAAGATCCTCAACGCCGGCCGGATCACCGGCCTGCTCGCCGGCTACCTGATGGCGTTGGTCGTGCTGCAGATGGCACGCGTGCCCGCGCTGGAGCGGCGGGTCGGTTCCGACCGCGTCGCCCGCTGGCACGCCATGAGCGGCCGCTACACGCTCTCCCTGGTCGTGGCGCACGTCTTCCTCACCATGTGGGGCTACGCGCTGCAGGCGGGCAAGTCGCTCGGCGACATCGTCCAGCAGACCATCGACTCCATCAACCAGCTCCCGGACATGGGCAAGGCCGCCATCGGCACCGGTCTGCTGGTGCTCATCGGGCTGACCTCGATCGGCGGCATCCGCCGTCGGCTGCCCTACGACGCCTGGTACCACGTGCACCTGTTCACGTATGCCGCGGTGTTCCTGACGTTCTGGCACCAGATCAGCACCGGCAACGACTTCGCCGTCGAGCCCGTCGCCAAGACCTTCTGGTACGGGCTGTACGGCGCCGTGACCGCGCTGGTCCTCTGGTACCGGATCCTCACCCCGATCCGGCTGAACCTGAAGCACCGCATGCGGGTCGAGGCGGTGATCGAGGAGACCCCGGGGATCGTCTCCGTGCTGATCGGCGGGAACAAGCTGCACCGGATGGGCGCGGAGGCCGGGCAGTTCTTCCGCTGGCGGTTCCTGGCGCCCGGCATGCGCTTCAGCTCGCACCCGTACTCGCTGTCCGCGGCGCCCCGCCCCGACATGCTCCGGATCACGGTGAAGGCGATCGGCGACCACAGCGCCCGGCTGCGCGAGCTGGAGCCCGGCACCCGGGTGTGGGCCGAGGGCCCGTACGGCGCGATGACCGCCCAGCGCCGCAGCCGGGGCAAGGTGCTGCTGGTCGCGGGCGGGGTCGGCATCACCCCGATGCGGGCGCTGTTCGAGACGCTGCCGGGTGCGGCCGGTGACATCACCCTGCTCTACCGGGCCAACACCACCCAGGACCTGGCTCTGTGGGACGAGCTGGCCAAGATCGCCGACGAGCGCGGCGCCCGGCTGATGTACGCGGTCAACAGCCCGGACGGGGAACGCCCCGACATCTCGGCCGAGACCCTGCAGCGGAAGATCGCCGACATCGACCGCCACGACGTCTTCATGTGCGGCCCGCCCGGTTTCGCCCAGTCGGTGTACGAGGCGCTGCGGGGCGCGGGAGTCCCGGCCCGCCGCATCCATCACGAGTCTTTCGAGATGTGACATCAGGAGCTCAGGAACGATGAGGAAGAGCCATCCCATTCGGCGTGTCGTGCTCGCCACCGCGGCCACCGTGTCCGGCGTCGTACTGCTGCTGTCGCTCAAGCCGGCGTCCGACCCGGCCTCCGCGCAGGCGGCGGGCGGTCCGGCGGCGCAGCAGAGCGCGGCGGGGCAGGAGTCGCCGCAGGGCGGCGCCCGGGCCGCCGGGTCCGGCACGGTCACCGGGAACGTGGCCCAGACACAGTACGGCCCCGTCCAGGTGCGCCTCACGGTGAGCAACGGAAAGATCATGAAGGCGGAGGCCGTGCAGGCGCCCAAGGGCGGCCTGAGCGACCAGAAGACCGCCCTCGCCGTTCCCAAGCTCAACCAGGAGGCGGTGGCGGCCGGCAGCGCGCAGATCGACGCGGTCTCCGGGGCCACGTACACCAGCGGCGGCTACAAGCAGTCCCTGCAGTCGGCGCTGGACAAGGCGAAGGCGGGCGGGCCGGCGGCAGGGTCGTCGTCCGGGTCCGGAGCCGGCCCCGGGTCCTCCTCCTCGGGCTCCTCCGGTGCCACCCAGGCCCGAACCGTGACCGGCAAGGTCGCCCAGACCCAGTACGGACCGGTCCAGGTCCGCATCACGGTCAGCAACGGAAAGATCACCAAGGCGGATGCGGTCCAGGCGCCCAAGGGCGGCCTGAGCGACCAGAAGACCGCCCTCGCCGTTCCCAAGCTCAACCAGGAGGCGGTGGCGGCCGGCAGCGCGCAGATCGACGCGGTCTCGGGAGCCACGTACACCAGCGGCGGCTACAAGCAGTCCCTGCAGTCGGCGCTGGACCAGGCCGGTGGCTGAGGCCGTGGCCGAGGAAACTCCCGCCGCGGTACGTCATGCGGAGGAGGTCATGGGGACCGTCTTCTCCTTCGACGTCCGCGGCGGGGAACCCGGTGCGGTGCGGGAGGCGCTGCGCGAGGCGGTCGCGGGGCTGCACCGGGCCGACGAGGTGTTCAGCACCTACCGCGAGGACAGCCAGATCTCCCGTCTGCTGCGCGGTGAACTCACCGTGGAGCAGTGCGATCCCGAGGTCGCCGAGGTGCTCGGGCTGGGAGCGGAGGCCGAGCGGGTCAGCGACGGCTGGTTCAGCCTGCGCTACCAGGGCCGGCTCGATCCGACCGGGATCGTCAAGGGCTGGTCGGCCGAGCGGGCGGCCCGGCGGATCGCGTCGGCCGGAGTGAGCGGGGTCAGCGTCAACGGCGGCGGAGACGTGCAGCTGCTGGGTGCCCCCGAGCCGCACCGTCCGTGGCGGGTGGGCGTGTCCGACCCCTTGCGCCCGGGCGGACTCGCCGCGGTGATCTCCGCGGCCGGCACGGAGGAACTGGCGGTCGCCACCTCGGGCACGGCCGAGCGCGGCGCGCACATCGTCGACCCGCGCACGGGTCGCGCCGCGGTGACCGACCTGGTGGCCGTCACGGTCGTCGCCCCCGGGCTGACGTGGGCGGACTGCTGGGCGACGGCGGCCTTCGCGATGGGGTCACGGGGGGGTCTGGCCTGGCTGGAGTCCCTGCCGGACGTGGAGGCACTGCTGATCACGGCGGGCGACGAGGTGCGGTGCACAGGAGGGCTCGCCGCTCGACTGGGGTGACCGCGCTCCGGTCACCACCCCACTCAGTGACCGTTCTGGGCCAACCGCAGCAGATGGTCGGCCAGCGCCTGCCCGCCGGTCGGGTTCCGGCTGATCAGCAGCAGTGTGTCGTCGCCCGCGATGGTCCCGAGGATGTCGTGCAGCTCGGCCTGGTCGATGGCCGAGGCCAGGAACTGGGCGGCACCCGGCGGGGTGCGCAGGACCACGAGGTTGGCGGACGCCTCCGCGGAGATCAGCAGCTCCTGGGACAGGCGCCGCATCCGCTCCTCCTTCGCCGACTCCCCCAGCGGAGCGCGTGGCGTACGGAAGCCGCCCTCGCTCGGCACCGCGTAGATGAGGTCGCCGTCGAGGTTGCGGATCTTCACCGCGTTCAGCTCGTCCAGGTCCCGGGAGAGCGTCGCCTGGGTGACGCTCAGCCCGTCGTCGGCGAGCAGCTTGGCCAACTGGCTCTGCGAGCGCACCGGCTGCCGGTTCAGGATGTCCACGATCCGGCGGTGCCGTGCGGTGCGAGTCTGCGGCACGGCGGGCCCGGAGGCCCCCGCCTGCTCGTGTTCCTGCGCCTGACTCATCGTCGTCTCACTCCGGATCATCCGTCCCCGTTGGCCACGTCCAGGATGCCGGGCAGCGCACCGAGGAAGGCGTCCACCGCGTCGTCGCCGAGATTCAGCGGCGGCATAAGCCGCACGACGTCGGGGGCGGGCGCGTTCACGAGGAAGCCGGCGTCCTGAGCCGCCTGCTGCACCTGGGGTGCGAGCGGCTCGGTGAGCACGATACCCAGCAGAAGCCCCGCACCCCGGACATGGGCGATCAACGGGTGGTTCAGGCCCTCGATTCCGTCCCGCAACCTCGCGCCCTGCCGCTTGACGTTCTCCAGCGTTCCCTCGTCGGCGAGGGTGTCCAGGACGGCCAGGCCGGCGGCGCAGGCCACCGGGTTCCCGCCGAAGGTCGTACCGTGGTCGCCCGGCCGGAGCAGTCCCGCGGCGCGGCCGAAGGCGACGGTGGCGCCCAGCGGGAGCCCGCCGCCGAGCCCCTTGGCGAGGGTGACGACGTCGGGCAGGACGCCCTCGTGGGCCTGGTACTCGAACCAGTGGCCGGTACGGCCGATTCCGGTCTGCACCTCGTCGAGGACGAGCAGCGAGCCGGTCGCCGCCGTGATCGCGCGGGCCGCCTTGAGATAGCCGGCCGGGGGCACCACGACGCCGTTCTCGCCCTGGATGGGCTCGATGACCACGAGGGCGGTCTCCTCCGTGACCGCGGCGGCCAGCGCCTGCGCGTCGCCGTAGGGGACGTGCGTGACGTCGCCGGGCAGCGGCAGGAAGGGCTCCTGCTTGCCGGGCTGGCCGGTGAGCGCCAGGGCGCCCATCGTGCGGCCGTGGAAGCCGCCGTGGGTCGCCACCATGTGCCTGCGGCCGGTCAGGCGGCCGATCTTGAAGGCGCCCTCTACGGCCTCGGCGCCGGAGTTGCAGAAGAAGACCCTGCCGTCCCGGCCGAAGAGCCGGAGCAGCCGCTCGGCGAGCGCGACGGGCGGTTCGGCGATGAACAGGTTGGAGACGTGACCGAGGGAGGCGATCTGCCGGCTCACGGCCTCGACGACCGCGGGGTGGGCGTGACCGAGCGCGTTGACCGCGATGCCCCCGACGAAGTCGGCGTACTCCTTGCCGTCGGCGTCCCACAGCCGGGCGCCCTCGCCGCGCACCAGCGGCAGCCGCGGGGTGCCGTAGTTGTTCATGAGCGCGCTCTGCCACCGCTGGGTGAGATCCTGGTTGGCCGTGCCGGCGTTCATGCCGTGTCCCCCTTGTTCCCCTGATCGCAGTCGTCGGGCACGACCATCGTGCCGATGCCCTCGTCGGTGAAGATCTCCAGCAGGATGGCGTGCTGGACCCGGCCGTCGATGACGCGGGCGGTGGTGACGCCGTTGCGCACGGCGTGCAGGCAGCCCTCCATCTTCGGCACCATGCCGGAGGACAAATCCGGCAGCAGTTTCTCCAGTTGGGAGGCGGTCAGGCGGCTGATCACCTCGTCGGAGTGGGGCCAGTCCTCGTAGAGGCCCTCGACGTCCGTGAGGACCATGAGGGTTTCGGCACCCAGTGCCGCAGCGAGTGCCGCAGCCGCCGTATCAGCATTGACGTTGTAGACATGTCCGTCGTCCTGGGAGCGGGCGATCGACGAGACGACCGGGATGCGGCCGTCGGCGAGGAGTGCCTCGATCGCGCCCGTGTCGATCGCGGTGATCTCGCCCACCCGCCCGATGTCGACCAGCTCGCCGTCGATCTCGGGCGTGTGCTTGGTGGCGGTGATGGTGTGCGCGTCCTCGCCGGTCAGACCGACGGCGAGCGGACCGTGCTGGTTGAGCAGCCCGACCAGCTCACGCTGCACCTGCCCGGCGAGCACCATGCGTACGACGTCCATGGCGTCCTCGGTGGTGACCCTCAGGCCCGCCTTGAACTCGCTGACGATGCCGTGCCTGTCCAGCGCGGCGCTGATCTGCGGGCCGCCGCCGTGCACGACGACCGGCTTGAGGCCGGCGTGCCGCAGGAAGACCACGTCCTGGGCGAAGGCGGCCTTCAGATCCGCGTTCACCATGGCGTTGCCGCCGAACTTGATGACGACCGTCTTGCCGTGGTGCCGGGTCAGCCAGGGCAGCGCCTCGATGAGGATCTGCGCCTTGGGCAGCGCGGTGTGCTTCCGGGTGGGGCCGCTCTTGTGGGAGTCGCTCATGACGAGTAGGCGCTGTTCTCGTGGACGTAGTCGGCGGTGAGGTCGTTGGTCCAGATGGTGGCGGTCTCGGAGCCGGCGGCGAGGTCGGCGACGATGTGGACCTCGCGATAGCGCATGTCGACGTGCTCGCGGTCCTCCCCGACGGAGCCGTGCTTGCAGACCCAGACGCCGTTGATGGCGACGTTGAGCTGGTCGGGCTCGAAGGCGGCCCGCGTGGTGCCGATCGCGGACAGCACCCGGCCCCAGTTGGGGTCCTCGCCGTGGAGGGCGCACTTGAGGAGGTTGTTGCGGGCGATCGAGCGGCCCACCTCCACTGCGTCCTCCTCGGTCGCGGCGTTGATCACCTCGACCCTGATGTCCTTGCTGGCGCCCTCGGCGTCGCCGATGAGCTGCCGGCCGAGGTCGGCGCACACGGTCCGCACCGCCTCGGCGAACTCCTCGTACCCAGGGGTGACGCCGGACGCCCCGGAGGCGAGCAGGAGCACGGTGTCGTTGGTGGACATGCAGCCGTCGGAGTCCACCCGGTCGAAGGTGACCCGGGTGGCCGCGCGCAGCGCGCGGTCCAGTACGTCGCTGTCCAGGTCGGCGTCGGTGGTGAGGACGACGAGCATGGTGGCGAGTCCGGGAGCGAGCATGCCCGCGCCCTTGGCCATGCCGCCGACGGTCCAGCCGCTGCCGCCGGCGACGGCGGTCTTGTGGACGGTGTCGGTGGTCTTGATCGCCAGGGCGGCCCTCTCGCCGCCGTGCTCGCTCAGGGCCGCGGCCGCGGCCGCCACTCCCGGCAGCAGCTTGTCCATGGGGAGCAGCACACCGATCAGCCCGGTGGAGCACACCGCGACCTCGGCGGCGTTGTGACCGAGGACGTCGGCGGCCTTCTCCGCGGTGGCATGGGTGTCCTGGAAGCCCTTGGGTCCCGTGCAGGCGTTGGCGCCACCGGAGTTGAGGACGACGGCGGAGACCTGGCCGCCCTTGAGGACCTGCTCGGACCACAGCACCGGCGCGGCCTTCACACGGTTGGAGGTGAAGACGCCCGCGGCGGCTCGGCGCGGCCCGTTGTTGACCACCAGGGCCAGGTCCGGGTTGCCGTTCTCCTTGATCCCGGCGGCGATACCGGCCGCCGTGAACCCTTGTGGTGCCGTGACGGTCACGGTGCGACTCCGATCGTGGAAAGTCCGGTGGTCTCGTCCAGTCCGAGGGCGATGTTCATGCTCTGCACGGCCCCGCCCGCGGTGCCCTTGGTCAGGTTGTCGATGGCGCTGATCGCGATGATGCGCTGTACGGCGTCGTCGTATGCGACCTGCACCTGAACAGCGTTGGAACCGTGGACGGACGCGGTGGCGGGCCACTGCCCCTCGGGCAGGAGATGGACGAAGGGCTCGTCGGCGAAGGCCTTGCCGTAGGCGGCGCGGAGGGATTCCCCGGTGACACCGGGCTTCGCCTTGGCGCTGCAGGTGGCGAGGATGCCCCGGGGCATGGGTGCGAGGGTGGGGGTGAAGGAGACGGAGACCCGCTCACCGGCCGCCGCGCTGAGGTTCTGGATCATCTCGGGGGTGTGGCGGTGGAGCCCGCCGACGCCGTAGGGGGACATCGACCCCATGACCTCGCTGCCGAGCAGATGCGGCTTGGGCGTCTTGCCGGCGCCGGAGGTGCCGGAGGCGGCGACGACGACGGCCTCGTTCTCCGCGAGTCCCGCGGCGTACGCCGGGAACAGCGCGAGTGAGACCGCGGTCGGGTAGCAACCGGGCACCGCGATGCGCTTGGACCCCTCCAGCGCGGCGCGGCCACCCGGCAGTTCGGGGAGGCCGTAGGGCCAGGTGCCGGCGTGCGGGGAGGCGTAGAACTTCTCCCAGTCGGCCGGGTTCGTGAGCCGGAAGTCGGCACCCATGTCGATCACGAGCACGTCCGCTCCGAGCTGCTCGGCCACGGCGGCGGACTGGCCGTGCGGCAGGGCGAGGAAGACCACGTCGTGCCCGGCGAGGGCCTCGGGCGTGGTTGCCTGCAGCACCCGGTCGGCGAGCGGCAACAGGTGTGGTTGCAGCGCGCCGAGCCGCTGCCCGGCGTTCGAGTTGCCGGTCAGCGTGCCGATCTCGACCTCGGGGTGCGCCAGCAGCAGACGCAGGGCTTCCCCGCCCGCGTACCCGCTCGCTCCGGCGACCGCCACACGTACAGCCATGAACCCTCCTCATCGATGGCATGACTATACGTTTCGCTGCACGTTTATGCAATACTGGTGGATCAGTATGCGGACATCGCCGACCGGGTGCGATCAACCCGGCCGGCGTTCACTCCCCGCCCACTCCGGTCAGTGTGCGCAGCTCGGCCTCCTCGTCGCGGCGGGCATCCGGCCCGGTGCGGTGCCGGACACTGCCGAACCAGCCCAGCACGAAGCCGAGGGGGATCGTGACGAGCCCGGGCATCCGCAGCGGAAACCAGGCGAAGTCCCGATGCGGGAAAAGCGAGTCGGGTGTGCCCGAGACGAGCGGGGAGAACAGGGTCAGGGCCGTGACGACGGCGACACCGCCGTACAGGCACCACAGCATCCCGCGCACGGTGTAGCGGTTCCAGAACAGGGTCTGGACGAGCACCGGCAGCACCACGGAGGCCGCGAGGGTCAGTGCCAGGTAGATGAGCGACAACAGGTTCCAGTCCCTCGACCACACCGCGAGAAGGATCGCAAGTGCTCCGACCACGGCTGTCGCGCCGCGGGCGAGCACCACTTCATGCTTCGGTGACACGCGTCCGCGCAGCAGCGCTTGGGTGAGGACGTCGTGAGCGACCGAAGACGCCGCGGCCAGGAGCAGACCCGTGACGGCGGCCAGCGCGGTGGCGAAGACCGCGCACCCCATGGCGGCGACCAGCACGCCCGAGCCGTCGCCGAGCGCCCGGGAGAGCAGCAGCACGCTGGTCGTCCCGTTCGGGTCCGAGGCGCCGATCGTCGCCGAGCCGACGACGGCGGCGGCGCCGAGTCCCAGCACCACGGCCGCTGCGCAGAAGACGCCGGTCAGGCTCACGGCCCAGCGCATGGACACGCGGGCCGCCCTGGCGCTGCGGGCTCCGTACAGCCGCATGGTGACGTGCGGCATGGTCGCGGCGCCGAGGACGATGGTGAGCTGGAAGCCGAGGAAGTCGAGTCGACCGGTGGACGAGTCGCCGAACTCGAGGCCGGGACGGAGATAACCGTCGCCCCTGCCGCTGCCGGCCACCGCCGCGTCGAGGAGCCTGCCGGGGTTCCACCCGAATCGGTTCAGGACGATGAAGGTCACCACCGTCACGGTGGCGAACAGCACCACGGTTTTCACCATCTGCACCGCGGCCGTGCCCCTCATCCCGCCGAGCGCCGCGTAGCAGACCATGAGCACGCCGATGATGACGGTGCACAGGGGCTTCGCCTCGTTGCCGGTGAACCCGAGCAGGAACGTCACCATCGCGCCGGCACCGGAGAGCTGCACCGTCAGATAGGGCAGGGTGACCGCGAGGGTGACGACGCCGACCGCGATCCGCACCCGGCGGCCGGTCAGCCGGCCGGCGATGGCGTCGCCCATGGTGTAGCGACCGGAGTTGCGCAGGGGTTCGGCGAGGAGGATCGCCGTCAGCAGCAGTGACATCACGGTGGCGCATGCCACCAGCATGCCGTCGTAGCCGGCCAGCGCGATGACGCCGGTGGTGCTGAGCACCGTGGCCGCGGAAATGTAGTCGCCCGCGATGGCCAGCCCGTTCTGAAAGGACGTCAGTGCGCCGGTGCCGCTGTTGCCGGTGTAGAACTCGGCCGGATCGTCCTTCTCGGGGCCGGCCAGCACGCACAGCAGCAGGCACAGGGCGACGAAGACCATGAAGACCACGAGGGTGGTGCCCGGCGAGGCGGAGGACGGGTCGCTCATGCCGTCGCTCCCTTCGCCGCGGCGCGGCGCCGTTGCACGAGATAGGACCGGAGCCGGTCGGCGAGCGGATCGATGCGCTCTGTCGTATGCCGGGCGTGCCGGACGAGGACGGTGGCGACGAGACCCATCTCCCCGAGGCCGAGAGCCATCCCGAGGGTCAAGTGGCCCGTTGTCCGCGCTCCGATCAGGGAGGGGGCGAGGCAGGACAGCGCCGCGTACGACAGATGGCCGCCGAGTACGAGTCCGACGGTGCTGCGCCGCAGCGAGCGGTGCGCCCGGCGCAGCGCCGCCGCGTCGGCCCGTACGTATGCCAGGGGGTCGCCCGTGACGGTCACGGTGGGACCGGCCCGGTGGCTACGGGGAATCCAGGGCTCTTGAAAATCGTCCGATGCTGTCACGAACTGCCTTTCCGGATGCGCTGATCAGGGGGCGAGGCGAGGGCCTGCGCGAGGTTGGGCACGGAGCTGTTTTCCGTGTGCCGCGGCCAACCCGTTGCCGTGGGCGAACATCCTGACCGCCGGGCGCGGGCCCACCCATGGACCCGCGAACAACGCTGGGCCGGCATGACTGTTCCGTGTGACAAAGCCGGTTCGGGGCTGCCGGCGGTACCGCGGGCAGCGGGCCTCGACGGTCCGGCGCACCGCGTTGACAGCGGGGCCGCCGCACCGTATTGACGGTCCGGCGCACCGCATTGATGGTCCGGCGCACCGCATTGACAGCGGGGGCCGCCCGCAACGCACCGCGGGCGCCCGGGGATCCCGCGAGCACCGGGGGATCCCGCGAGCACCCGGAGGGCGGGCCTATCGCAGGCCGGGGACGATCCGGGCGGTCTGCAGCGCGGTGGCCAGGTCCGCGACGTCCTGGGGGTTGTGCAGTGAGCGTCCGGTGAGTGTCTCCAGTCGGCGGAGCCGGTAGCGCACGGTGTTGGGGTGGCAGTACATGGCCTGTGCGGTGTCCGCGGCCGAGCCCCCCGCGGTGAACCATGCGTCGAGCGTGCTGATGAGCAGCGAGCAGTCCTCGGCGGGCAGTTCGCGCAGGGGGCCGAGGATCGTCGAGACGACCCGCTCGGCCTCCGCGGGCGCCGCCGCGACGAGTACCGCGAGCGGCGCGGTGTCCTCGAACCGCGCGAGCCCGGCCTCACCGGCGGGCAGTGTCCCCCGGGCGAGGCGGGCGAACTGCAGGGCCTGCGGAGTTTCCCGCAGTGAGGTGAACGGCCGGCTGACGCCGATGCGCGAGACCGCTTGCCGGCCCAGTACCTGCAGAGCCCGTTCCCGCATCCGCACACTGCGCGAGGACACCACGCCGATCTGCTCGTGGGGCAGCAGCCGCCAGGCCGACCTGACCGCCTCCGCCTCGAGCCGCGATTCGATGTCGGCAAGGGCCTGGCGCCCGATCGCGGGAGTCTCCGCGGCCACCACGACGAAGTCGCCCTCCAGCGGCAGCCGCAGGATCTCGGCGGTCTCCCAGAGGGTCCGTTGCCCGTCGATGAAACCGGCGAACAGCGCCTCGACGAGGACGGAACGCTCGTGCTCGCGCTGCAGCATCAGTTGGGCGGAGGCCTCGCGGTAGCCGCTCACCATCGTGTCCGCGTACTCACCGCTCATCCGCCAGATGTCGGCGGCGAGGTCGACCAGTTGGGAGTCGCCGAGCCGGCTGCCGGCGCGGGCGAGGGCGACCAGTTCCTCCCAGAAGCAGCCGAAGCCGATTCTGTAGGCACTGAGTACTTCGGGGAGCGGGGCGCCCTGCAGGGCCCGTTCCCGGCCGGTCGCCCGTGGCGCCTGAAGGGCGGCGGCGAGGCCGCCGCCCGCGAACTGCTGCAGGACCCGCATGACGTTGTCGTGGACCGACTGCCGCAGCGCGTCACGCGACACCGAGCCCCCGGCCAGGTAGAAGCCGACTTCGGCCCGGATGCGGTCGACGATCGTGTCGGTGAGCCGATCCGCCCCGGCGAACAGGGAGTCGACGACTGCGGGATCGAGCTCTGCGTGCACGTCGGCACTCTAGTGCGGCCCCTTCCCGCCGCACAGAGCCCGGCAGGCATGCGTCCGGCCACCCGAGCGCTTCGTCGCACAGTTACTTCGTCGCACAGCGCTTCGTCGCCAGTTGCTTCGTCACGCACGTCGAGTCGTCGCCCGGGTCTCCGTGTCCCGAGCCTCCGTGTCCCGGGCCTCGGTGCCCCAGGCCTCGGTGTCCGGGCCTCGGTGTTCCGAGCGGAGCCGGTGAACCGCCACAGTCGTACGAACCCGCCGGCTACCGGGAGGCCTGGCGGCACGCCGTCGCCGCGACGTCGCCCGGCACGCCGGCCTGGGTCAGGCCGCTGACGCAGCCGCTCTCGTCGCCCACCAGGCCGTGGTAGCACGCCATCCGGACCGCGTCCGTGACCTCGGTGCCGGTGCTCTGGACGGAGTCCTGGCAGGCCGGCATGTCCGCGTGGGCGGCCGGCGCGGCGACGGCGGCACCGCCGAGGGCCAGGACCAGGCCGGCGAGAACACTGGGGATACGAGCCGAGGGACGCATGAGGATGCACCTGCTCTCTGTGTCGGGTCACGCGGTCCCGGATGCGCCGGACCGCACGTGGGGGCGGCGCCGAGCGGGAGTGCTCCGAGAGCCGGATTCCCCAGGAGGAGCACCACGGGGATCGGGCGGGCGGTGTCCTTGCACCGCCCTGCGGGTGGGGTGCGCTTCCTCCGCGCCACGCCGCCCGGCCGGAACCGCACCACGTCCGCACCGGCCGGGTACGTGCGGGTGTCAGTCGACGATCACGCGGTTGCCGTACCAGCCCGTCCGTTCGGTCGACCGCTCCCGCTGCCTGCGCACCACGTACCGGCCGGGTGCGATGCCCGTCCCACCGTGTTCGGGGTGGATGAGGTGGGCGACCGCCGACGCGTCGAGCAGGCCCAGGGCAAGTCCCGTGGTGTCCCTGACATAGCTGGTCCACCGGCATGTGCCGGGATCGGCGACCAGGGTGTGCGGGTTCCCGCCGGCGGCGCTGCGCAGCAGTTCGACGCCGGCGGCGGGCACCTCGTCCCACACCGCCGGGGTCAGCGTGCGCACGCTCCGGGTGACGAGGGCGTACGGGACGACGATCAGGTCGCCCTGGGCCTGGAGGCCGTCGACGACGGGGATGGCGACCTGACGTTCCAGGTGGTCCAGGACGTCGAGGCCGGTGCGGGCGGTGAGGTCGGCGAGGGTCGTGGTCATCTGCATCACCTTGAAGGTCGTGGAGGCGTGTGATCAGGGTCCTGGAGGCGGGTGATCAGGTACGGCGGACGAGTCGCGCGTAGTGCTCGCCGGACAGGCCGTACGTCCAGCCGGCCGCCGCGACGGGGTCGTCGAAGTGGGCGGGGACGCTCAGGCCGTAGCGGCGGTGGGTGCCGTCCGGCTCCACGGAGCCGTTCACGGCCAGCAGCAGGCGCGCGGGCCTCCCCCACAGTTCGCGCGGCACGTCGTACAGGTGCAGGACGGAGCCGGGGTTTCCGGGGTCGTCGGCGGTGGCCACGTGCCGCAACCCGGCCTGGGTGATGTACGACTGCCAGCCGATCCGCTCGATGGCGCTGCGGCGGACCTCGACATTGCGTTCGGCGTGGATGCGATCGGCGGTCGGGTTCGTGATCACCCAGCGCGGTACGTGGGTGCCGTGCAGGGCGTGGACCAGGGTGTCGTCGGCGAACCGGACGGCCGGGCCGTCGTCACGGTGGAGCCTGCGTTCGCCGTGCAGGGCGTTCGGGAGGGGCTCCGTGTGGATCTCGACGGGGCGTTCCGCCATGACGCATCGGCCCCTGCCGGGCCACCACCAGCCGGTGCTGCGGGCGATTTCGGCCAGCACGCCGAGCAGCCGGGCGTCCCCGGACCGGTACCGGGCCAGGCCGGTGCGGGCGTACAGGTCGTAGTGGGCGATCCAATGGGCGTCGTGCTGTCCGTACCAGGTCTGTCCGCCGAGCCCGCCGTCGGCCGGCATCAGTTCGGCGCGCATCGGGGCGCGTAGACAGTCGTGCAGGGTGGTCCGCAGTGCCCCGTGGACGAGCACGTCGAGAACCCTGTGCAGGGCGACACCGGCGGCGAGGGCCTCGTCGGCGGGCACGGACAGGGGCGGTCGCAGGGCGGAGTGGGACTCGTCGCGGCCCAGGGCGCGATCGAGGCGGCCGCGCAGGGCGTGTACGAGGATCGCCAGTCGCGCGGCCGGGGGCCAGGCGAGCAGGCGCGCGGGCAGGTCGGTGCCCCGCAACTCCGTGCGCGGGAAGGTGCCTTGGTCGTCGAGGACGATCGGCAGTGCCGCCGCCGGCGAGGGCACCCACCGGAACGCGGGGGCCGGTTCGCCGATCATGCGGTAGAGCTCGGTGACGGCTGCTTCGGCCGTGGTCCGGTCGGCCGGGCCGGTGGCGAGGCCGTGCGCCCGCCATTCCTCGCTCAGGGTGCGTGC
Source organism: Streptomyces sp. NPDC046197 (assembly GCF_040646295.1). Lineage (NCBI taxonomy): Bacteria > Bacillati > Actinomycetota > Actinomycetes > Kitasatosporales > Streptomycetaceae > Streptomyces > Streptomyces sp. NPDC046197. The sequence continues at coordinate 119,904 of NZ_JBEYZY010000006.1, read as the reverse complement.
CAGGGCTACGTGATCTGCTCCCCCTCGGGGAGGCGTCACGGGGCTCACCGGAGGACTTCGAGGTCCGCCTTTCGCATCATCATGCCGAGGATCGTGCCAGCAACCTCCGCGGTGGACAAGCGAGTTATTCCATCCCCTTGCCCCGCTTCGCCGCGTACGCCCGGGCCGCCCGTACGCGGTTGCCGCACTTCGTCGTGCACCAGCGGCGGGCGCCGTGCGAGCGCAGGAACCAGCGGGCGCAGTTCTGGGCGGCGCACTCGGTGAGCTGGTCGGCCTCGGTGCCGGTGAGCAGGTCGGTGGCGTCCTCGGCGAGCAGGGAGAGCGCGGCGGCGGCCGGATTGCCGGTGTCGGGCTCGTCGGCGCGGTGGGGCCCGTCGGCCGGCCAGGCCAGGCGGGGGGTGGAGGGGGCCGCGGCGAGGGCGGAGTTGAGGGCGGCCAGGTGCTCGGGGGCCGGGACCTGCCCGTCGCCGTACGCCGTGAACAGGGCCCGCAGCGCCTCCCGCAGGCCCAGCAGCCGCCCGCACTGCCTGCCGTTCAGCGCGACCCGGTCCGGCAGCAGCCCGTGCCGGACGAGCCACAGGTGCGCGGCCTCGGCGTCGTCGAGCAGGTCGACTGGTCCGTGGCTGAGGGTGAAGCGCGTGTTGACGAGAGCCAGGCAGACGTAGCGCTCCTCGCCCGGGACCGGGAGCTGATGCAGGTAGACGGGGGCTTCGTGATCCACGCTCTCATGTTAATGCTTGCGATTCTCCGTGAGGACGCTTAGCGTGCCTCACGGAAAACCGATAACAAAACCGTGAGAGCCGTGAGAGCCGTGAGAGGTGAGAGGCCATGGGCTTCGACGTGGACGTGCTGCGCGAGGACTTCCCGATCCTGCGACGCACGATGGACAGCGGGGCCCGTCTGGTCTACCTCGACTCCGGGGCCACCACCCACAAGCCGCTCCAGGTCCTGGATGCCGAAAGGGACTTCTACCTGACTCGCAACGCGGCCGTGCACCGCGGGGCGCACCAGCTCGCGGGCGAGGCGACGCAGGCGTACGAGCAGGCCCGGCACACGATCGCCGCCTTCGTCGGCGCGGCGGACGACGAGATCGTCTTCACCAGGAACACCACCGAGGGCATCAATCTGGTCGCCTACTGCCTGGGCCTGGCCGGCCGCGTCGGCCCCGGCGACCGGATCGTGGTGACGGAGATGGAGCACCACGCCAACCTGGTGCCCTGGCAGCAGCTCGCCGAGCGCACCGGCGCGACACTGGACTGGTTCGGGCTGACCGACGAGGGCCGCCTCGACCTGGCCCGGCTCGACGAGCTGATCGACGAGCGCACCAGGGTCGTCGCCGTCACCCATCAGTCCAATGTCCTCGGCACGGTCAACCCGGTGCGCGAACTGTCCGACCGTGCCCATGCGTTCGGCGCGCTGGTGGTGGTCGACGGCGCCCAGTCGGTCCCGCACCGCCCGGTGGACGTACGCGATCTGGGCGCCGACTTCCTCGCCTTCTCCGGGCACAAGATGCTCGGCCCGAGCGGTGTCGGTGTGCTGTGGGGCCGGCGCGAGCTGCTCGCGGGCCTGCCGCCGTTCCTCACCGGCGGCTCGATGATCGAAATCGTCGAGATGGACCGCGCCACCTTCCTGCCGCCGCCCCAGCGCTTCGAGGCGGGGGTGCCGATGACGGCCCAGGCGGTGGGTCTGGCGGCGGCCGTGGACTATCTGCGGATGCTGGGGATGGACGAGGTCGCGGCGCACGAGGACCGGCTCACCGCCCGCGCCCTGGAGCTGCTCGGCGAGGTCCCCGGCGTCCGTGTCGTCGGACCGCGCGACCTGACCGGCCGCGGCTCGGCCGTCTCCTTCACCGTCGACGGCATCCATCCGCACGACGTCGGCCAGGTGCTGGACGAGCGCGGCGTCGCCGTCCGCGTCGGCCATCACTGCGCCCGCCCAATCGTGCGCCGGTACGGCATCCCCGCGACGACCCGCGCGACCTTCTACGTCTACAACACCCCGGACGAGGTGGACGCCCTCGTCGACGGAGTCCGGGCAGCCCAGAAGTACTTCGGGGCCTGACCGCGGGCGACGCTTGACCGGGAGCGCACTCCAGGTCCTACGGTCGTGTCATGACCAGCGGACAGCCCCTCCGAGGTGCTGTTGGGCTGCGCGGGACGGGCATGTCGATCACCGGCGTGCGACGCTTCGCGCCGTTGCGGGCGCAAGGGGACGAGGCAGTCACCGGGCTATCGGCGACATGCCTGGGCACCGCACCGAACCGGCCGACCGGAGCCGTGCTTCGCACCGCGACGCGGCCGCGCCGGACGACGAGATCCATCTCCCGCACGCCCGAAGGGCGCGGGAAACCGCATCGAACGGCTGCCGCACCCGCGGCCGCCGAGGACGGACAAGGACACATGAGCGAGAACACCACCCTTGACCAGCGTTTCGCCCACGGTCTGGAGGTCCTGCGGATGGTCGACGGCGAGGCCGGGCAGCGGGTGGTCGACTCGCTCGCCGACATCAGCCCCGAGCTCGGCAACCAGATCGTCTCCTGGGCCTTCGGCGAGATCTACTCCCGTCCCGGCCTGGCTCCGCGCGACCGCCAGCTGGTGACGCTGGGCATGCTCACCGCCCTGGGCGGCTGCGAGGCCCAGCTGGACGTGCATGTGAACGCGGCCCTGAACGTCGGCCTCACGCCCGAGCAGATCGTCGAGGCGCTGCTGCACTCCGCCGTCTACTGCGGCATACCGAAGGCGCTGAACGCCACCTTCGTGGCGAAGAAGGTCTTCACCGAGCGTGGGCTGCTGCCCCTCGGACCGCAGCCCACGCCGGCCTCCGCCACCTCTGCCTGATCCTGGGGGAAGGTGACGGCGGGCGGACGGCATGAGCGAGGAGCGGAACCGGCATGGGTGAGTTCTGGCCGGTGGCGGACGTGCTGGCCCATCTCGCCGGGAGGTGGCGGGTCGAGCGGACGGTACGGGATCTCGCGAGCGGCGACGAGGGGCGTTTCACCGGCACCGCCGTCTTCAACACGCTCGCCGGCGATACCGAGGGCGGCAGCCCCGCCGGAAGCGACTTCGAGGGCGGCGACCCCGCCGGAAGCGACTTCGAGGGCGGCGACCGCGGCGGAGAGGGTCTGCTGCACCACGAGTCGGGCCGCTTCGTCTGGCGGGGCGCGTCTCGGCCCGCCGAGCGGACGCTGCGCTTCCTGCCCGGGAGCGTGCCGGGCACCGCGGAGGTGCGGTTCGCGGACGGGCGGCCGTTCCACGACCTGGATCTGCGCTCCGGGCGGTATGTCGCCGGCCATCCGTGCGCGGCGGACCTCTACCAGGGGGAGTTCACAGTGCGGGACGCCGACCACTGGCGCGTGGTGTGGCGCGTGCGCGGTCCGGCGAAGGATCTCGTACTGACGACGGACTACGTGCGCGAGGCGTGAGCCGGCGCCCCGTCCAGGCGCAGGTTCCAGCGGCCCGCAAGGCCCGTGACGGTGGTCGTCGACAGCGGGCGGACGTCGATGTTCCAGTACGTCGGCGGTGGGGCCTTCAGGGCGTACACCAGGGCGGCACGGATCACGGAGGGCTCGGCCACGGCGACTATGCGGCCCCCGTCTCCCACGGGGCGGGTGTCCAGCCAGCCGCCGACGCGCGAGATGAAGGCCAGCAGGGACTCACCTCCGTGCGGTGTGGCACGCGGGTTGGCGAGCCAGGCGTCCACCGCCTCCGGTTCGCGTGCCATCGCCTCGCCGAGCGTGAACCCGCGCCAGCGGCCCATGTCGCAGTCGCGCAGAGCGAGCTGGGACAGCGGGGCGTAGCCGAGGGCATCCCCCGTGGCGCGGCTGCGCGGGGTCGGCGAGCAGTAGCGCAGGTCGGCGGCCGCCAGCGGCAGAAGGTCGTGGGCGACGCGCTGCATCTCGTCCCAGCCCGCCTGGTCCAGCGGCCGGTCGTCCTGAAAGCGCTCCGCGAGCAGCGGTGAGCTGCGCGCGGTGGCGACGAACGTGACCCGAAGTGACATGCGGCGATGGTCGGCCGCCGAAGTGCGCAGGTCAAGGGGTGTCACCCGGGAGTTACCCAGGGTTTGCGCAAACTTACTCGAAGCTCAGCCGACAGGGGACACTTCACTCGAAAGTCGGCCGGCACCGGACACATCACTCGAAAACGAGCGCCATCCACTGCTCCGGCCGCTGCAGCGGCCGGAAGCCGAGCTTCTCGTACACCCCGTGCGCATCGTGGGTGGCGAGCGCGATCCGCCGCAGTCCGTGGGGCCGCAGGTGCTCCCGTACGGCACCGACGAGCGCGGTGCCGATTCCCTTGCCGCGGACCACCGGGGCCACGTAGACGTCGCACAGCCAGGCGAAGGTCGCCCGGTCGGTCACGACCCGCGCGTAGGCCACCTGTTCACCGGAGGCGATGTCGAACACCCCGAAGTTGAGCGATCCGGCGATCGCCCGCTCCTGCTTCTCGCGAGGCCGCCCGATCGCCCAGTACGCGTCCGTGGAGAGCCAGTGGTGGACGAGGTCGGTGTCGATGCGGTCCGTGTCGGTGGAGATCTCGTAGCCGTCGGCGGGGCGCGGGATGTCGGTCATGGCGGGAGACTCGCAGGTCGGCGTGGGCATGTCGAACCGATGCCCGCCGGGAGCGGCGACGACGGCGTGATGCGCCGCTACAGCGCTTCTTCGCAGGCCGTCCGCAGGCGCGCCACCCCCTCGGTGATCTCGGCCCTGCCGCCGACCGCGGCGAAGCTCAGGCGCAGATGGGCCGCCGGGGGCTCGGCGCTGAAGTAGGGGCGGCCGGGGGTGATCGCCACTCCGGCGCGCAGGGCCGCGGCGGTCAGGGCGGACTCGTCCGCACCGTCGGGCAGGCGCAGCCACAGGTGGTAGCCGCCGGACGGGATGTGCGGCAGCGCGAGCTCGGGCAGATGGAGACCGAGCGCGGTCGTCATCGCCTCGCGGCGCGTCCTCAACTCGGCCGAGACCGCCCGGAGATGGCGCGGCCAGGCCGGCGAGCCGACGAGTTCGAGGGCCGCCTCCTGCAGTGGCCGTGGCACGAAGAAGGTGTCCACGACCTGGATGGCCCGCAACCGCTCCAGCACGGGCCCGCGCGCGGCCAGCGCGCTGACCCGGAAGCTGGGCGAGGTGGCCTTGGTCAGGGAGCCCACGTGGACGACGACGCCGTCCTCGTCGTCGGCGGCCAGCGGGGCCGGCAGCGGCCCCGCGTCCTCGTGCACGAGCCGCCGTACGAAGTCGTCCTCGACGACGAAGGCACCGGCCTCGCGGGCGATCCGCAGCACCTCGGCGCGCCGCTCGGGGGCGAGCACGGCGCCGGTCGGGTTCTGGAAGAGCGGCTGGCAGACGAAGACCCGGGCACCGCTCGCCCGGAACGCGTCGGCGAGCAGCGCGGGTTTCACGCCCTCGGCATCCACCGGGACGGGCACGGGCCGCAGTCCGGAGGAGCGCGCGATGGCCAGCATGCCGGGGTAGGTGGGCGACTCGACGAGCACGGGGGCGCCGGGCGGGGCGAGGGCCCGCAGGGCGGTGGCGAGCGCGGACTGGCCGCCGGCGGAGACCAGGACCTCGGCGGCCGTGACGGTCCCGCCGGGTCCGCCGATGCTCCGTGCGAACCACTCGCGCAGTTCGGGCAGCCCCTCCAGCGGAGGGCGACCCCAGGCGCCCGGGCGGCGGCCCGCGCGGGACAAAGCCGCGGCCATGGCCCGCTCCGGCTGGAGCGACGGATGCAGATAGCCGCCGCTGAACTCGATCACCCCGGGCGGCGGGGCGGCGAGCGAGACCGTGACACCGGAGGCGTCCACCGTTCGTGGTACGAGGTCGGCGGCGCCGTCCGCGCTCAGCGCGACCTCCTGCCAGGAGGTGTCCCCGACCGAAGCGGCCGGTGTCCGCGGCCGGGCGCGGAACGCACCGGCCCCGGGGCGAGTGACCACCAGCCCCTCGGCGGCCAGCTGCGCCAGGGCGCGCGACACGGTCACCGGACTTACCCGGAACCTCTCGACGAGGGCCCGGCTCGACGGCAGCTTCTCACCGGCAGAGTAGCGGCGGAGCTCCCCTCGCAGCTGGTTCGCCAGTTCGTCGACACTGCTACGCTCCTGCATGAGAGATCAGGATAGCGCTACTGCCAGGACCGGGATAGCGGTCGACATCGACGCCCCACCGGCCCCGTCGATCCCCATGGCAGCCACCACGGCCGGCCGCCCCGCCGCCCGGACCCCGGCCGCCGCCACCGGCACGCAATCGCGGCTGCGCGCCGGCACCCTCCAGGCGGCCCTCGGTGTCGTCGCCTTCTCGCTGACCTTCCCGGCCACCGCCTGGGGGCTGGAGGGCTTCGGGCCATGGACGCTGGTCGCCGTCCGCAGCGTGCTCGCCGCCGTCCTCGCCGGCGGCTGTCTGCTGGCGCTGCGCGTCCCGCCGCCCGCACGCCGCCACTGGCCCGGGCTCGCGGTGGTGGCCGCCGGGGTGGTGCTGGGCTTCCCGCTGCTCACCACGCTGGCCCTGAAGACCTCCACCACCGCACACGCCGCGGTCGTCGTCGGCCTGCTCCCGCTGACCACCGCCGTCTGCTCCGCGCTGCGGGTCGGCACCCGGCCCTCGCGGACCTTCTGGCTGGCGGCTCTGGCCGGCGCGGCCGCCGTGGTCGCCTTCACCGCGCAGCAGAGCGGCGGTGCGCTGACCGCCGCCGACGGTTACCTCTTCGGTGCGCTGCTGGTGTGCGCCGCCGGATACACCGAGGGCGGCCGGCTGGCCCGGGTCATGCCCGGCTGGCAGGTGATCGGCTGGGCCCTGGTGCTCTGCCTGCCGATGACCGCGCCCGCCGCCGCGCCCGCACTGACGTACGAGCCCGTCCACCTGAGCGTCCATGGCCTGACCGGACTGCTGTGGGTCGCGGCCGGCTCGCAGTTCCTCGGCCTGGTCGTCTGGTACCGGGGCATGGCGGCCGTCGGCATTCCCAAGGCGAGCCAGTTGCAGTTGGCCCAGCCCCTGCTCACACTGGTGTGGTCGGTGCTGCTGCTCGGCGAGCACCTGACGGCGGCGGCCCCGCTGACCGCCGCCGCCGTACTCGTCTGCATCGCCGTCACCCAACGGTCGCGCGGCTGATCGGTGGGGACACACCGATCCCAGTCCGCGCCCGCAGCCGTAGAATCAGGCCACGGGCCGCTGCTTCCGCACACGATGAGGAGGCGCTGCAGATGCACGCAACCGTCGGCGACCAGCTTGTCCAGCACGGCAGGGTGGTCGGCCAACACGACCAGGTTTCGGAAGTCGTCGAAGTGCTGGGCGCGGAGGGCAATCCGCCGTACCGCGTTCGCCTGGAGAACGGGCACGAGGCCGTGATGTGCCCCGGGCCCGACTGCCAGGTCCGCCACAGGGACAAGGCACAGGGACAACACTAGGGGGACGAACGCCGCCCCCTGAATTCAGCGCGGGGGTTTCGCCGGCTGCTCGTAGTGGTCGGCGACCACCCGCGCCATCGCGCCGGCCGGGTCCGCCGCGACGTCCTTCGCCGCGAAGAACACGTGTCCGCGCACTTCCGGGTGTGCGTGGGCGAGGGTGAGGTGCCGGGACAACTCGGCCGGGTCCTGCCAGGCGGCGCCCTGCGTGGGATCGCCCGCCCGGTACAGTGCCTCCCCCACGTACAGCTTGGTCCGGCTCCCCTTCGCCACCTCCGCCCACCAGGGCACCAGTTCTGCGTAGTCGGCGGCGGCGAAACCGATGTTCCAGTACAGCTGCGGTACGAGGTAGTCGATCCAGCCCTCGCGCACCCATTTCCGGGTGTCCGCGTACAGGTCGTCGTACGTCTCGGCGCCCGCCTGCGTGTCCGAGCCGCGCGGGTCGGTCGAGGCGTTGCGCCACACGCCGAAGGGGCTGATTCCGAACTGGGTGGCGGGCCGGATCGCCTTGATGCCGGCGGCCGTCTCCCGGACCAGCGCGTCGATGTTGTCCCGCCGCCACGCGGCCCGGCCGGCGAAGCCACTGCCGTACCGGTCGTAGGCCGCGTCGTCGTCGAAGGACTGGCCCGCGACCGGGTACGGGTAGAAGTAGTCGTCGAAGTGGACGCCGTCCACGGGGTACTTGCGCACCGCGTCGAGCATCGCCTTCTGTACGAAGGCCCGGACCTCGGGCAGGCCCGGGTTGTAGTAGAGCCTGCCGCCGTAGGGCACCACCCAGTCGGGGTGCTTGCGGGCCGGGTGCGAGGCGACGAGCCGGGCCGGGTCGTCGTGGGTGGCGACCCGGTAGGGGTTGAACCAGGCGTGCAGTTCCAGGCCGCGGGCGTGCGCCTCCTTCACGGCCGTACCGAGCGGGTCCCAGCCGGGATCCCTGCCCTGGGTTCCGGTCAGATACTGCGACCACGGTTCGTAGGGCGAGGGCCACAGCGCGTCGGCCGTCGGCCGGACCTGCAGGAACACCGTGTTGAGCCGGCGGTGCACCGCCGCATCGAGGAGGACGGCCAGTTCGCTGCGCTGCCGGGCCGCGCTCAGCCCGGTGCGCGAGGGCCAGTCACGGTTCAGCACGGTCGCCATCCACATGCCGCGCATCTCCGTGACGGTGCGCCGGCGCGGCCCTGCGGTCCCCTTGCCCGGACGTGGTCCGCCGGTGCCCGGGGGTGGCGCGCCGGTGGCGGCGCCCGGCCCCTGACCCACGGCCGCCGCACCGCGCGTCGCCGTCAGCGTCGACAGCGCGGCGACGGTGAACACCCGCCGTGACACTCGGCCCATCCGGCACTCCCCTACGCCATGGATCCGTGTGATCACGGACCGTCTCCGCGCACAGCATGCCCGACCCGGGTGATCGATCATCGTCGGCGCGGGGGTAACGTGCACGATCGGAGCAGGCATCACGACCAAGGGCCGCCTGCCACCGCCGTAGATCAGCGAAAGGGACGATGTGAGCGGCATTTCGGCAGACATTGCGCGCGTCGGAGTGGTGGGGTGCGGCCAGATGGGTGCGGGCATCGCCGAGGTGTGTGCCAGGGCCGGCCTGGACGTCAAGGTCGCCGAGACCACCGGCGAGGCCCTGGAGATCGGCCGCACCCGGCTGTTCAACTCCCTGGCCAAGGCGGCCGAGCGCGGCAAGATCACCGAGGAGGAGCAGGAGGCCACGCAGGCGCGGCTGAGCTTCACCACCGACCTCGGCGAGTTCGCGGACCGCGACCTCGTGATCGAGGCGGTTGTGGAGAACGAGCAGGTCAAGACCGAGATCTTCCAGGTGCTCGACCAGGTGGTGACCCGGCCGGACGCCATTTTGGCCTCCAACACCTCCTCGATCCCGCTGGTGAAGCTCGCGGTCGCCACCGCGCGCCCGGACCACGTCATCGGCATCCACTTCTTCAACCCGGCCCCGGTGCAGAACTTGGTCGAGCTGATCCCCGCGCTGACCACCTCCGAGGGCACCCTCAGCCGGGCGCAGCTCTTCACCGAGAAGGTGCTCGGGAAGCACGCGATCCGCGCCCAGGACCGCTCCGGCTTCGTCGTCAACGCGCTGCTGATCCCGTACCTGCTCTCCGCCATCCGGATGTTCGAGTCGGGCATCGCCAGCCGCGAGGACATCGACAACGGCATGGAGCTCGGCTGCGCCCACCCCATGGGCCCGCTGAAGCTGTCCGACCTGATCGGCCTCGACACGGTCGCCTCGGTGGCGCACTCGATGTACGAGGAGTACAAGGAGCCGCTGTACGCCGCTCCCCCGCTGCTGCAGCGCATGGTGGACGCCGGCCGGCTGGGCCGGAAGAGCGGGTCGGGCTTTTACACCTACCCCTGACCTGCGCGAACGAACACCGCAAGGGAAGAACTCAGCAGAACACCGAAGGCCGCCACACGTGATCCAGGTGGCGGCCTTCGGTGATCGTCAAGAGTCTTCAAACGCCCGATCGCCTGTGGCCTCCGCCGTAGCGGGCGCCGTGCACGTACAGCTCCGCCGACTCCTGCACCCGCTCTGCCGGCAGTGCGGCGAGCAGTGACCCCATGGCTCGAAGATCGTTTGCAGCACATGAACAAAGTAGCTCTCGCTGCCACGGCCGCCCTGTTTGCCGGCGCCTTCCTCATGGGCGCCGCCCCCGTGTACGCGGCAGACGCCGCGCCCACCCCTGGCCCGTCAGCAAGCCCCGTCCCGAATCCGATTCACGCTTGTCCTGCGAACGTGTTGGAGGTCCTCTTCGGCTGCCGAAAGAACTAGGAGAAGTACCGGCCGACGAACCGTGCCGACCTGCGAGCAGGCGTTGCAAGACGCGCGGTCAGTGAGGCCGAACTGAGCAGCCTGCCGCTCCCCCGCTGCTGCAGCGCATGGTGGACGCCGGCCGGCTGGGCCGGAAGAGCGGGCCGGGTTCTGCACCTGCCCCTGATCGCCACCTGTCCCGGATCACCGCCTACGTCTGATTACACAGCGTTTGCCGTTTTGCTCACGCGGGCCCGGCACCGTCGGACGGTGCCGGGCCCGCGTGTTTCACACGCCGTGTGCGTGGCGGACCCGCATATGCCCCTCGCACACTCTCCCCACGCGCCCACCAGGCGAGTTGACTCATCATGCGCATGCAAGGGATGTGAGACGACTACGGAAAGGAGCGGATCTGTGACCGCCGATCCCGAGCATCCCGTCCTCCCTGGGGAACTCGCAGAGTTACGGCGCCGCCTCGATGTGGCCTACGCACGCGTCGAGGGCGGGCTGGCGCTGCTCAGCCATCGCACCGAGGAGACGGCCAAGGAACTGGACGAGCTGCACACCCGCATCATTTCGCTGGAGCACGCACGCTGGCCGCTGCCCGCGGTCGCCGCCCTGACAGCCGTCGGCGCACTCGTCGCGACCGTCTGGCAGGTTCTGGCGCACTAGGCGGCCGAGGGCCGAGGAGCAGGACACCGGTGGGGGAATCGATCAGGGCTGGGTGTCCTGCCCGAGCCTGAGATGATGCAGCAGGAGTAACGCGGCCGCCATGTTCGCGGCCGGGACCTCACCGCGGGCGACCATGTCGGGAACGAGTTTGAGGGGAACCCAGTCCCGGCGGTCGGACTCGAAGTCGTCCACGGGATGTCCGACGTACTCGCCCTCGTCCGACCAGTAGATGTGATGCCGGGCGTCGGTGAGGCCGTTGGACGGCTCCACGCTCATGAGGTGGTGCAGGGGCCCCGGCCGCCAGCCGGTCTCCTCCTCCAGTTCCCGGGCGGCCGCACGGGCGATGTCCTCGCCGTCCTCGACGACCCCCGCCGCCAGTTCCCACCCCCAGCTGTCGGTGATGAAGCGGTGGCGCCACAGGAGGAGTACCTCGTTGGCCTCGTTCACCACCGTGGCCACGGCGACGGGCCGCAGCCGTATGAGGAAGTGGTCGAGGTGCCGGCCGTCGGGCAGCTCGACATCTGCGAGATTGACGCTGAACCAGCGGTTTGCATACACAGTTTGTTCGTTCCGCTTCGTCCACTGCACGGTTCTGCCACCTTCCGTCGAGTAAGTGGCAATATCGCAGCCGGGGCGACCTGACAGGAGGCGCACAGCGAGCCGCTCACGGCACAGCGGTGGGCGCAGTGGTCCGCGCAGGGGTACGCAAAAGCTTGCCCGAGCAGCGGTTTCGGGGTCGGTCAGCCCGCCGTCACAGCGGTACGCGCAGTGCCCCGTCGATCAGTTCGGCCGCCTCGGCCGTGCCCGCGCAGCCGCTGCGCACCAGGTACTCGCGCACCGCGCGGAGTCTGTCCCGCAGCCGCTGGGACTCCATCCCGCGGGCCTGCTCGGCCATCTGGACCGCGGTGGCCACCGCCTTGTCGGCGTTGCCCTGGCGCAGCTCGATGGTGCTGAGCATCGCCAGCCGGTGCACCCGGCCCCGGTCGTGCGCGGGATTGCCCACGGCGGCCGCGGCGTGCTCCTCGGCGGCCGCCAGCTCGCCGAGGCTCAGCAGCGCCTCCGCCACCTGGACGTTGACCAGGCCCGGCTGTACATAGCCGGTCTCGTCGGGTTCGTATCCGCGGCGGATGTGTTCTGCGGCTGTCTCGGCCCGCCGGATGCAGGACAGCGCGCTCGTGCCGTCGCCGAGGTGGGCGTACGCCTTGGCCTGCATCGCGTACAGGTCCGAGGCGAGCGCGGGGGTGATGTGCTTGCCGGCGGCGCGGAGTGCGGCCTCGGCGAAGGCCACCGCCTGGCGGTACTCCCTCATGAACAGCGACTGGTTGACCAGCAGCGCGATGACATACGCCCCGAGTCCTCGGTCGCCACTTGCCTTGGCGAGCCTGAGCGCCTGGTGGAAGTAGCGCTGGGCCAGGCCGTGCGCGTCGGAGTCGTACGCGCAGATGCCCGCGATGGCCACCAACCCGCCGGTGGCACGGTGCAGTTGGCGACCGGTGGCGTCGGTGTAGCCGCCGCGCAGCAGCGGTGCGGCCTCCGCGTTGAGGAAGCCGACGATGCGACTGCGGGTCGCTATGCCGCCCGCCTTGCGGTACATCTGCTCGTAGTGGGTGCGGGCGGCGCGGAGCATCGCGATGTCGGCCGGGGTGACCCGGTGCCGGCCGCCGCGGGAGACGTCCACGTCCTCGGGCGGGTTCTCCCACTCCCACACGGGCATGACGGCGGGGGTGCCGGTGACGGCGGGCGCGCCGAGTATGTGCGGACGCTGCTGCTCGTCGGAGCGCCACAGGGCGGTGGCGCGTTCGACGAAGCCGGACAGCGAGGTGCCGTGCGGGACGGCCGGCTCACCGGGCACGCCGAGGCCGATGTCGTCGAGCGTGACGGGCCGGTGCAGCCGGGTGGCGAGCACCTCGCAGATCAGGTCGGGAACCTGGCCGCGCGGCCGCTGTCCCTTCAACCACCGGGCCACGGCGGTGTGTTCGTAGCGGAGCGCGAGTCCGCGCTTGCGGCCCGCCTGGTTGACGTGGGCGGCGAGACCCGCGTGCGAGATCCCGGCCTCGTCCAGGATCGCGTCGAGCAGTGTGTTGGGCTGCATGTCGGGCCCCCCGGTGGCTCGGTGCCGACAGCGTAGTGCGTTCCGCTTCACACGGGGTGTGAACGGAGTACGCGAATCCGGGCTGTGCGCGCGCTGTCGCGGAGAGTTTCCCGCCGGTTGACTGAAATGCCTCGTAAGAGGCCGGCCGGGCCGCCGGCTCCCCCTCGTACAGTGCGGCGGCCCGCTTCCGCGCCGTCCGCCCAGCTGCCTGCCCGACACTCCGTGGCGGGGCGGGCGGCGCCGCCGGTGACGCCGGCAGCCGACACCCCCTACCGGTGCTTGGTCGGCTGTGGGTGCGTTGTGGCCGGTCGCGCAGTTCCCGGCGCCCCTGGTGAGCGTACGTGGGCCGACAGGCTTCGGTCGTTGCGCAGAACCAGCACCGCTACGTCGTCGGCGGGACGTTCTCCGGTGTGGCGCCGGAGTCGGGTGAAAACGGTGCGGAGCAGTGTCTGCGGGGACGCGGTGCGGTCCCGGACCGCCTCGGCCAGGACGGCCGGCAGCGGAAAGAACCCGCCATGGGTGTCCCGTGCGTCCTCCACGCCGTCGGTGTACAGGACCAGCGCGTCGCCGGACGGCAGGCGGCCCACGCGCGCGGCGGTCAGGTCGGCCGGCAGCGGGAACGGGCCCAGGGGTGGCAGCGGGTCGGCGCGGGCGAGGGGCTCGACGCCGTGGGCGCTCACCAGATACGGCCAGGGGTGCCCGCAGTTGAGGGCGTGCACCTCGCCGTCGGCGTGGATCTCCAGGAGCAGGACGGTGACGAACTCCTCGGCGACCGGGCTGTCGGGTTCCCGGCCGGTCGAGGGATGCTCGGCGCGAGCCCGTTCGCGCAGGTGCCGGGCCAGCGCCCGCTCCAGCCGACGCAGCACGCCGGCGAGTTCGGCCTCGTCGTGCACGGCCTCGCGGAAGCTGCCGAGCACCGCGGCGACGGTGCCGAGGGCGGCCAGTCCGTGCCCGCGGACGTCGCCCATCACGACCCGTACGCCGTGCTCGGTCGCGGTCACCTCGTACAGGTCGCCGCCGACGGCGGCACCGCGGTCCGCCGACAGCTGGGCGGCGGCCAGGCTCAGCCCGTCGACGCGCGGCGGCAGCGGCCGCAGCAGCACGCTCTGCGCGGCACCCGCGACCGCGCGCGCCTGCCGCAGCTCGCGCAGCAGCGCCCGGCGGACATGGAGCACGAGTCCGGTGCCGACGGCGAAGAACACTGCGCTGGTGACGATCCGCGCCTCGAGGCCGGTCTGCTGCGCCAGTGGGCAGGCCAGCTTGAAGGTGACCGCCATCGCGCCCCAGGCCGTGGGCGGCCCAAGACCGAGGGCACGGCGCAGCGGCCGGAGGTCGGGTTGTTTGCCGTGCAGCGAGCGGCCGGGGCCGCGGCCGCCGGGCCGCACCCATGCCGGAAGTCCCCGCCGGGCGGGTACCCGGGAGTCCTTGCGGGACCACGCCCCGTGCGGAGCCCCAGCCCTGATGCGGATCATGCCCATGGCCCCCCAAAGGCCCTGACAGCGCAGACCGGCCCCGAGAGGCCGGTCCGATTCTGCCGACCGCATCCCCGCATCGGGACGGATCAACAGGAGCTGCCACCCGAACGAGTGAGGGATCTTCGGACAGCCCGCATTTATGCAGTTCAGTTCCGGGAAAACGCGCCCCTGAGAGGGGCACGGGGAACTGCGCGACCAGCCACGGACCACCCGCGGCCGAAGGACTCGGCGCAGTCCCCCGCCTTCCCGTACTGGTCAGCCGCGCAGCACCGCCCCTGTTCGCTCGGCGGCCAGCGCCACCGCCGCGTCCCGCGCCGCCGACGCCTCGTCCACCGTCAGCGTCCGGTCGGGCGCGCGGAAGCGCAGCGCGTACGCCAGCGACTTGCGGCCCTCGCCGAGCTGCTCGGCGTTCTCGTAGACGTCGAACAGGCGGATGGACTCCAGCAGTTCACCGGCGCCCTCGCGCAGCGCGGCCTCCACCTCCGCGTGCGGGACCGGCTTGTCGACGACGAGCGCCACGTCCTGCGTGGCGACCGGGTAGGTGGAGATGCGCGGCGCCTGCGGGGCGCCGTTGCCCACCGTCTCCAGGGCGTCCAGGTTCAGCTCCATGGCGCAGGTGCGCTCGGGCAGGCCGAGTGCCTTCAGCACACGCGGGTGCAGTTCGCCCGCGTGGCCCACGACCTGCTCGGTGCCGTCCACGACGATCGCGAGCTCGGCGCAGCGGCCGGGGTGCCACGGGCCGTACTGGCCCTTGCGGACGCTCAGCTCGGCACCGGCCTCGCGGGCGACGGCGCGCCCCGCGTCGACGGCGTCGGCCCAGTCCGACGGGCGGCCCTTGCCCCACCAGCCGGCCTGCTCGCGGGCGCCCGCGAGCACGACCGCGACATGGCGCGGCTGCTCGGGCAGCGCGGAGTTCAGCTCCGCGATCTCCTCGTCGGTGGGACGCCGGTCGACGGGCAGGTGGACGGCGCCCCGCCGCTCCGCGCGGGGGTGGAACACCAGACCGGTCTCGAACAGGGCCAGATCGTGCGAGCCACGGCCGTCATTGCGCCGCAGGGCGCCCAGCAGACCCGGCAGCAGCGTCGTCCGCAGCGCGGGCTCCTCGTCGCTGAGCGGGTTGACCAGCTTCACGACGCGGCGGGCCGGGTCGTCGGCCTCCAGGCCGAGCTGGTCGAAGACCTGCTCGCTGACGAACGGGTAGTTCGGCGCCTCGACGTAGCCCGCGCCGGCCAGCGCCCGGCCGACCCGGCGGTGCAGCCGCTGGCGGTGGGTCAGACCGCGGCCCGAAGGGAGCTTGGGCAGTGTGGAGGGCAGGTTCTCGTAGCCCTCCAGCCGGATGACCTCTTCGGCGAGGTCGTTGGGATCGGCCAGGTCGGGACGCCAGGACGGGACGGTGACGACCAGCTCATCCTGCCCGTAGACGTCGCAGCCGACCTCCTGGAGCCGGCGTACGACCGTCTCGCGGCCGTAGTCGACGCCCGCGACCTTGTCCGGGTGGTTGGCCGGGATGGTGATGGTGTGCGGCGCGGAGGGCGCGACGACCTCGGTGACGCCCGCCTCGGCCGTGCCGCCCGCGAGCAGCACCAGCAGGTCCACCGTGCGCTGGGCGGCGGCGGCCGCGGCCTGCGGGTCGACCCCGCGCTCGAAGCGGCGGGACGCCTCGGACAGCAGCTTGTGGCGGCGGCTGGTACGGGCGACGGACACGGCGTTGAAGTGGGCCGCCTCGATCACCACGTCGGTGGTCGCGTTCGTGCCGTTCTCGGTGTCCGCGTGGTCAGCGATCTCCGTGTTGGCGCCGCCCATCACGCCGGCCAGGCCGATGGGGCCGCGGTCGTCGGTGATGACCAGGTCCTCGGCGTGCAGCTTGCGCTCGACGCCGTCGAGGGTGACGAGCTTCTCGCCCTCCGCGGCCCGGCGCACCCCGATGGTGCCCTGGACCAGCTTGCGGTCGTAGGCGTGCAGCGGCTGGCCGAGCTCCATCATGACGTAGTTGGTGATGTCGACGGCGAGCGAGATCGGGCGCATGCCGACCTTCTGCAGCCGGCGCTGGAGCCAGATCGGGGAGCGGGCCTCGGGGCGCAGGCCGGTGACCGTGCGGGCGGTGAAGCGGTCGCAGCCGAGCGGGTCGGAGACCTGGACCGGGTAGCCGTAGGCGTTCGGCGCCGGTACGTCGATCAGGGCCGGGTCGCGCAGCGGCAGGCCGTAGGCGATGGCGGTCTCGCGCGCGACGCCGCGGATGGACAGGCAGTCGCCGCGGTTGGCGGTGACGGCGATGTCCAGGACCTCGTCGACCAGCTCCAGCAGCTCGATGGCGTCCTTGCCGACCTCGGTCTCCGGCGGCAGCACGATGATGCCGTGGGTGCCGTCGTCGCCCATGCCCAGCTCGTCGCTGGAGCAGATCATGCCGTGGGACGTCTTGCCGTAGGTCTGGCGGGCGGAGATCGAGAAGCCGCCGGGCAGCGTGGCGCCGGGGAGGACCACGACGACCTTGTCGCCGACCGCGAAGTTGCGGGCGCCGCAGACGATCTCCTGGGGCTCGCCGGTGCCGTTGGCCCGGCCGACGTCGACGGTGCAGAAGCGGATCGGCTTCTTGAAGCCCTCCAGCTCCTCGATGGTCAGCACCTGGCCGACGACCAGCGGGCCCTTGAGGTCGGCGCCGAGCTGCTCGACGGTCTCCACCTCCAGGCCGGCCGAAATGAGCTTGGCCTGGACGTCGCGCCCGGACTCAGTCGCCGGCAGGTCGACGTACTCCCGCAGCCAAGAAAGCGGGACCCGCATCAGATCTCCATCCCGAACGGCCGGGTGAACCGGACGTCACCCTCGACCATGTCTCGCATGTCCTCGACGTTGTGGCGGAACATCAGCATCCGCTCGATGCCGAACCCGAAGGCGAAGCCGCTGTACTTCTCCGGGTCGACACCGCAGGCGGTGAGCACCCGCGGGTTGACCATGCCGCAGCCGCCGAGCTCGATCCAGCCCTCGGACGAGCAGGTGCGGCAGGGCCGGTCGGGGTTGCCGACGGACTCGCCCTTGCAGACGTAGCAGAGCATGTCCATCTCGGCGCTCGGCTCGGTGAAGGGGAAGAAGTTGGGCCGCAGCCGGGTCTTCATGCCCTCGCCGAACAGCGACTGGACCATGTGGTCCAGGGTGCCCTTGAGGTCGGCCATGGTCAGGCCCTCGTCGACGGCGAGCAGCTCGACCTGGTGGAAGACCGGGGTGTGGGTGGCGTCCAGCTCGTCGGTGCGGTACACGCGGCCCGGGCAGATGACGTAGACCGGCAGCTCGCGGTCGAGCAGGGAGCGGATCTGCACCGGCGAGGTGTGCGTGCGCAGCACGACGCCGGACTCGGTCCCGCCGCCCTCGCCCTGCACGAAGAAGGTGTCGGCCTCGCCGCGCGCCGGGTGGTCCGGGCCGATGTTGAGGGCGTCGAAGTTGAACCACTCGGCCTCGACCTCGGGGCCCTCGGCGACCTCGTAGCCCATGGCCACGAAGACGTCCTCGATACGCTCCGACAGGGTCGTCAGCGGGTGGCGGGCGCCGGCCGGCACCCGGTCGTACGGCAGCGTGACGTCGACGTCCTCCTCCACCAGCACGCGGGCGTCCCGCTCGGCCTCCAGCTCGGTCTGGCGGGCGGCGAGGGCCTTGTTCACGGCGCCGCGGGCCATGCCGACGCGCTTGCCCGCGTCGGCCTTGGCGTGCGGCGGCAGGGCGCCGATCTCGCGGTTGGCGAGGGCCAGCGGGGAGGCCGGGCCGGTGTGGGCGACCTTGGCCTCGTGGAGCGCGTCGAGGGAGTCCGCGGCGGCGAAGGCGGCGAGCGCCTCGTCCCGCATGCGCTCGATCTCTTCCGGTTTCAACGCCTCGACCTCAACAGGGTCGTACGACTTATTCGGTGCCGACATCTCTTCCCGTGCTTCCGATTGGCTGGCTGACGGTCCCCGTCACCGACTCGTGGACGAATCGTCTGGCGTTTTGGGACGCAAGGGTGCCAAAGGCCGAGTCTAACGGGGCTGGGGAAAGCGAATGCGCCCGTGGGTCCCCGGCCGGTGGCTACAGCAGGTGCGCCGGGGTGCCCACGGGCAGGGTAAATCGGAACTCCGCGCCGCCACCGGGGGCGCGGCCGACCGTGATGGCGCCGCCGTGGGCCTCGACGATGCCCTTGACGATGTAGAGCCCGAGGCCGGTGCCACCGCGCTTGCTGCCCCGCCAGAAGCGGGTGAAGACGCGGTTCATGGACTCCTCCGGGATGCCGGGCCCTTCGTCGCTCACCGTGACCGACGTGGCTGTGTTCTCGTCGTCCTCCCCTTCCCGGGGGGACACCGAGGGCGAGACGTCAATCGTGACGGTTCCCTCGCCGTGGCGCACGGCATTTTCGATGAGGTTGCTCAGTACCTGGTCGATCTTGTCGGGGTCGGCCCACAGCGCGGGCAGGGGCTGCTCGATGCGCACCAGAAAGCGGTCGGCGGGCTGTCCGGCGGCGACGTAGGCCTGGATGTGCCGGCCGACCGCCGCGCCCATGTCGATGGGCTGGCGGCGCACCTCCAGGCGCCCGGAGTCGATGCGGGAGATGTCCAGCAGCTCGGCGATGAGCCGGGTGACCCGGTCCGCGTCGGCGTCGACGGTCTCCAGCATCAGCCGCTTCTGGTCGTCGGTGAACCTCTCCCACTTGGCGAGCAGGGTGGCGGTGAAGCCCTTGACCGAGGTGAGCGGGGAGCGCAGCTCGTGGGCCACGGTGGCGATCAGTTCGGCGTGGCTGCGCTCGGTGCGGCGGCGGGCCTCGGTGTCGCGCAGGGAGACGACGACGCGGCGCACGGGTCCGGTGGGGTGGGTACGGAGGTAGCGCGCGGACACCAGCACCTCCCGTCCGCCGTGCAGCAGGAGGTTCCGCTCGGGCTGGCCGACGCGGATGGCAAGACCTCCGTAGGGGTCGGTCAGCTGCCACCAGCGCCGCCCCTCCAGGTCCTCTAAGGGCAGGGCCTTCTCCAGGCGCTGTCCGAGGGCGGCCTCGGCGGGGACGTCGGTGATGCGGGCGGCCGCGGCGTTGAAGCAGATGACGCGGCCCTGCTCGTCGGCGATCACCAGACCGTCGGGCAGGTCGTCGGGGTCTATGCCGAGCTCGGCCAGATCACCGCGCCGGGGCGCGGGTGAGCGCCGCGCCTCCCGTCTTCCCGGTGCGCTGCTCGTGCCGACGCTCATCCCCGTACCCCACCTCTCCGACGGCATGGGGGCACCTCCCTGATCGCGCGCAGCCGAGTGCTGGGGAGGGCCCCGGGGCCCGTCACCCTACTAGCTCTCGGTGACGGAGCGGCACCCTCCGGAGGCGCGCTGTGCACGGGCGGACGCGTAGAGACATACGGCTGCGGCGGTGGCGAGGTTCAGGCTCTCCGCCTTCCCGTGGATCGGGACGCGCACGACGGCGTCGGCGAGCGCGCGGGTCTGTTCCGGAAGCCCCCAGGCCTCGTTGCCGAACACCCAGGCCGTGGGGCCGCCCATGGTGTCCTTGTCGAGTTCGTCGTCGAGGTCGCACTCGCCCGCCCCGTCGGCGGCGAGGATGCGCACTCCGGCACCCTTGAGGCCCTCGACGGCCCGCTCCACGGGGACGCCGACGGCCACGGGCAGGTGGTACAGCGAGCCGACGGAGGCGCGAACGGCCTTGGGGTTGTACAGGTCGACGGAGGCGTCGGTGAGGACCACGGCGTCGGCACCCGCGGCGTCGGCGCAGCGCAGGACGGTGCCCGCGTTTCCGGGGTCGCGCACATGCGCGAGGACGGCGACGAGGCGGGGCCCGGCGGCGAGGATCTCCTCGAACGGGGTGTCGAGGAACCGGCAGACCCCGACCACGCCCTGCGGGGTGACGGTGGTGGAGATGTCGGCGATGACCTCGTCGGCGGCGAGGTGGACGCGGGCGCCGGCGTCGCGGGCCTCGCCGATGATGTCGGCGTACCGCTCCGCGGCCTCGACCGTGGCGAACAGCTCCACCAGCGTGCCCGTGCCGCCGCTGCGATGCCCGGCGGCCTCTCGCACGGCCTGCGGTCCCTCGGCGAGGAACAGCCGGTCCTTGCCCCGGAAGTTCCGCTTCGCCAGCCGCCGCGCGGCGCTGACGCGGGGCGATCGGGGGGAGATCAGCTCGGGGGTGGCGGGGGGCATGCGGTTCACCTTTGCAGCTACTTTCCGCCGCGACGGCGCTCGGCCGCCACGGCGGATTCCGTCGGTGCCGAACCGACCGGAGGTCTCGGAACACAAGGGAACCCGCAGGCCTGTGGAGCCTGCGGGTCCTCGATCACATCGGCTGAAGCCGGTGCGGCGTCACGCAGCCTTCGGCGCGTTGACGTCCGCCGGCAGCGCCTTCTGGGCGACCTCGACGAGCGCGGCGAACGCGCTCGCGTCGTTGACGGCCAGCTCGGCCAGGATCTTGCGGTCGACCTCGACGTTCGCGGCCTTCAGACCCTGGATGAAGCGGTTGTAGGTGATGCCGTTGGCGCGGGCAGCGGCGTTGATGCGCTGGATCCACAGCTGGCGGAAGTCACCCTTGCGCTTCTTGCGGTCGTTGTAGTTGTAGACCAGCGAGTGGGTGACCTGCTCCTTGGCCTTGCGGTACAGACGCGAACGCTGACCGCGGTAGCCGGAGGCCTGCTCGAGGATCGCCCGGCGCTTCTTGTGGGCGTTGACTGCCCGCTTGACGCGTGCCACTTGTTAACTCCTTGTAGCGGGGCCGTGGGGGTCCTCACACGGCCCGGAAACGATTGGGTCCCGGTCCAGACGTACGGCGCGAGCTGATCGGAGGATCAGGCGCCGCCGCGTCACTTGCCGAGAAGCTTCTTGATCTTCTTGGCGTCGCCCGGGGCCATCTCGGCGTTGCCGGTGAGGCGACGCGTCAGACGGGACGACTTGTGCTCGAGCAGGTGGCGCTTGCCGGCGCGCTCGCGGAGCACCTTGCCGGAGCCGGTGACCTTGAAGCGCTTGCTGGCACCGCTGTGCGACTTGTTCTTCGGCATAGCGCCGTTCTCTCCTCGTCGGTGGCGCTCCGATGCCCGGTCGCGAAAACCGGGCACGGCGGAGCGTCGGACTTGTATCGGTTACATCATGGGGACTCGCGTCCCCCGGGATCACGCCTCGGCAGGCTCCTCGGACGGCGCCTCGACGTCGACCTCGGCCTCGACCTCGGCCGCGTTCTGCGACCGACCGGGGTTGGCCTTCGCGTCCGCCTTGCGGGCTTCCTGCGCCTGCCTGGCCTCGGCCATCGCCTCGGTCTTCTTCTTGTGCGGACCGAGAACCATGATCATGTTTCGGCCGTCCTGCTTCGGGTTCGACTCGACGAAACCGAGGTCCTGGACGTCCTCCGCGAGACGCTGCAGCAGTCGGTAGCCCAGCTCGGGGCGGGACTGCTCGCGGCCACGGAACATGATCGTGATCTTGACCTTGTCGCCCTGCTTGAGGAACCGGACGACGTGACCCTTCTTGGTGTCATAGTCGTGCGGGTCGATCTTCGGCCGGAGCTTCATCTCCTTGATGACCGTGTGCGCCTGGTTCTTGCGCGCCTCACGGGCCTTCATGGCCGACTCGTACTTGAACTTCCCGTAGTCCATGAGCTTGCACACGGGCGGACGGGCGTTCGCCGCGACCTCGACCAGGTCCAGGTCGTACTCCTGCGCAAGCTCCAGTGCCTTGGCCAGGGGGACGATGCCCACCTGCTCGCCACTGGGACCGACAAGTCGCACCTCGGGAACGCGAATCCGGTCGTTGATGCGGGGCTCGGCGCTGATGGATCCTCCTCGGTAGCACCACGCGACGGTCTGGCGGACAGCCGCGTACGTCTGTTTTCGTGAGACCTAACCGCGCCGAAGCAGAAAAAATGCCCCGGCCGATCACAGGCGGGGCTCCTCGAACTACCGGAGCAACCGTCGCGGTGACCGCGGGGCGCACTTTCGGGCGGGTCGCCGCCTCGTTGGGGACGGGAACCGCCTGACCGGTGACCCGCCGCCCTCAAGAGCGGCAAGGTGGGAGTTCGAAAGCCTCCACTTGTGGGCCGGGCCCGTGTGCCTCGGGGGCATGCGCGTCCGGCCGGTCGTCACACAAGGTTAGCACCTCGCCGGGTGGTGCGCTAATCCGGCGTCCTCCGCCTCCTGCCGTCAAGGGGGCACTCACCGGGCCCTATCGTGAGGGGCATGAGTGAGACCTCCCCCTCGGACACCCCCGAGACCCCCGGCAGCCCCGACTTCGACGCCATGGCCCGCGACATCGCGGAGGTCCCCGCGGTCGAGGTGATCGTGACGGTCGCCGTCAACCTGATGAGCGCCGCCGCCGTGAAGCTCGGGCTGAGCGAGGAGGGCGACAAGTACAAGGACCTGGACGAGGCCCGCAAGCTGGTGCACGCCCTCGCCGGTCTGCTGGACGCGAGCGCGACCGAGATCAGCTCCTTCCACGCGGCACCGCTGCGCGACGGCCTGAAGTCGCTGCAGCTGGCGTTCCGCGAGGCATCGGTCGTCCCGGACGAGGCGGGCCAGGGCCCGGGCGAGAAGTACACCGGGCCGGTCTACGGCTGACCTACTCCTTCACGTACAGGGGCTCGCCCGGAGGCGTGGCCTCGGCCGGCAGCACCGCCAGGTCGAGGCCGCTTACCAGGCGGGCCCTCAGCGTCTCGCTGGCGGCCAGCCGCCCGGCGACGGCCCGGGCCGCCCCGGCGGGGTCCGCGGCGGGATCGAGGGCGAGGGCCAGGGTGCCGTCGGCCTGTCCCGGGCCCAGGTGGGCGCGCAGCACGGCCGGCTCGGCGGCCACGGCGCCGCGCACGGCCTCCCGCACGGCCGGGTCGGCCAGCGGATCGGCCGTCGTACGCCCCTCCGCCAGGGCCAGCAGCGCGGGCCCGGTCAGCTCGAACGGCACCGGTCCCGACATGTCCAGCACCACCGTGTCCGCCTTCTCGTGCGCGGCGGCCTCCAGGGCCTGGTGCAGGGGTACGGCGACGGGCCGGGCCGCCGGGTCCCAGCGGGCCAGGGCGTCGGTGGAGGTGAAGGCGGGCAGGGCGGTGCGGTGACCGGCCTTCAGGGTCGGTACGGCCATCTCGCTGGTCTTCTCGCGGCGCAGCCCGTTCTCGTCCTCCTCCACCTCGCCCAGCACGGCCACGACGGGGACGAGCAGCCGGGCACCCTTGAGCGCCTCCAGGACGGGACCCACGGCCCCGTGGTCCTCGGCCCAGGCGGCGAGCGCCGCGCTCAGCCGGGGGTCGGCGGAGCCGTCGTCGTCGGAGAAGAGGGGGTCGGGAATGTTCTTGTTCGCCACGGTCCCCGACCCTATCGGGGGGATGGCGGCGGCGCTGTGCGGGCCCTGAACACCGGGGGGGGACACGGGGTCACCGCGTTCACGGAGTTCCCGAGTTCACTGTTGCTCAGGCCTTCACGGCGTTCATTGGCCTTCACGGCTTTCTCGGAGTCCCAGTCCTTGTCCTTGCTGCACGCCGCCCTCGTCTGCGGCCGGGAGCGTACGTCAAGGCGCGGGCGCACTCCGGTTCCGCCGCCGTATCGTCGTCGGCGACGCCGTCGTCCTCGGCAGCGGCGACGGCGAATGCGGCGAGCGGGGAGGCATCGATGGAGGCGGTGACGGAGCCGACGACGGACCGGACGGCACTGCTGGCCACGGCGATGAGTTCGGTGGCCGTGGCGGAGGAGGCGGCCGTGTCCGTGGCGGCCCTCGACCTGGACTCCGGGGAGAGTGCCGGGTACGGCGACGGCACGTTCGACACGGCGAGCATCGTCAAGGCCGACATCCTCGCGACGCTGCTGCTCCAGGCGCAGGACGCGGGCAGACACCTGACCGCGCAGGAAAGGACCTACGCCGCCGCGATGATCGGGAACAGTGACAACGACTCGGCGTCCGCGCTGTGGCGGATCATCGGCGGGGCGGACGGGCTGAACGCGGCGAACAGGCGCTTCGGGCTGACGGCCACCGTCGGCGGCGACGGCACGCTGTGGGGGCTGACGCAGACCACGGCCGCGGACCAACTGATGCTGCTCAAGCAGGTGTTCGGGGACGACTCGGAGCTCAGCGGGGCTTCGCGGTCGTATCTCCAGGGGCTGATGGGACAGATCGCCGAGGACCAGGACTGGGGTGTGTCGGCCGCGGCCGACGGCTCCGCGTGGGCCCTGAAGAACGGCTGGCTGCCGCGCAGCACGACCGGGTTGTGGGACGTCAACAGCATCGGGCGCGTGACGGCCGGCGGCGACACCTGCCTGGTGGCCGTGCTGTCGAACGGCCACACGACCAAGGAGCAGGGGATCTTGCTGGTCGAGGCGGCGGCACGGGCGGCCGTGTCGGTGCTCACGGACGCCACGACGCCCGCGGCGGAGGCGGAGGCGTCCGCGTCCGACCGGGGGTAGGGCCTGTACGGCGGATCAGGCCGCAGGGAAGTGACGGCATCGCACCAGCCCGCGCGCCTGCGGCATGATCCGCCGGACAGGCCTAGAAGCCGCCGTGGCCTTCGCGGCGGCCTTGCCACCACCCTTCCCGGCGGCCCCGCCACCACCCTTCCCGGCGGCCCCGCCACCACCCTTCCCGGCGGCCCCGCCACAGCGCGACCGCCGCGACCAGCAGGAGGCCTCCGACGCTGCCCGCGAGGAGGCCCGCCCAGCCCGAGGCGCCGTCGTCGGCCCCGGCGGTGTCGGGTCCGGGCCCGAAGTACCGGTCGCCGTACGCCGCAGCGTGCAGGCCCTGCGGTTTGAGACGGTCGGCGGCCTTCAGGGCGGCCACCAGGTCGATGGAGCCGAAGCCGCGCGAGTCGTCACGGCCGCCGACCGGGGCGTCGCGGGCCGTGTCCTCCAGGAGCTTCTTGATCTGGGCCGGGGTCAGCCGCGGGTGAGCCGCCTTGATCAACGCGACGGCGCCCGAGACGAAGGCCGAGGCCGCGCTCGTGCCCCAGCCCTCGTAGTACCGGTGGTCCGGGTCGGCGATCACGATGTCGACGCCGGGCGCGCTGACGGTGGCGTACCAGCGGCGGGTGGAGAAGGAGGCACGGGTGCCGTAGCGGTCGACGGCGGTGGCGGCGATCACTCCAGGGTAGGCGGCCGGGTAGGAGATGTGGTCGCCCTTGTCACCGCCGTTGCCCGCGGAGGCGACGACCACGACGCCCTTCTTCAACGCGTACTGGACGGCCTCGTCCTCGGCCGGTTCGGGGTGCGCGGAGTCCGAGTCGTCGCCGAGCGACAGGTTTATGACGTCGGCGCCGTGGTCGGCGGCCCAGCGGATGCCGTCGGCGAGGGCGTTGCCGCGGGTGGTGCGGGCCCGGGCACGGGCGGAGTCGGCGTCCTCCAGGATCACCCGCACCGGAAGGATCTTCGCCTCGGGGGCGATGCCCATGATCCCGTCGGCGTCGCCGGGGCCGTGTCCGTGGCCGGCGATGATCCCGGCCATGGCGGTGCCGTGACGGGCCCAGGTACGGTCGCCGCGCTGCGCTCCGAAGCCGATCATGTCCTTTGCGGCCAGGACGTTGCCGGCCAGGTCGGGGTGGTCCGCCTCGACACCGGTGTCCAGGACGGCGACGGTGACGCCCTTGCCCTTCGTGACGCGCCAGGCCTGCTGGGTGTGCATGGCGTCGAGCGCCCACTGCTGGGCCCGGATGCCGTCGGCGTGCGCGGCGGTGGACGGCACGAGGGCGAGCGATGCGGCGAGCAGCAGGCTGAACGCCGCGGTCCGGCGGGACCTGCGGCTTCCCGGCGTACTGCGGATCGGGCCGGTCGGGGCGGCTTTCACGACGGCTTCTCCGTGGCCGGGCTGACAGTCTTGCGAAAGCCCCGCTCGATGCGGTCGGCGAGGCCCTGGGCCTCGTGGCCCAGGCCGGCCTGGGCCGGGGCCGTTGCCGCGCCGGTCTGCATCGCCTCCTCGGCGGACTGCGGGGCGTCGACGGTGCGGCCGTCCGCCCAGCCGGAGACCGCGTAGACGACCACGGGCGCGTCGGTGAGGACGGAGACCGTCCAGGAGGCGCGCTGCTGGGGCCCGAAGGCCGCCGCGACGGTGCCCTTGGCGGCGTACGGGCGGGGCATGAGGTCGGTGCGCCGGTCCAGGCCCTGGCCCTTGAAGCGGGCGGCGAGGGCGCTCATGGCGGTGGCGTCGGCCTTGCTGAACAGGAGACCTACGGTGGTGACGTAGCTCTGGGTGGCGTCCGTGTAGGTGGCGCGCAGCAGACGCGCGCAGCCGACCGGGGAGAGGACCTTGGCCAGCAGCGGGTCGAAGGCACCGGCGCAGCCGCTGTCCGGGGCGACGGCGACGCGGGTCCAGGTGCGGTCGGCGCCGCCCGGTCCGGCTCCGCGGCCCTGCAGGGTGGGCGGGAAGAGCTGGTCGACGGGGACGTTGTGCCACAGGTCCGCGGCGGTGGTGAAGGTGCCTGCCGGGCCGCCCTCGCCCGGGTCCCCGGTGAGCCAGCTCCCGGTCACGGCGCCGCCGATGAGTCCGAGGCCGAGCACGACGCACGCGGCCGCGGCGGCGGTCCGTGGCCGTACCCGGATGCCGAGCGCCCGTCCGCGCCCCCGCTCGTCGTACCCCTCGGGCTCCCCGAACGCCACCACGGGCCGCGCCGCACCGAGGCTCGCGCCCGGCGCCATGGGAGCGCTCCACGAGAACGACGGATCGGGCGCCACGGAGGTGGAACCGGCGGGGGTTGCCGGCCCGAGTGGGGTGCCGGGTCGGGTGCTGGGCGGAGTCGGGTGCAGGCCGGAGGGCCGGAGGCGGCGCGGTTCGGCGGGCCCGGCGTTCCAGTGCGCCGCGGCCGGACCCGGTGACCCGCCCGCAGCCCCGGGCCGATCCCCCACGGTCCCGGGGCGGGAGCCCGACCGGGTGCCGGGTGCGGCAGTCACGGGGTGGCCGCCCGGCCGTGTGCCGGGGGTGCTCATCATGGCGCCGCCGCCCGAACGCGTGCCGGGGGCGCCCGTCGTGGCGCCGCCGCCCGGCCGGGGCGCGGGCGCGGCAGCCGTGGCATCGCCACCCGGCGCCGTGCCGAGGCCGCCCGCACCGGCCTCGCCACCCGAACGCATGCCGGGACCGCCCGTCCAGGCGCCGCCACCCGGTCGGGGCGCGGGCGGGGGCGCGACAGCCGAGGTGTCACCACCCGAACGCGTGCCAGAACCACCCGACACAGCGCCGCCACCCGCCCGGGTCCCAGGTGCACCAGCCTCGGCACCGCCACCCGGCCGCATGCCCGGGCCACCCGACACAGCGCCACCACCCGCCCGGGTCCCAGGTGCACCAGCCTCGGCACCGCCACCCGGCCGCATGCCCGGGCCACCCGACACAGTGCCGCCGCCCGGTCGGGGTGCCGGTGCGGCGGGCGCGCCGGTTCCGTTGGCCGGGTCGCCCGTCATGGCGTCGGCGCCCGGACGGACCGGGCGCAGGCGGGTCGTCGTCTCCGACGGACTTTCGGTCGGGGCGTCGGGGCGTCGGGGCGGTACCGTCGGCCGGTGTGCCGGACGGGGTGGTACACCACCGGGCCCGCCGGTGCGCACGCTCTGCCCCGGCGTCTGACGTCCTGCGCTCGGTGGCGTGTCCGGGAAGCGGGCCGAGGCCGGCGGCGGAGGCGGGGCCATGGGGTCGGTGCCGCGCAGTCCAGGGCGGCGGAAGTCCCACGGCCGTCTGCGCACCGGCGTGTCCGCCGCCGCCCGGTACACCTCGCCGACGGCGTCGGAGGCCGTCCCCTCCGCCCGCGGCGGCTGATGTCCGTCCCACTCTGCCCGCGGGGGCTGATGCCCGCTCGGCTCTTTCCGCGGCAGCCGAAGTCCGTTGACCTCCGCCCGCGGAACCTGATGTCCGTCCGGCTCCGCCCGCGGCAGCTGAAGTCCGTTCGACTCCGCCGGCTCGTCGGGACGGGCGTCGGGGGTCGTCGGGCGTGGCGGTCCGGCCGGTCGCGGGGGGATGGAGGCGTGGCGCGCTTCCGTGCTCATGCACCCCCCGTTTCCTCGTGCCCGGGCCGTTTCACCGTGCGTAGGCCGTTCTCGCTGCCGTGGCCCGCGCCGACTCGTCCGTCACCGGGCACGCATACCCGTACGAACGAACGGCCATCCCGACTCAAGTCGGTGGCCGGGATCGTTTCGCCATGCCTGCGCGTCACTCTACGGGCTGCGCCCGCTCGAACGGGAACCAGTCCACGCCGTCGTGGCATCTGCCCGGAACATCCCTCTACCCTGCGGTAATCCTGTCTGGCAGGCTTCGTTCATGATTCCGCGTGCCGCCGACCGGGCCCGGTACGACCGGGCCGCCGCCCATCTCGACGCCCCCGTCGCGATCGTGGACCTGGACGCCTTCGACGCCAACGCGGACGACCTCGTCCGCCGGGCCGCCGGAAAGCCGGTCCGGGTCGCCAGCAAGTCCGTGCGCTGCCGGGCCCTGCTCGAACGCGTCCTCGCGAAGGACGGCTTCGCGGGCATCATGTCGTTCACCCTGGCGGAGTCCCTGTGGCTCGCACGCTCCGGCTTCGACGACGTCCTGCTCGCCTACCCGTCGGCCGACCGTGCCGGTTTCGCCGAACTCGCCGCCGACCCCAAGCTCGCCGCCGCCGTCACCGTGATGATCGACGACCCGGCGCAGCTCGACCTGGTCGACGCCTCGCGCGAGGGCGGAGGGGAAGTCGTACGGGTCTGCCTGGAGTTGGACACCGCGCTGAAACTGCTCGGCGGCCGGGTACGCGTCGGCGCGCGCCGCTCCCCGCTGCACTCCCCCGCCCAGGTCGCCGACATGGCCCGTACGGTGACCCGGCGGCCGGGTTTCCGGCTCGTGGGGATCATGGCGTACGAGGGTCACATCGCCGGTGTGGGCGACGCGGTGGCCGGGCGGCCGCTGCGGTCGCGAGCGGTCCGGCTGATGCAGGCGACCGCCCGCCGGGAACTGGCCGAGCGGCGGGCCGCGGCGGTGCGGGCGGTCCGGGCCGTGGCGCCCGGGCTGGAGTTCGTCAACGGCGGCGGCACGGGCAGCGTGCAGCACACGGCCGCGGAGGACGCGGTCACCGAGATCGCCGCCGGTTCGGGGCTGTACGTCCCGCGGCTGTTCGACAACTACACGTCCTTCCGCGGCCGTCCGGCAGCCCTGTTCGCACTGCCCGTCGTCCGGCGGCCGGGGGTCGGGGTCGTGACCGTTCTGGGCGGGGGCTACCCGGCCTCGGGCGTGGCCGGGCCGGACCGGCTGCCGGTGCCGTACCTGCCCGAGGGGCTGCGCTACGACCCGCAGGAGGGACCGGGTGAGGTGCAGACCCCGCTGCTGGGCTCGGCGGCCGACGATCTGCTGATCGGCGACAAGGTGTGGTTCCGCCATGCCAAGGCCGGTGAACTGTGCGAGCGGTTCGAGGTGTTGCACCTGGTCGAGGGCGACCGGGTGACGACGGCGGTGCCGACCTATCGGGGCGAGGGCCGCACGTTTCTGTGACGGCCCGGCCCCGATCACTGCCGTCCCACGGCCCTCCGTACGTCTCTACAGGGGCGTGACGTACGCCCCCGCGATTCCCCCGTCGACCAGGAAGTCGGTGGCGTTGACGAAGGAGGAGTCGTCGCTGGCGAGGAAGGCGACCGCGGCGGCGATCTCCTCGGCCTCGGCGAACCGGCCCACCGGGATGTGGACCAGGCGGCGGGCGGCACGCTCGGGATCCTTGGCGAACAGCTCCTGCAGCAGCGGGGTGTTGACCGGCCCCGGGCACAGGGCGTTGACCCGGATGCCCTCGCGGGCGAACTGCACCCCCAGCTCCCGGGACATGGCCAGCACACCGCCCTTGGAGGCGGTGTACGAGATCTGCGAGGTCGCCGCGCCCATCCGGGCCACGAAGGACGCGGTGTTGATGATGGAGCCCCTGCCCCGGCGGCGCATGTAGGGGATGGCGGCCTTGCAGCACAGGTAGACGGAGGTGAGGTTGACCTCCTGGACGCGCTTCCAGGCCTCCAGGCCGGTCTCCAGGATGGAGTCGTCGTCGGGCGGGGAGATACCGGCGTTGTTGAAGGCGATGTCGACGCTGCCGTAGGTGTCGAAGGCCGTCTTGAAGAGGGCCTCGACCTGCTCGGGATCGGTGACGTCGACCTTCACGAAGATCCCGCCGACCTCGTCGGCGGCGGCCTTGCCGCGGGTCTCGTCCACGTCGCCGCAGACGACGCGGGCTCCCTCGGAGGCGAGTCGGCGGGCGGTGGCGAGGCCGATGCCGCTGCCGGCTCCGGTGATGACGGCGGTACGGCCGACCAGGCGGCGGCAGATGGTGTCGGGAGTCTCTGCGGTCACTGTGCGGGGCCCTCCGTGCTGATGAAGACGTTCTTGGTTTCGGTGAAGGCGGTCAGGGCGTCCGGGCCCAGTTCGCGGCCGAGCCCGGACTGTTTGAACCCGCCGAACGGGGTCCAGTAGCGGACGCTGGAGTGGGAGTTGACGGACAGGTTGCCCGCGCGGACGGCACGGGAGACGCGCAGCGCGCGGCCCAGGTCCCGGGTCCACAGGGAGCCTGCCAGGCCGTACGGGGTGTCGTTGGCGAGGCGGATCGCGTCCTCCTCGTCGGTGAACGGCAGGAGCACGGCGACCGGGCCGAAGATCTCCTCGCGAGCCGCCTCGGAGTCGGGCCGCTCCCCCGTGAGCACGGTCGGCGCGAACCAGAAGCCGGGCCCGTCGGGCGCGCTGCCCCGCAGCGCCCGGGCCTCGTCGGGCACGAACGACCGTACCCGGTCCAGTTGCTGACGGGAGATCAGCGGCCCCATCTGTGTCTTCTCGTCGGCGGGGTCGCCCACCACCACGGCCGACAGGGCGTCGGCGAGCAGCTCGTGGACCTCGTCGTAGACGGACTTCTGGACGAGGATCCGGGTGCGGGCGCAGCAGTCCTGGCCGGAGTTGTCCAGGAAGGAGAAGGGGTCGACGGCGGACTTCAGGTCGGCGTCGGCGAAGACGATGTTCGGGCTCTTGCCGCCGAGTTCGAGGGTGACCGGCTTGACCTGCCGGGCGCAGCGCTCCATGACCTCGCGGCCGGTGCGGGTGGAGCCGGTGAACACGATCTTGGCCACGTCGGGGTGGTCGACGAGCGCGCGGCCTGCGACCGCGCCGTACCCGGGCATCACCTGGAAGAGGTGCTCGGGCAGGCCCGCCTCCAGGGCGAGTTCGGCCAGGCGGAGCGCGGTGAGCGGGGTGGTCTCGGCGGGCTTGAGGACGACGGCGTTGCCCGCGGCGAGGGCGGGGAAGGAGCCCCAGGCGGCGATGGGCATCGGGAAGTTCCAGGGGGCGATCACGCCCACCACCCCGAGGGGCTCCTGGAAGGTGACGTCCCAGCCGCCCGTCACGGGAATCTGCCGGCCGAGGAGGCGTTCGGCGCCGCCGGCCGCGTAGAGCAGCAGGTCGCGGGCGTTGCCGGCCTCCCAGCGGGCGTTGCCGAGGAGGTGGCCGGCCTCACGGACCTCCAGCTGTGCCAGTTCCTCGACATGGGCGTCGACGACGTCGGCGAAGCGGCGCAGCAGTCGGGCCCGGTCGGCGGGAGCCGCGGCCGCCCACGCCCGCTGGGCGCCCGCCGCACGGGCGACGGCGCGGGCCACGTCGGCCGCGTCGGCGGCGGGAACGGTGGCGACGACCTCCTCGGTGGCGGGGTTGAGGACGCTGAGGACCTGGGGTGCGGACTGGTCGGACAAGACAGGACCTCTCACATGCGTTCGAAGGAGCGGCGCAGCTCCCAGTCGGTGACCGCGGCGTCGAAGGCGTCGAGCTCGACGCGCGCCATGTTCCGGTAGTGCGCGACGACCTCGTCACCGAAGGCGGCCTTGGCGATCGCGCTGTTCTCCCAGAGCTCGGCGGCCTCGCGGAGCGTGGTCGGCACGTGTGCGAAGTCGGCCGTGTAGGCGTTGCCGGGGCAGGGCTCGGGCAGCTCCAGCTGCTGTTCGACGCCGTACAGGCCGGCCGCCACCAGCCCGGCGACCGCGAGGTACGGGTTGACGTCGCCGCCGGGCAGCCGGTTCTCGAAGCGCAGCGAACGGCCGTGCCCGACCACGCGGAGGGCGCAGGTGCGGTTGTCGTGACCCCAGGCGACGGCGGTCGGGGCGAAGGAGCCGGGCTGGAACCGCTTGTAGGAGTTGATGTGGGGCGCGTAGAGGAGGGAGAACTCGCGGAGCGCGGCGAGCTGTCCGGCGAGGAAGTGCCGCATGGTCTGCGACATCCCCTCGGGACCGGCCATGGCGTTGTTGCCGTCGGCGTCGGTGAGCGAGAGGTGGATGTGGCAGGAATTGCCCTCGCGCTCGTTGTACTTGGCCATGAAGGTCAGGGACACGCCCGCCTGGGCGGCGATCTCCTTGGCGCCGGTCTTGTAGATCGCGTGCTGGTCGCAGGTGACCAGGGCCTCGTCGTAGCGGAAGGCGATCTCGTGCTGGCCGGGGTTGCACTCGCCCTTGGCGGACTCGACGGTGAGGCCGGCCCCGGCCATCTCGTTGCGGATGCGGCGCAGCAGGGGTTCGATACGGCCGGTGCCGAGGACGGAGTAGTCGATGTTGTACTGGTTGGCCGGGGTCAGCCCCCGGTAGTTCGCGTCCCAGGCCTGTTCGTAGGTGTCCTTGAAGACGATGAACTCCAGCTCGGTGCCGACCTGGGCGGTGAGGCCGAGTTCGGCGAGGCGCTCCAGCTGGCGGCGCAGGATCTGGCGGGGGGCGGCGGGGACCGGCGAGCCGTCGGTCAGGGCGAGGTCGGCGACGACCATGGCGGTGCCCGGGTGCCAGGGGATGCGGCGCAGCGTGGCCAGGTCCGGGTGCATGGCGAAGTCGCCGTAGCCGCGGTCCCACGAGGACATGGCGTAGCCGTCGACGGTGTTCATCTCGGCGTCGACGGCGAGCAGGTAGTTGCAGCCCTCGGTGCCGTGGTGGAGCACCTCGTCGAGGAAGAAGCGGGCGGCGAACCGCTTGCCCTGGAGACGCCCTTGCATGTCGGGGAAGGCGAGGACGACAGTGTCGATCTCACCGCTTGCGACGAGGGCGTGCAGCTCCTCGACACTGAGCGGGGGTGTGCGGTCTGCCACGGGAGAGCCTCCTTCGGCTACTTCGGTCAGCCGGGAGCCATAAGGTATTGCCGAGAACCATTGCTTGGGAAGGGGGTGCGGCCGAATGTCGCAGACGGATCCCGGCGCGGGCCCGGGGCGGCTGGACGACCGCCTCACGCCGGTGTTGCGGCCGGTGCGGGCCGGCAACGGCTTCGAGGAGGCGCTGGAGCAGATCCTGCAGGTCGTCCGGCTCGGTCTGGTGCCGGGCGGCGAACGGCTGCCGGCCGAGCGGGTGCTCGCGGAACGGCTGGGGATCAGCCGGGTGACGCTGCGCGAGGTGCTGAAGGTGCTGCAGGACCAGGGGCTGGTCGAGTCGCGGCGCGGTCGCTACGGCGGCACGTTCGTGCTGCCCCGCACGGACGCGGGCGGCGAGGACGAGCTGCGGCGCCGGATCGCCTCGGTCGACATCGAGGACGTGCTGCGCTTTCGCGAAGTGCTGGAGGTCGGCGCGGCGGGCCTGTGCGCGGCGTACGGGCTGACCGGCGAACAGGCGGCCCGGCTGCGGGAGGCACTGGACCGCACGCACGACGCCCCGCTGGCCGACTACCGGCGCCTGGACACGATGCTCCACCTGACCCTGGCGGAGCTGTGCGGCTCGCCGACGCTGACCGCGCAGTACGCGGCGGTCCGGGCCACGGTGAACGATCTGCTCGACTGCATCCCGCTGCTCGTACGGAACCTGGAGCACTCGCAGCGCCAGCACATCGCACTGGTGGAGGCGGTCCTCGACGGGGACGCCGACGGCGCCCGGGAGATGATGCGGGAGCACTGCGCGGGAACGGCGGCCCTGCTGAGGGGCTTCCTGGCGTGAGGCGCGGGCGGCCCGCCGGGGCCGGCGCCAGGTGCGAGCGACCGGCCGGGGCCGGCGTGCGGCGCGGGCGGCCACCCGGGGCAGGGGTTGCCGTCCCGGCCGACCGGACGTAAAGGTATGTTCGTACACCATTGCAGGCCGGGGAGGGACGAGTGACCGGACGACCGCTGATCGGCATCAGTACGTATCTGGAGACCGGCGCGCGCTGGGGGGTGTGGGAGCTGGATGCGGCGCTGCTGCCGGCCGGCTATCCGAGGCTGGTGCAGCGGGCGGGCGGACTCGCCGCGATGCTGCCGCCGGACGAGCCGGAGCAGGCCGCGGCGACCGTGGGCCGCCTCGACGGACTGGTGATCGCGGGCGGCCCGGACGTCGAACCGGTCCGCTACGGCGCGCAGCGCGACCCGCGTACGGGCCCGCCCGCCCCGGCCCGGGACGCATGGGAGCTCGCCCTGATCGACGCCGCCCTGGCCGCCGACGTGCCGCTGCTCGGCATCTGCCGGGGCATGCAGCTGCTGAACGTCGCCCTCGGCGGCACCCTCGTCCAGCACCTGCCCGGGCACGCCGAGGTGGTCGGTGTGTTCGGCGGGCACCCGGTGAAGCCGGTTCCGGGCACGCTCTACGCCGGGCTCGTGCCGGACGAGACGACCGTACCGACCTACCACCACCAGGCGGTCGAGCGCCTCGGCGAGGGCCTGGTCGTCTCGGCGCACGCGGCGGACGGCACGGTGGAGGCCGTCGAGGTGCCGACCGCCGCCTGGGTGCTCGGCGTCCAGTGGCATCCGGAGATGGCCGAGGACCTGCGGGTGATGCGGGGGCTGGTCGGGGCGGCCGCCGCCGGCCGCCCCCGTGCCGGTTCCTGACCGCGGCCGCGCCGCGCGCTCCCGGCCACCCGCGGCACCACGGTCAGCCCGCCGGAACAGGTGGGTGAGTGGGCAGGGAACGGGTGAGGGCGAGCAGGTCGCGCGCCGGGCCGACCGGGCGGTGACCGGCCGGCCAGACCGCCCGCAGGTCGCGTTTGAGCACGGCGCCGTCCACCGGGATGCTCACCAGCCGCCGCAGGGCGAGCTCCTCGCCCACCGCCAGTTCGCTCAGCACCGCGGGGCCGGCCCCGCTCACCGCCGACGCCTTGACCGCCGTCGTCGAGGACAGTTCGATCAGCGGCCGGGCCAGACCGCCGAGTGCGGCGTCCAGGACCTGACGCGTCCCGGAGCCCTTCTCCCGCAGGATCAGCGGGGTCGCCGCCAGTTCGTCCGCCGCCAGCGGGCGACGGCGGCGCGCCCAGGGATGGCCCGGCGCGGTGACCACGATCAGGCGGTCGCGGGCGATCACGGCGGAGTCCAGCCCGGACGGCACTGACACCCCCTCGACGAAGCCGAGGTCCGCCTCGTCTCCGAGCAGCCGCTCCGCGACCGCCGCCGAGTTCCCGGCGAGCAGCGAGACCGCCGTGTCCGGCCGTCGCGCGCGCAGCGCGATCAGCCACCCGGGCAGCAGGTACTCCGCGATCGTCATGCTCGCCGCCACCCGCAGCCGCGAGTCCCGCCGGTCCCGCAGCGCCTGCGCTCCGGCGTCGAACGCCTCCGCCGCCTCCACGACCCGACGCGCCCAGTCGGTCACCAGGGCACCGGTGTCCGTCAGCCGCGAGCCGCGCGGCGAGCGGTCCACCAGCGCCACCCCCAGCTGCCGCTCCATCGAGCGGATCCGGCTGCTGGCGGCCGGCTGCGTGATGCCGAGCTCCCGGGCCGCGGCGCCGAGGCTGCCCAGCCGGGCCACCGCCAGCAGCAGCTCCAGGGCGCCCAGATCCGGCACCCGGTGCGCCAGCGAGCGCGTCACATGGCGCTCTTCTCCGCTCTCATCCTGCCGTCTCATAAATCCAGCTTATGCCCTGATAGAGACAAACCCCCTGGTGGCAGCCGACGGACCGGGCGACCGTGAAGCCATGGTCACCGTCGCCCACCCCTCCCGGCCCACCGAATCCGCCCGGCCTCACGCCGATCCCGCCCACCCCGAGGGGGCGCCCCGGGCACATCGCTTCGCGGCCCTGCGTCACCTCGGACCCAACTGGTACGCCTCCGTCATGGGCACGGCCGCCGTCGCCACGGCGGGTGCCGTGCTCCCGGTCCGACTTCCCGGGCTGCGCACGGCCTGCACCGCCGTGTGGTCCCTCTCGCTCACCCTGCTGGGGGTCCTCCTCGTCGCCCGCGCCCTGCACTGGAGGCACCACCGCGACCAGGCCCGCGCCCATCTCCGCGATCCCGCGACGGCCCCGTTCTACGGCTGTCTCGCGATGGCACTGCTCGCGGTCGGCGCGGGGGCCCAGGCCGTCGGGCGGGACTGGATCGGCACCCGGGCGGCGGTCGTCCTCGACGCCGGGCTGTTCACCGCGGGGACGGCCGTCGCCATCGCGGCTGCGGTCGCGGTGCCGTACCTCTTGACCGTACGTGACCGGGTAGCGCCCCTGGAGGCCACACCGGTGTGGCTGCTGCCGGTCGTCGCCCCCATGGTGTCGGCCGCCGTCGGCCCTGCCCTCGTGGCGCACCTGCCGGCCGGGCAGGCGCGGCAGACCCTGCTCCTGACGTGCGTCGCGATGTTCGGGCTCAGCCTGGTGGCGACCCTCGCCCTGCTGCCGCTCGTCCTCGGACGGCTGCTCACCACCGGGACGCTCCCCCTCGCCCTGACTCCGACGCTGTTTCTGGTCCTGGGTCCGCTCGGGCAGTCCACGACCGCCGTCGGCACCTTCGCGGACGTGGCACCCGGCGTCGTACGGGCCCCGTACGGCCACGGCTTCGGCACCCTTGCCGTCCTCTACGGCGTCCCGGTCATGGGTTTCGCGCTGTTCTGGCTCGTTCTGGCCGCGGCCCACGTCCTGCGGGCCCGGCGCCGCGGCATGGGCTTCACGATGACGTGGTGGGCGTTCACGTTCCCGGTCGGCACCTGTGTCACCGGCGCCGTGGCCCTGGCCCGGCACACCGGGCTCCTCGTCTACGACGGGCTCGCCGTCGGCCTCTGCGGTCTTCTCGCGACCGGCTGGCTCGCCGCGGCCACGCACACGGTCCGTGGGCTCGTCAGCGGTGCGCTGCTCGCAGCGCCTCCCGCAGCACCCCCGGCGCCTCGGCCAGCGACGGCCCGTACCACGTCAGGTGCCGCCCGCTGACCAGCGCGCACCTCAGTCCGGCGAAGGCCTCGGGACCGTCGTCGGCGGTGAAGCGGTAGGGCTCGTCGGGCAGGACGACGACGTCCGGGGCCGCCTCCCGCAGTTCCTGAAGGGAGATCCGTGGGTAGCGTTCGGCATGGTGCGCGTAGAGGTGGTCGATGCCGAGGCGGGCCAGTACGTTCCCCGCGAAGGTGTCCCGGCCCAGCACCATCCACGGTCGCCGCCAGATGGGGACGACGGCGGTCGTACGGCGCTCCGGCTGCGGCAGCGACGACCAGGCCTCCTCCGCCTCGTCCAGCCAGCGCGGCCGCCGGGCGGCACCGCACGCCGCCAGCACCCGCGCCAGCTCCCGGAACGCCTGCTCCACGTCCCGCACCTCGGTGACGAGCACCTCCAGCCCCGCGGCGCGCAGGGCCTCGAGGTCGGGCGCCCGGTTCTCCTCCTCGTTGGCGACGACCAGGTCGGGGGCGAGGGCGATGATCCGGTCGACCGCGGGGTTCTTGGTGCCGCCGACGCGCGTGGCCGCCAGTCCGGCCGGACGGGTGCACCAGTCCGTGACTCCGACCAGGGCGGAAGGGGGCAGCGAGGCCGCCACCGCCTCGGTCAGCGAGGGCACCAGGGAGACCACCCGCATCAGCGCGGCCGGTCCTGGACCGCCTCGATGTGCTCGGCCACCGCGACCACGATCACGCGCGTGTCCGGCACGGTGGCCCGCCAGCGGTGGCGCACCCCGCCGGTCAGGTACATGGTGTCGCCCCGCCCCAGCCGGTAGGCACGGCCCTCCGCCTCGATCTCCACCCCGCCGTCGGCGACGTACATCAACTCGTCGTTGCGGTGCTGGAATTCACGGCCCGCGTCATGGTCGCCGGTGAACTCGGAGGCGAGCAGTTGATGGTGACCGCGCACCAGGGAGCGCACCAGGGGTTGGGGCTCCAGCTCGGTGACGTCGGCGCGCACGACGTCGACGCTGCACGCCGGGTCGGCCGCGGCCAGCAGCTCCACGGCGGTGGTGCGCAGGGCGTCGGCCACCTTCTCCAGGGAGCTGCGGCTGGGGCGGGCCCGGTCGTTCTCCACCTGGCTCAGGAAGGGAACGGACAGGCCGCTGCGCTCGGCCACGACGGCGAGGGTGAGCTCCAGCGCGCGGCGGCGGCGCCGCACGGCCGCGCCCACCCGAAGGGGCTGTTCTTTGTGGTCGCCCATCGCTCCGGCTCCCTCCTTCGCTCGTCGGTCCGGTTGTCCGTGTTCGGCTGCCGCCCCGTATCCAGGCGCACCGCGTGCAATGGCTTCTCTGCACCCTACGCATGTTCGGCAAACCGTTTCATGCGGCCGCCACTTCCCCGTCACCTCACGTGAGGTACGACCCCACAGTTCGCGCCAGTCGATCAGCCCTCCTTCGCACCGGGCGCGGACCCCGCCGCCGGGACGAACCGGCTGACCAGCGGGCCCCGGGTACGCGGGCGAGCGGCGTCACCCGCCCCCGGCGCGGGAGGCGCCGTCGTCCGGTTCGCCCCGCTCGGGCTCCTCGTCATGGTCCGCCCGCCCGCCCGCAGTCCCGGGCACGGGGCTTACGCCATGGCGGTGATCTGGGGTGATCCGGGGTGACATGCCGAGTGGTGAACTCCCGTACCGCAGCCTCCGGTTGCCGGCAACCGCACGGTGGACGCACAGCGCGTCGAACCGGTCACCGGCGCTGCCGGTCGACGAGCGGACAAGCTCAGGCAATGGCGTCGCTCTGCGTGGTTGGCCGGATCCTTACCGTAGGCGACGCGCGGCGTCCACCGGAACACCAGAGGCAGGCGAGGGGGCATCCACCGGGAGGGCGGGCGGCGGCGAGGGCACGTCCACCAGAAGAGCCCGCGGTGAGGACACGTATCAGTTGACATGGGCAACCACCCTCGGCCCGACGCGACGCCCACCCAGGGCCCCCGCTTCCATGCCGACGAGTGACTGTCGGTGCCGTGCGGCATGATGCGAGGCGTGACCGGACGACTGATGCTTCTCGACACCGCCTCCCTGTACTTCCGCGCCTACTTCGGCGTACCGGAGTCGATCAGGGCTCCGGACGGCACGCCGGTCAACGCCGTGCGCGGGCTGCTCGACTTCATCGACCGCCTGGTCAAGGACCACCGCCCCGAACGTCTGGTGGCCTGCATGGACGCGGACTGGCGGCCCCGGTGGCGGGTCGACCTCATCCCCTCCTACAAGGCGCACCGAGTCGCCGAGGAGCATGAGAGCGGCCCGGACGAGGAGGAGGTGCCGGACACGCTGTCGCCCCAGGTCCCGGTCATCGAGGCCGTGCTGGACGCCGTGGGCATCGCGCGCGTGGGCGTCGAGGGGTACGAGGCGGACGACGTCATCGGCACGTTCACGGCCCGCGCCGAGGGCCCGGTGGACATCGTCACCGGCGACCGGGACCTGTACCAACTGGTGGACGACGCGCGCCGGGTGCGGGTGCTGTACCCGGTCAAGGGCGTGGGCACGCTGCAGACCACCGACGAGGCGGTGCTGCTGGCGAAGTATGGGGTGGACGGCAGCGGGTACGCGGATCTGGCGCTGCTGCGCGGCGACCCCAGCGACGGGCTGCCGGGCGTGCCCGGCATCGGGGAGAAGACGGCGGCCAGGCTGCTCGCCGATTTCGGCGACCTGCCGGGGATCATGGCGGCGGTCGACGACCCCGGGGCGAAGCTCACCCCGTCTCAGCGCAGGCGGCTCGACGAGGCGCGGCCGTACCTCGCGGTGGCGCCGCAGGTGGTGCGCGTGGCCGCCGACGTCCCGCTGCCGGACGTCGACACGGCACTGCCCCGCGCGCCCCGCGATCCGGTGGCGCTGGGGGAGCTGGCGGAGCGCTGGGGGCTGGGGGGTTCTCTGCAGCGGCTGCTCACCACGCTGGGGACCTGACGGCTCCGCCCCCGCGCGCCCGCGAAGTCCTCGGCGAGAGAGACGGGAGAGGTGTCGATTGAGGGAAGGTGCTAACTTAGGTAAGCCTAAGCGAGGGGAACAGGGAGGCCGTCATGGCAGAACGTCCGGCGCGTAAGCCCCGGAAGGCACATTCCGCGCAGGTCGTCCGCACCGAACGGCTCACTCCACACATGCAGCGCGTGGTGCTCGGTGGCCCGGGCCTCTCGGACTTCGCGGCCGACACGTACACGGACCACTATGTGAAGCTGCTGTTCCCGGCCGACGGCGTCACCTATCCCGAGCCCTTCGACATGGAGCGCATCCGGGAGGAGTTTCCGCGCGAGCAGTGGCCGGTGACCCGGACGTACACGATCCGCGCCTGGGATCCCGAACACCGCGAGCTGACCCTGGACTTCGTCGTGCACGGCGACGAGGGTCTCGCCGGACCGTGGGCGCTGCGTGTCCGGCCGGGCGAGACCGTGCGGTTCATGGGCCCCGGCGGCGCCTACGCCCCGGACGCGAGCGCCGACTGGCATCTCCTCGCCGGGGACGAGAGCGCACTGCCCGCGATCGCCCGGTCCCTGGAAGCGCTGCCCGAGGGCGCCAGGGCCCATGCCTTCATCGAGGTCGCCGGGCCCGGGGAGGAGCAGAAGATCGACTCCGACGTGGCGGTGGTCTGGCTGCACCGCGGCGAGCGGCCCGTGGGCGAGGCACTGGTGGAGGCCGTACGGGCGCTGGAGTTCCCCGAGGGCCGGGTGCACGCGTTCGTGCACGGTGAGGCCGCGTTCGTGAAGGAGTTGCGCCGGCTGCTGCGGGTCGAGCACCGCATTCCGCGCGAGGACCTGTCGATCTCCGGCTACTGGCGCCTGGGCCACAACGAGGACGGCTGGCAGGCCTCCAAGCGGGACTGGAACGCGCGTATCGAGGTCGAGCAGGAGGGTGCGGCGTCGGCCGCATGAGTCCACCTCGGCCGTGTGGAGCGGCGGCATCCTTCGGGATGCCGCCGCTTCGCCGTGCCAGGGGCGTTCGCCGGGCTCACACCGACCGCTGGTAGGACCGGAACGTCCGGATCGACAGCCACACGGCGGCCACGGCCAGGCCCAGCAGCGCACCCGACCGGCTGAGCACGACGCTCCAGTCCGGATGCTCGGCCAGCGCGGAACGGCCTGCGACCATCGCCCAGTTGAGCGGGTTGAAGTCGGCGATGTGGCGCATCCAGGACGGCATCCGGGACGGAGCCATGAAGGCGGACGACAGGAAGGTCAGCGGCAGCAGGAGGAAGGTGTTGATCCCGATGATCGACTCCCGCTCCCGCACCAGCATGCCCAGCGCGTTGGACAGCGCCCCGAAGACCGTGCCCAGCAGCACCGAGGCGAGGACCAGGATCGCGACACCGCCGATGCCGCCGCGGTAGTCGGCGCCGCCCAGCCGCCCGAGCAGCACGATGACCACCGACTGCAGGGCGGTGACCAGCCCGTTGTTGACGACGTTGCCGTTCATGAGGGCGGCGCGGCTGACCGGTGTGGTCAGGAAGCGGTTGAGGGTGCCGCGCTGGATCTCCTCCAGCGTGCCCATGCCCGCCCACATGCTGGAGCTGAGGGCGCTCATCACGACCACGCCCGGCACCAGGTAGTCCAGGTACGAGGTGGTGCCGAAGCCGCCGAGTTCCACGACCTTCTTGAACAGGCTGCCGAACAGGAACAGCCAGATCACCGGCTGGATCAGGGTGATGACCGCGTACGCGGGCTGGCGTGCGAAGACCATCAGCTGGCGCTGGGTCATGTACCAGGTCTGGGAGACGGCGGTGCTCATCGCACACCTCCGGCGAGGGCGAGGGCGTCGGTGGTGCCGGCTTCGGCCGCGACATAGCGTCGGCCGGCGTGGCGGAGGTAGACGTCGTCGAGCGAGGGGCGGGCGACGGTCGCCGAGGCGACGGTCACCCCGGCGCGTTCGAGTGCGGCGAGGAGTGCGGGCATCGCGGCGGCTCCGTCGTCGGCGCGGGCGCTGATCCGGCGTCCCTCGATCAGGATGTCGTGCACTCCCGGCAGCGCGCGAAGCGTGCTCGTCAGCAGCGTACGGCCGGCCTCGCCGACCGCCTCGCGCAGCTCCATGTGGACGGCGTCGCCGCGGAGTTCGCCCTTGAGGGAGTGGGGGGTGCCCTCCACGACGATCCGGCCGCGGTCGACGATCGCGATGCGCTCGGCGAGCCGGTCGGCCTCTTCCAGGTAGTGCGTGGTGAGCAGAATGGTCAGCCCCTCCTCGCCGGCGAGGCGGCCGATCTCGTCCCACATCGCGGCACGGGCCTCGGGGTCGAGGCCGGTGGTGGGCTCGTCGAGGAACAGCACCTCGGGCCGGTGCACCAGGCCCAGGGCCACGTCGAGGCGGCGCCGCATGCCGCCGGAGTAGCCTTTGACCGGCCGTTTCGCCGCGTCGGTGAGCGTGAAGCGCTCCAGGAGCTCGTCGACGCGCCGGTTGAGCCGGGCGCCCCGCAAACCGTGGAGCCTGCCCTGGAGTTGGAGGTTCTCGCGGCCGGTGGCCACCGGGTCGGCACCGGAGCTCTGCGCGACCACGCCGATCGCCCGCCGTACCCGGTCGGGGTGGCGCAGCACGTCGTGGCCGGCCACGGTCGCCGAGCCGGAGTCGGGGCGGGCCAGGGTGGTGAGGATCTTGACGGTGGTGGACTTGCCGGCGCCATTGGGGCCGAGGAGCCCGAAGACGGTGCCGGGTTCGACGGTGATGTCCATGCCCCCCAGGGCGGTGACGTCACCGGGATAGGTCTTGACCAGCTGACGCGCCGCGACAGCGGGCGCACGGGTATCGCTCATGGCGGAGCTCTCCTGGAGGTGTGAGAAGTGATCCACGTGAAGAGCGCCGGGCTATCCTGGGTGTGCCGCACCTCGATCACCCGGATGTGCCTCACGGTGGATTCGGCTCGGGGTTCGAGACCCTGGCGGGACTGCTGCAACAGTCCTGCCGGGGTCTTTTCTCAGCTGCTTCGCCGGGTCAGGTCTCGGTCCCGGGCGCCTCCAGGTCCTGGAAGTCGAGCGGAATCTCGCCCGTCTCGTGGAACCGCCGCCAGGCCTCGATGCCGGGCAGGGAGCCGTTCCTCAGCTCGTCGAGGAATCCGCGCACCCACTGCGCCTGCGCCTCGACCATGTGCACCTGGTACTCGGTCTCCACCAGGAAGAGCCGTGGCAGTGTCTCGTACAGCTTCTCCAGGGCCCCTCGCCCACTGGCCGCCTGCACCTCCAGGGCGCCCAAC
This sequence comes from Streptomyces sp. NPDC046197, assembly GCF_040646295.1. Lineage (NCBI taxonomy): Bacteria > Bacillati > Actinomycetota > Actinomycetes > Kitasatosporales > Streptomycetaceae > Streptomyces > Streptomyces sp. NPDC046197. The sequence goes on along the minus strand of NZ_JBEYZY010000006.1, from coordinate 76,405 downwards.
CGCTCCTCGAGGAGCCGCACGACGTCGTCCGGGTGCAGGACGCCCATGAGGGACAGGGCCGTTTCGAAGATCGGGAACTCCTTGACCGGGACGGCCATCAGGTCGGACATCCACTCGGTCATCTCCTGGCGCCCGGCGTCGGTGAGCCCGTAGATCGTGCGCTCGGGGCGGTTGCCCTGCCGCTCGACATCGGTGACCTCGACGAAGCCGTGCTTCTCGAGGCTCTGCACGACGGTGTAGAGGGAGCCGTAGTTGATCTTCGTGCTGGTGTCCTTGCCCTGGCGGCGCAGGGTCTGGGCGATCTCGTACGGATGCATCGGCTTCTGCGAGAGGGTCGCCAGCACGGCGAGCGCCAGTGGGTTGCCGAGCTTGCGGCGCTTCATCGCCACGATGATCACCTCGCTTCCGAATATCCGCGGCCGAACATATCGCGATCTCACCGCGTCGGTCAATACACACGACATATCGCGACCAGAGACGCCGGGAACCGGCACCGCAGGCCTGAGCTGCCGGTTTGTGCGACCGTTGTAAGGGGAGCAGATCGCTACCGGAGGGAGGAGCGACGATGGCCGGCTCCGAAACGCTGGACCGCGGCACCTGGGAGACAGTTCTCAACCAGATGACCGAGGAACACGACGGGGAATCCGTCAGCATCGAAGTACTGGACCCCGAGGTCGGGCATCAGTACGAGGCCGAGCGGCTGCCCTTCGGCACCCTCACCTACGACCCGAAGGACGACATCGTGGCCGTCTCCGTCGGCGGACGGTCGGCACGCTACCCGGTCGTCCTGCGGCACCTGGTGTCGCATCCCAGGGAGGTCGACGTCACCACCCAGGACATACCCGAGCCGGCGGTCCGGATCGTCGACCAGGACGGCACCGCCACCCTGATCACCTTCTTCCCGCAGGAGTCCGGCACCGGCTCCTGACCCCGGGCCGGCCCCGCCTCACGGCCGCGGCCGTCACGGCACCTCGTACGCTGGGCCGTGATGCGACGCAAGACCCGGATCCCGTCCCCGCCCCTGCCGCAGCGCCACGGGGTGGACCCGGTGCGGGTGCGGCTGCCCGCCTGCGGCCCCTGGGCCACCGTGCGCGAACACCTGGTGGAGCGGCTGTCGGGGGCGGCCCCCGGGGTGGTCGAGGGGATGTTCGGCGCGGGGCTGATCGTCGGCGCCGACGGGCGGGCGGTGGCGCCGGACGCCCCGTTCGCGCCGGGGATGTTCGTGTGGTTCCACCGGGAACTGCCCGCCGAGGTGCAGGTGCCGTTCCCGGTGCGGGTCGTCCACCGCGACGAGCACATCGTCGTCGTGGACAAGCCGCACTTCCTCGCCACCACGCCCCGGGGCAGCCACGTCACTCAGACCGCGCTCGCCCGGCTGCGCGAGGAGCTGGGCATTCCCACACTCAGCGCCGCGCACCGCCTGGACCGGCTCACGGCCGGGCTGGTGCTGTTCACGGTGCGCCCCGCCGAACGCGGCGCCTACCAGACGCTGTTCGGTGACCGGCGGGTCCGCAAGGAGTACGAGGCCGTGGCGCCGTACCAGCCCGCTCTCGCCCTGCCACTCACCGTGCGCAGCCGCATCGTGAAGGAGCGCGGGGTGCTCACCGCCCGGGAGGTGGCGGGAGAGCCGAACGCGGTCACCCACGTGGAGCTGATCGAGCACCGTGCGGACGGGCTCGCCCGCTACCGGCTGCTGCCCGGCACCGGGCAGACGCACCAACTACGGGTGCACATGAGCGGGTTGGGCGTGCCCATCCTCGGTGATCCGCTCTACCCGGTGGTGACCGGTCCCGTGCCGGCCGGTGACTTCCGGCGTCCGCTGCAACTACTGGCGCGGGCGCTGGAGTTCACCGATCCGGTCACGGGGGTGGAGCACCGGCTGCGCAGCGGCCGGACCCTCGCGGCCTGGTCCGACCACGGCGAGTGGGCCGGTCAGTAACCGCGCCACCAGCGCAGGAAGCGCTGCCAGGCACCCTTCGGGCGGGCCGGTCCGGCCGGCGGCCGGGCATCCGGCGCGGCAGGCGCCGCGGGCTCCGGCTGCGGCACCGCCGCCACCGGCACCGGTTCGGCAGCGGGTGCGGGCTTCGGCCGGCCGATTCCGATCTCCCAGGTGGCGCGCTGCTGCGGCACCGCTGCCGTGCCGGGACTCGGCTTCGCCATCACGTCCTGCGGCGCCCGCGGCGTGAACCGCACCGGCAGCTCCACCAGGTGCTGCGAGGCGATCGACTCCGTGTAGTGCAGCTCCTCCTCGTCGCAGTCGAGCTGCACGTCCGGCAGCCGCATCAGCAGCGCGTCGACACCGACGTCGGCGATGGCACGGCCGATGTCCTGGCCCGGGCACTCGTGCGGACCGCCGCCGAAGGCGAGGTGGGAGCGGTTGCCCTGCATGTTGGCCGTCGGGTCGGGGCGGACACGCGGGTCGACGTTGCCGGGGGCGATGCCGAACAGCAGCCCGTCGCCCTTGCGGATGCGCTTGCCGCCCAGCTCCGTCTCCTGCTTGGCGAAGTAGCCGAACACGGTGCTGAACGGCGGCTCGTCCCACAGGGACTGCTCGACCGCCTCCGGCACGGTCATCTGCCCGCCGCTGAGCTGGGCGCGGAATCCCGGCTCGGTGAGCACCCGGCGCAGCACGTTGGCCAGGAGGTTGGCGGTGGCCTCGTAGGCGGCGATGAGCACCACCCTCAGGTGCTGGCCGATCTCGTCGTCGGTCAGCCGGGCCGGGTGGTTGATGAGGTGACTGGTGAAGTCGTCCTGGGCATCGGCACGGCGGCGGGCGGTGAGCCGCGACAGGCAGCCCATGATGTACTCGTTGCTGGCGATCGCGGTCTCGGTGCCCTTGAGCATGTCGCGGGCGGCCTGCACGATCCTCTCGTTGTACTCGTCCGGCATGCCGAGGACCTCGCACATCACGGCCATCGGCAGGTGCTCGGCGAACTGGGGGACGAGGTCGGCCCGGCCCTCCTCGCAGAACTCGTTGACGAGGCGCTGGGTGTAGCGGCCGATCTGGCGGCGCAGGCCCCGGTGGTCGATGGTCGACATGGCACCGGTGACCGCACCGCGCAGCCGCTTGTGCTCGTCGCCCTCGGCATGGGAGCAGATGGGCTGCCAGGCGATGTGCGGCATGAGCGGGTGGTCGGGTTTGACCATGCCGTCCTTGAGCGGGGTCCAGATGCGGCTGTCCCGCGTGTACTGCGAGGGCGTACGCACCAGGTGCAGGTTCTCGGCGTGGCCGAGGACGACCCACATCGGCACGTCGTCGTGGAGCAGCACGGGCGCCACCGGGCCGTGCTGTTCCCGGAGCTCCGCGTACAGCGCTCGGAGGTCCTCCGCCTCGTGGAGCCGGTGCAGTCCCCCGGGCCCGAGGCCGTGCGCGGGACAGCCGGGAGGCGGACCGAGCGTGAGGTCGTCCGGACCGGTCAGGGAGTGGGGTTCAGGCGTCACAGTGGTCGCTTTCGGGACTGAAGTGGATGCGGTGTGTGTGGGGGCAGCCCGGTCAGGTGAGCGAGCCGGTCATGGCGAGGGAGTGCAGGAAGCGCATGAGGGTCATCAGGACGTCCCGGCTCGAGGCACGGCGGCGGACGTCGCACTCGACCATCGGGATCTCCTCGGAGAGGTCGAGTGCCGTGCGCAGCTCCGCGATGGGGTAACGAGGCGCGTCCGGAAAGGAGTTGATGGCGACGACGAAGGGCACACCACGTTCCTCCAGACGCCCTATGACGTCGAAGCTGACCTCCAGGCGGCGGGTGTCGACGAGGACGACGGCGCCGAGCGCGCCTTCGAACAGTCCGTTCCACAGGAACCAGAAGCGCTGCTGGCCGGGGGTGCCGAAGAGGTAGAGCACCAGCTGGTCGGTGATGCTGATGCGGCCGAAGTCCATCGCGACGGTGGTGGCCGTCTTGGACTCGGATCCGTAGTTGTCGTCGACGCCGATGCCGGCCTGGGTCATGGTCTCCTCGGTGGTCAGCGGCCTGATCTCGCTGACCGAGCCGACCATGGTGGTCTTGCCGACCCCGAAACCACCGACGATCACGATCTTCACCGCGGCCTGGGCCGTGTGCGGCAGATGGTCCTCGGTCCGTGGTCCGGGGATGGTGTCAGAGCCTTTGAAGTCCATGCATCACCGCTTCGAGGAGGGAACGGTCGGGAACCGCCTGGCGGACGATCGGGGCGCGCGCCTGTACCAGTTCGGCCGTGAGCAGCTCGGTGAGCAGGACGGTCATCGCGCTGAACGGCAGATTGAGGTAGGCCGACACTTCGGCCACGGACAAGGGGGCCGTGCAGAGCCTCAGCACCGCCGCCTGCTCGGGGGTGGCGGAGGGCGGTGGGTCCGCGTGCGCCACGATCAACGTGACCAGGTCGAGGGCGGCGCGGGCGCCTTCTTCGTCCGCGCCGGCGACCACGTAGAGCCGCTCGGGACTCTTTTCCTCGCCCTCCTTGGCGGACTTGGGGGCGGGCGTCGGTTCGTGCGTGGGGTAGCGCCTCTGGCGTCGCGAAGGAGTCATACGGTCTGCCCGTTCCGCCGGGGCGGACTGGTCAGATGGGCCCCGATGCGGACCACGAGGTCGCGCATGCGGCTGCTCATGAGACCGGGCTCGGTACGGATGTCGGCGAGCACCGCGAGGTAGGCGTTGGCCCCGGCGGACATGAGGTAGAAGTAGCCGCCGTGGATCTCGATGATGACCAGTTTCATCCGGCCGTCGCTGTCCGGGATCTCGACGGCGACGGCGCTCGCGAGGCTCTGCAGCCCCGCGCAGGCGGCGGCGACCCGGTCGGCGGCGTCCGGGTCGCCGCCGTAGCGGGCGATCCGCAGGCCGTCGGCCGAAAGCACCACGATCATCTCGATGCCCGGTACGCCGTCGTGGAGCTCCTTGAGCATCCAGTCGAAGTTCGCTCGCTGCTGGATCACTTGAGGTCCCCCTCGTCGTCGGCCTCGGCACGGGCCGGCTTGTTGATCAGGTGGGTGAAAGCGGTCGGGTCCTGAGTGAACGCGGTCGGGTCCGGGCCCGGGTTGTCCTTCTTCAGTCCGTCCCAGAAGGCCTCGACCCACAGGCCCGGCTCGGGTTCGTTCTGCTCGGGCACCGCGGGCGCGGGCTGGGGCGTGCCCCACACCGAGGTGCCCTCCCGCTCCGCGCGCTCGGCGGCCACCTGCTCGGCGATGCGCTGACTGAGCGGGATCTTCACCCGGCTGCGGCGCTGCGGCAGACCGTTCGGCGTCCACTCGGTGACCTCGGGGACGTCGTCCTCCATGGACACCGAGGCGGGGATGCGCGGGCTGGTCGGGCGGCGCCGCTTGGGGGTGCGCTTGGGGCCCTCGAGGGCGCCCGGTCCTGGCTTGGGGATGGCGGTGGCACCGATGCCGTGGGCGAGTCCGGGGGCGGGCTCGGTGGTCATCATGTCGCTCGGTACGACGAGGACGGCGCGGACACCGCCGTACGCGGAGGCCCGCAGGGAGACCTGCATGTTGTACGTCGAGCACAGCCGGCCCACGACGGCCAGGCCCAGGCGCGGGCTCTCGCCGAGTTCCTCGAGGTCGAGGCCCGCCTTGGCGCGCTCCAGCATGTTCTCGACCCGGGCGCGGGCCTCCTCGCTGAGGCTGACGCCGCCGTCCTCGATCTCGATGGCGACGCCGGTCTGCACCTCGACGGCGGTGACGTGGACCTTGGTCTGCGGCGGTGAGTAGCGGGTGGCGTTGTCGAGGAGTTCGGCCGCGGCGTGGATGACCGGCTCCACATGGGTGCCCTTGATGTTGACCTTGGCGATGGAGTGCAGTTCGATGCGGCGGTAGTCGAGGATCCGGGACATGGCGCCGCGCAGCACGCTGTAGAGGGTGACCGGGTTGGGCCACTGACGGCCGGGGCGGCCACCGCCGAGGACGGAGATGGAGTCGGCCAGGCGGCCGATCAGCGCGGTGCCGTGGTCGATGCGCAGCAGGTCGTCGAAGACCTCGGGGCTGCGACCGTGGTCCTCCTCCATCTCCCTGAGTTCCTTGGCCTGTTGGTGCACGATCGCCTGGACGCGCCGGGCGATGCTGACGAAGGAGCGCGCCGTGGAGTCGCGCAGTGCGTCTTCCTGGTCGACGATCTTCAACAGGGTGCGGACGACCTGGCGCTGCGACTCGGGAATCCGGCACCATTCGGGGTCGCCGTCGATGATGTCCCGCATCACCTCCCGGGGGGTGTTGCCGGAGCGCAGGTAGTGGAGTGCGGCGGGGACGATCTCCGAGGCTAGGCGGACCATCTCCTCGTCCTGGGCGGCCAGGCGCCGCTCCAGATACGCGGTGTGACGGGCCTGCTCGGCGCGCTGGACACGGACGGCGCGTGCACGGCGGGACGCTTCGGCGGCCGTGAGAAGCACCATCAGGGTGGCGACGGCGCCGCAGCAGCCGACGGCGAGACGGGCCGGGTCCGTCACCGAGGCGACGGCGGCTCCGGTCGCCGCCGCCATCGCTATGGCGGGAAGCAACAGCACACGCGCGTAGGGAAGTTCACGGCCACCGGGGGGCGATTGAACACTCACCATGTAAGCCCTCTGAGACGAATCGGCTGGGGTTCGGGGGAGTTTTCAGGGGGTACGACATAGGACTGTCTGCGTCTTCGACATATTTGGGAACAAGCGCACGAATACACCTCAACTCGGTGCGCCGCGGGCGAGCTTAGTCCGACCGGGTCAACGCTGAGTCATATTCGGCAAGCACCTGAAAGAGGCCGCATGACAGGAGTACCCTCAGCCTCATTTACACGCTCAGACCCCACTCGCACACACTGAGTCACGACGAATGGGCGTACGGAAGTCACTCACCGTGACGGGTGAAGAAGGGATTCCGTCCCGGTGGTCGCCGTAACCCGTATCCCACTGCCGCCTGGGGCACAGGGCTCTTGGGCGGGGCCGTGCCCCCATGCGGCTACCGCCGCGCGGGCCCGACCAGCCATACAGCACCCGCGCCCGCCGATGCGCCCGGTGAACCGGGTCCCCGGGCGCATGGCCGAACCGCCGGGGCCTATCCCACGGACGAGTAGGCCACAACTCCCCGCAGCAACTGGTCGACCGCCTTGCGCGCATTCCTGGCCACGGTCGACCCCTCCATGGGGGCGGCGGCCGCGATCTGCCCGAGCACGTCGATGACCTGCTTGGTCCAGCGGACGAAGTCACCGGCCGGCATCTCCGCCTCGCGCAGCACCTCGTCGAGCCCCTTCCCCGACGCCCACATGTACGCGGCCCAGGCGAAGCCGAGGTCGGGCTCACGCTGGCCGACGCCCTCGGTCTGGTTGATCCGGAAGTCCTCCTCCAGGGCGTCCAGCCGGCCCCAGATCCGCACCATCTCGCCGAGCGCCGCCTTCGCCCTGCCCGAGGGCAGCTTGGGCGCCATCGCGTCGTCGCCGACCCGGGCCTCGTACACCAGCGCCGAGACGCAGGCGGCGAGTTCGGCGGGGGCGAGGCCCTCCCAGACCCGTTCGCGCAGGCACTCGCTGGCGAGCAGGTCGAGTTCGCCGTAGAGCCGGGCGAGCCGCTTGCCGTGCTCGGTCACCTCGTTGCCGCGCAGGTAGTCGAGCTCCGTGAGCAGGGCGACGATGCGGTCGAAGGTGCGGGCGATGGTGTTCGTGCGGCCCTCGATGCGGTGCTCCAGCTGTCTGGTGTCGCGCAGCAGCCGGTGGTAGCGCTCGGCCCAACGGGCGTGGTCCTCACGGTCGTTGCAGCCGTGGCAGGGGTGGGCGCGAAGCGCGGTGCGCAGCCGGGCGATCTCGCGGTCGTCGGCCGCCTGGGAGCGCCGCTTGCTGTGCCGCTCCGGCGGGATGTGCCCGGCCTTGGTGCGCAGCGCGGACGCGAGGTCCCGGCGGGACTGCGGCGAACGCGGGTTGAAGGACTTGGGGATCCGCATGCGCTCCAGCGGCTCGACCGGCACCGGGAAGTCGATGGCCGCCAGCCGCTTGACCTGCCGCTCGGCCGTCAGCACGAGCGGGCGCGGGCCGTCGTGGTATTCCAGGCCGCGGTGGCCGTTGGACCGGCCGGCGGGCAGGCCGGGGTCCAGCACCAGTGCCAGGCCCGCGTACTTGCCGGTCGGGACGTGGATGACGTCTCCCGGCTTGAGCCTCTCCAGGGCGACGGCGGCCTCGGCGCGCCGCTGGGCCGCACCCTGCCGGGCCAGCTCGGTCTCGCGGTCCTTCAGCTCGCGGCGCAGCCGCGCGTACTCCTCGAAGTCGCCGAGATGGCAGGTCATGGACTCCTTGTAGCCTTCCAGACCCTCCTCGTTGCGCTGCACCTGCCGGGAGATGCCGACCACCGACTTGTCCGCCTGGAACTGGGCGAAGGACGTCTCCAGCAGCTCGCGCGAGCGGTGCCGGCCGAACTGCTCGACCAGGTTGACCGCCATGTTGTACGACGGCTTGAAGCTGGAGCGCAGCGGATAGGTGCGGGTGCCGGCCAGGCCCGCGACCTGCTCGGGGTTCATGGCGCGCTGCCACAGCACCACCGCGTGGCCCTCGACGTCTATGCCGCGCCGCCCGGCCCGTCCGGTCAGCTGCGTGTACTCGCCGGGGGTGATGTCGGCGTGCTGCTCGCCGTTCCACTTGACGAGCTTCTCCAGCACCACCGAGCGGGCGGGCATGTTGATGCCGAGGGCGAGGGTCTCGGTGGCGAAGACCGCCTTGACCAGGCCGCGGACGAAGAGCTCCTCGACGACCTCCTTGAAGGTCGGGAGCATGCCCGCGTGGTGGGCGGCGATGCCGCGCTCCAGGCCTTCCAGCCACTCGTAGTAGCCGAGGACATGCAGGTCCTCGCGGGGGATCGCGGCGGTGCGCTCCTCGACGAGGGCGCGGACCTGCTCGCGCTCCTCCTCGTCGTTGAGCCGCAGGCCCGCATAGAGGCACTGCTGGACGGCGGCCTCGCAGGCGGCGCGGCTGAAGATGAAGGTGATCGCGGGCAACAGGCCCTCGGAGTCCAGCCGCTCGATGACCTCGGGGCGGCTCGGCGTCCAGATCCGGGACCGCTGTCTGCGCTCCCGCTCCCGGTCGGCGTCCCGCACGGCACGGCCGCGCCGGCGGTCCGTGTACGAGGGACGGCTGGCCTCCATGCGGGCCATGCGCATGAGGTCGGGATTGACGGCCCTCTTGTGCCCCTCCCCCTCCTCGAACAGGTCGTACATCCGCCGCCCGGCGAGCACGTGTTGGAAGAGCGGCACGGGCCGGTGCTCGGAGACGATCACCTCGGTGTCACCGCGGACCGTGTCGAGCCAGTCGCCGAACTCCTCGGCGTTGGACACGGTCGCCGACAGTGAGACCAGGGTCACCGACTCGGGAAGATGGATGATCACTTCCTCCCAGACGGCACCACGGAAGCGGTCGGAGAGGTAGTGCACCTCGTCCATGACCACATGGCCGAGGCCCAGGAGGGTCTGGGAACCGGCGTACAGCATGTTCCGCAGCACCTCGGTGGTCATCACGACCACCGGGGCGTCGGAGTTGACACTGTTGTCGCCGGTGAGCAGACCGACCTTGCCGCTTCCATAGCGACGGCACAGGTCGGCGTACTTCTGGTTCGACAGCGCCTTGATGGGTGTCGTGTAGAAGCACTTCTTGCCCTGCTGCAGGGCGAGGTGGACGGCGAACTCGCCCACGATCGTCTTGCCGGAGCCGGTGGGCGCGGCCACCAGTACACCCTTGCCCGCTTCTAGCGCCTGGCAGGCCTCGATCTGGAAGGGGTCGAGGCCGAAGTCGTACATCTCGCGGAAGGAGGCGAGCGCGGTGGCCTGCTCGGCAGCGCGCCTGCGGGCCGCCGCATACCGCTCGGCCGGTGAGAGGTCCTCTGTCATCGTGCTTTCGAGCCTACCGGGCCGCACTGACAACAGGACGATCATTATCCCGAAGGGGCCGGGGACCGGAAAGCCGGCCGTTCCCACTGCGGGAGCGGCCGGCCGGGTCCCGTCGTGTCAGGGCGTCGTGTCACGTCGTCGTACCCCGTCACCGGTCTCAGGTCACGTCGTCGTACCCGTTGACCCGGTCCGTGTCCGCCTGCTCGGGCAGCGCGCGGTTGGCGGTGACCGGCTCGACCTCGCCGATCTCCTCCGGGGTGAGGTCCAGCTCGGAGGCCTCGTCGTCCGCGGGCCCCTGCTCCTCGCGGCGGGCCCGGCGGCGGTCGTTGAGCAGCGAGAAGGCCACGGCGATGAAGAACAGCGCCCAGATCGGCGCCGCCAGCGCCAGCATCGACATCGGGTCCGCGCCGGGCGTGGCCACGGCCGCGAAGGCGGCGATGCCGACGATCATGCCGCGCCACCAGCCGAGCATGCGCCGGCCGGACAGTATGCCGGTGAGGTTGAGCATGACGAGCAGCAGCGGCATCTCGAAGGAGAGGCCGAAGACCACCACCATGCGCGTGACCAGGTCGAGCAGCTTGTCCAGCGGCAGCAGGTTTTCCGCGCCCGCGGGCGTGAGGCCGATCATCACCTTCGCCGTGGCGGGCAGCACGTTGTAGGCGAGGTAGCCGCCGCCGAGGAAGAGCGGGAAGCCGAACCCGACGAACGCGTAGGCGTACTTCTTCTCGTGGCGGTGCAGGCCGGGCGCGACGAACGCCCACAGCTGGTAGAGCCAGATCGGTGCCGCCACCACGACGCCGGCGGTCAGGGAGGCCTTCAGCGCCAGCGTGAAGGGCGTCAGAAGGCCACTGACCGTGATGTGCGCACAGTGGACGTCTTCCTTCGTCTTCGCCATCTGCCCGAAGGACTGCGGGCAGCCGACCGAGTCCAGCAGCGGCTTGGTGATGAAGTTGATGATGTGCTGGTAGAAGAAGGCGGCCACGATCGTGACGACGACGATCGCCAGCACGCCCTTCGCGAGCCGATTGCGCAGCTCACGCAGGTGATCTGCGAGCGGCATGCGCCCCTCGGGATCCCTCTCCACCTTGCGGGCAGGCTTGAGCAACCCACATCCTCATCTCGTGCAGTGGACCGGAGAACCCCGGTCCTCGCGTCAGCGCTGGGTCGTCGTGTCCGTCGGCTCGTTGACCGGCCGGGAGCTGCTCACGTCGCCGGGGGCGGCCTGGATCGTGCGCTGCGCCGGGGACTGCTCTTCCGGCTGCTGAGCCGGGGCGGAGGGCTTGGCCTCGTCCTTCATCGCCTTGGCCTCGCTCTTGAGGATGCGCGCGGACTTGCCGAGCGACCGCGCCATGTCCGGAAGCTTCTTCGAGCCGAACACGAGGACGATCACCAGAACCAGGAGCACCAAGTGCCACGGCTCAAGTGCGTTGCGGAACATAAGTCTTCACCTTCTCACTGAGGCGGGGCGGCGGGCATGTCCGACGGATCGGACGCGTGTCTGACCATCGTGCTGGCAGCGATCGTATCGCCCGGGGATGAACGCCGAACCATCCCCGGGCGTACTCCTGCTCTGCGGGCCGCGCCTCGTTCTCCGGGCCGCGACCAGCAGGGTACCTGCCCGCAAGCACGGGGTGACAGGGCGAATGCCCCGCAAGGTAGACGTTCGGGAGCTCACGGGAGTTCCCGGTGCGGCTCACAGGGAGTCGACCGCCCGGGCCGCGCTCACGCTCGCCCGCTCGAGGTCCTCGGCCGCTCTGCTGATACGTCGCGCCGAGTCCGAGACCTGCCTGCCGAGGCGCTGCGCCTCCAGGAAGACCCGGACCGCCAGCACACCGAGGACGGAAAGTCCCAGGAACCCCACAGCTACCGCGAACATCGGCCAGAACATGAGGTCGAGCCTAGACGGTCCTGGGCGGTTTCGTTTCGATCAGCGGCCGGACCAGCGGGAATCCCACGCCGCGGAGTCCGGGAACGCGGCCGCGGGTCCGGCAACGCGGCCGCGGGTCCGGGAACGCGGCATGTCGGGTCCGGCTGGAGGACCAGACCATGGAGTGCGGAGGACTAAACCGTGGAGTGCAGCCGAAGGGTGCTGACGCCGCCGCCGGTCAGCAGCTCGACGATGCGCTCCCCGGCCGGCTTGCGGACCGAGGCGCCGCAGTCGGGGCAGGTGAAGGAGTAGAAGGTGGTGCGGCTGGAGGCGCCGATGGCCAGGCGCAGCGCGCTCGCGGCGAGCTCGAAACGGCCCCGGCAGTCGGGGCAGCCCGCTCTGAACACCACCGGGGCCACGCTCCTCATCCCGGCGAACGCAGCCGCCACCGACATCCCCCGCGCACCAGACGTCACCGACTCGCTCAAAGCCCTTGCTCCTGCCTGTCGTACCGCCCGTCGTCAACCGGCTGCGCACCCCCGGTGGCCCGCGGTGTCCCCTCCTGGGCGGCTTCGATGCCGTCGTACGCCGCCAGGGCCTCGCGCGCCGCCTGCCGGGCGCTGTCGGCCAGCTCGCGCGGCGCGACGATCCGGCCGTCCCGCCCGAGCCGCAGCGCCAGACGTCTCAGCGACGCCGGATCGGGGGTGCGCAGAGTAATACGCAGCCCGCCGTCGGGAAGCTCATCGGCGCTGTCGTGCGGGTAGTACTCGGCGACCCAGCGACCGCCCGGACCGACCTCGACGACGACCTCCGGGTCCTCGGCGGCCGGCTGGACCAGCGCCTCGGACAGATCACGCAGCTCCACCTCGGGCGGCGCGGACGGCTCGTCGAGGACCCTGATCTCGGCGACCCGGTCGAGGCGGAAGGTCCGGCGCGCCTCGGAGCGGCGGCACCACGCCTCCACATAGGTGTGCCCGACACTGACCAGGCGGATGGGGTCGATCTCGCGCTCGGTGAGCTCGTCCCGGGCGGGCGAGTAGTACCGGATCCACAGGCGGCGGCGCTCCGAGATGGCCCGGTCGACGTCGGCGAAGACACCGCCCTCCGACTCGAAGGTCACCGACAGCCGTGAGCTCGCACCGGCGGCCTCGCCGGCCGCCGCCTCCACCTTGGCGGTCGCTCGCAGCAGCGCCTGGCGGTCGCTCTCCCGCAGCCCGGGCAGGGTCGCCACCGCGCGGGCGGCCACCAGCAGCGCGGTCGCCTCGTCGGCCGCCAGCCGCAACGGCTCGGCCGCCTCGGCCCCGAGGGCGGCCGGGTTGTGCCACCAGATCCGCTCGCCGTCGGTGTCGATGTCCAGCAGGTCGCCGCCGCGGAAGCTGGTGCCGCACATGGGCAGCACGTCGAGGTCGGAGACCAGCTCGTCCTCGGTGATGCCGAAGGCGCGTGCCACGTCCTCGATCCGGGCGCCGGGGCGCTCCCTGAGGTACGTCACCAGGGAGAGCATCCGCCGGGTCTGGTCGATGGCGTTCACGGGCCTGACCGGTTTGCCTGCCACAGTGTTGTCCGCTCCCCCTCAGCCCTTGGCCACGGCACGCAGCCGGTCCACCACGTCCGCCCGCAGTTCGGCGGGCTCCAGGACCACCACGTCGGGGCCGAACTCCACCAGCCAGGCGTCCAGCCCGTGCCCGTACGGGATCTCCAACTCGTCCCAGCCGTCGCCAAGTTCCTGCACGGAGGTGGACTTCGCTCGAAGGGGGTACCCCGCGCCCGAGCGCAGCCGGATCCGCGCGGAGCGGTCCGCGGTCTCGCCCGCCCAGCTCGCGACGGTCTCGCGGACGGTGACGACGTCGGGGACCGGGGCGGTGAAGCCGGCGCCGCGGGTGCGCACCTTGCCGGTGATCCGGGACAGCCGGAAGACGCGCTCGGCGCCGCGGTCGCGGTCCCAGCCGGCCAGGTACCAGTGCCCGCGCCAGCACTCCAGGGCCCAGGGTTCGACGTGCCGGGTCTCCGGGTGGACGGCGGTGGCCTTGCGGTAGTCGAAGACGACGGGGCGCCGGTCGCGGCAGGCGAGCATCAGCGGCTCGAAGGCGGCCTCGTGCACGGGGATGCGCGGCTCCAGCGCCCCGTGCGCCTCGTACGGGTCGACGCCCTCGGGCAGGCCGGCCGCGCGCAGCTTCTGCAGCGCGCCGCTCGCCGCGCCGGCCAGGCGGGCCTGCTGCCAGACCTTGGCGGCAAGGCCCAGGGCGGCGGCCTCCTCGGCGTCCAGGGTGATGGGCGGGAGGCGGTTGCTGTCGCGGCGGGCCATGTATCCCACCTCGCCGTCGAGGTTCTCGACGGTCTCGATCACCAGCCCGAGCTCGCGCAGGTCGTCCTTGTCGCGCTCGAACATGCGGTTGAAGGAGTCGTCACTGCCGGACGCAAGCTTCTCGGCACCGGCACCCGCACCCCTGCCCGGCCCAGGGGCCGCACCCCTGCCCGGCCCAGAGGCCGCACCTCTCCCCGGCCCAAAGGCCGCACCCCTCCCCGGCCCAAAGGCCGCACCTCTCCCCGGCCCAAAGGCCGCACCTCTCCCCGGCCCAAAGGCCTCGACGTAGGCCTCAATGGATTCCCGCAGCTCGCGCTTGCTGAGCGGCCGCCGCGTTCCGAGCAGACACAGCGCCAGGTTCATCAGCCGCTCGGCCTTGGCAATGGCCATCGACGCCCTTCACCTTCCCTATGGTCCTTACGACCGTCGACCGTACCGCTCCGCAGTGCGGTGGCAAAAGCCGAGGGCCCATGCCCGAACAGGCATGGGCCCCAGGTGATCGGATCCGGTCGGCCCCAAGGACTCGGGCCGGACGAACGCCGTACGGCGATCAGACCCCGACCAGGTCGCAGACGAAGATCAGCGTCTCACCGGGCTTGATCCGGCCACCGGCACCGCGGTCGCCGTAGGCGAGGTGCGGAGGGATGATCAGCTGGCGGCGGCCACCGACCTTCATGCCCTGCACACCCTGGTCCCAGCCGGGAATGACCTGGCCGACACCCAGCTGGAAGCGGAGCGGCGTACCCCGGTTCCAGGACGCGTCGAACTCCTCACCGGTGGAGAACGCCACGCCCACGTAGTGGACGGAGACGGTGTCGCCCGCCTTGGCCGCCGGACCGTCGCCCTCCCAGATGTCCTTGATCTCCAGGTCCGCCGGGGGCTCGCCGCCCGGGAAGTCGATCTCGGGCTTGTCGATGCTCACGTCTCTAGCTCCTGCTCGTGTACAACAAGGCAACGATCACAGTCTTACATCCCGGTCGGACTCGCGCCTGCGGCGGGACACCGGGCGGCGGCGTCACATCTTCGCCAGGATGTCCACCGAGAACACCAGCACGGAGTCCTTGCTGATGCCGCTGTTCGGGGGCGGGTTGTCGCCGTAGCCCAGGGCCGGCGGGACGACGATCAGAACGCGGCTGCCGACCTTCTTGCCGGTCAGCCCCTGGGACCAGCCCTTGACGACCTGCTGGAGGGAGAACGAGGTCAGCGCGTGCCGGCTGTACGTCGAATCGAACTCCTTGCCGGTGTCCCACAGCACGCCCTTGTACTGGACGAGCACGGTGTTGTCCGCCGTCACCGGCTCTCCGTCGCCCTCGATGACGTAGTTCGCCACGAGATCCTTCGGGGCCGGCTTCTTGGGGACGTCGATGGACGGGGCGTTGCCGTCGGTGTTGGTGCCCACCTTCGGCAGGTCGGCGTTGTTCTGGGGGACGACCTTGCCCTGGGCCGAGCTCTTGGAGTTGAACGTGGCCAGCAGGTCGACGACGAACACCAGCGTGTCGGTGCCCTTGATGCCCGCCTGCGTGTTGCCCTGCGGGCCGTACCCCAAGGTGGGCGGCACGGCGAACTCGACCCGGCTGCCTGCCTTCTTGCCGGCGAGCGCATAGCGCCAGCCGTCGACGATCGAACCCTGGGCGAGCTGGATGAGCAGGGGCGTCCTGCGGTCGTAGGAGTTGTCGAAGACCTTGCCCGTGGCCCAGACCTGGCCCAGGTAGTTCGCCTGGATGTAGTCGTTCTCCGCCACCGTCGGGCCGCCTCCCGCGATGACCGTCTTGACCGCGAGGTCCTTGGACGGCTCGCCGCTGCCCTTGGCGACGGTCGGCTTCTCACCGAACTTCGTGCCCGCGGTGATCGGTGGCAGTGGCCCGGACACGATCTTCGGTGCGGGCGCGGCGGACGGAGCCGAGGGCGACGCACTGGCGCTGGCCTTGCCCGACCCGGACTTGTCGTTGCCGCATGCGGCGAGCGTGACCAGTCCCGCGGGGACGGAAAGAAGAAGTGAACGTCGGCGCACGGTGGGGGCCTCGTAATCGATCGATCCTGTGGGTGGCGTGCGCGCTACCTTACTGACGTTTGCGTGCCGATCGAGGTTCCGGCTTGCTTCGGTTTCGGCCGGGAGTCCGGGTGTTGTCCCCCGGGACGGCGCTGTCGGCGTGAGCAGGGCGCCGTACGCACAACGTACGGCGCCCTGATTGCGTTCCGGCGTGTTGTCCGCCGACGCGCTGCTCACATTCCGGCGATGAGCTTTTCCACCCGGTCGTCCACGGAACGGAAGGGGTCCTTGCACAACACCGTCCGCTGTGCCTGGTCGTTGAGCTTGAGGTGGACCCAGTCGACCGTGAAGTCCCGCCGCTGCTCCTGGGCCCGCCGGATGAAGTCGCCGCGCAGCCGCGCCCGAGTGGTCTGCGGCGGCACCGACTTGCCCTCGAAGATCTTCAAGTCGTTGCAGATCCGGGCGGCTTGACCTTTCTTCTCCAGCAGGTAGTACAGGCCACGACGACGGTGGATGTCGTGGTAGGCGAGGTCTATCTGAGCGACCCGCGGGTGCGACATGGTCATGTTGTGCTTGGCCCGGTACCGCTCGATGAGCTTGTACTTCATCACCCAGTCGATCTCGGTGCCGATCCGGTCGAGGTCCTCGGTCTCGATCGCGTCCAGTGTGCGGCCCCACAGCTCCAGGACCTGCTCGACGGTGCCGGTGCGGATGCCGCGGCGCTCGCAGAAGTCCACGGCCTTCTCGTAGTACTCCCGCTGCACCTCGAGGGCGGAGGCCTCCCGGCCGCTGGCCAGGCGCACCTTGCGCCGGCCGGTGATGTCGTGACTGACCTCGCGGATCGCCCGGATGGGGTTCTCCAGGGTCAGATCGCGCATCACCGTGCCCGCCTCGATCATGCGCAGCACCAGGTCGGTGGCACCGACCTTCAGCATCATCGTCGTCTCGGACATGTTCGAGTCGCCGACGATGACATGCAGCCTGCGGTAGCGCTCGGCGTCCGCGTGCGGCTCGTCGCGCGTGTTGATGATGGGCCGCGAACGGGTCGTCGCCGAGGAGACGCCCTCCCAGATGTGCTCGGCCCGCTGGCTGACGCAGTACACGGCCCCGCGCGGAGTCTGCAGCACCTTGCCGGCCCCGCAGAGCAGCTGCCTCGTGACCAGGAACGGGATGAGGATGTCCGCGAGCCGGGAGAACTCCCCGTGCCGCGCCACCAGGTAGTTCTCGTGGCAGCCGTAGGAGTTGCCCGCCGAGTCGGTGTTGTTCTTGAAGAGGTAGACGTCGCCCGCGATTCCCTCCTCGTGCAGGCGTCGTTCCGCGTCTACCAGGAGTCCTTCCAGAATGCGCTCGCCGGCCTTGTCGTGGGTGACCAGTTCGATCACGTTGTCACATTCGGGTGTCGCGTATTCCGGATGTGACCCCACGTCGAGATAGAGCCGGGCGCCGTTTCGCAGAAAGACATTGCTGCTGCGGCCCCATGACACGACACGGCGGAAGAGGTACCGCGCCACCTCGTCAGGCGACAGGCGGCGCTGTCCCCTGAACGTGCACGTGACGCCGTACTCGTTCTCCAGCCCGAAAATGCGGCGGTCCATGACTGAACATTACGCCCGATCCCCTGAGCTGAAACGGGGTTCGACGGCACGATTTGGATCATTTTCCGATGAAGCCGCAACGACCGCCCGCCCCGCGGGAGCTGCGAGGACCCGCCCGGTGGCCAGCAGGACCAGTAGCGACACGGCCCCCGCGGCGCCCGGCACGACGAACCCCCACAGGGCACCACCCGCCTGGACCACAGGCCCCGCGACACCCGTTCCGACGGACGCCCCCACGGTGAACGTGGTCACAAGCCAGGAGAACGCCTCGGTGACCGTACCGCTGGGAGCATGCCGGTCGACGATGATGAACGCACAGGCGATGCAGGGCGCCAGGAAGACCCCGGACAGCATGGTCAGCAGCACCATGGCGACGGAGCCCGGCATCAGCATCAGCGGCAGGTAACAGACCGCCAGAAGGGCGACCAGCCCGCGCAGTCGCCGCTCCGGCACACCGGCCCACTGCCGTGCCCCGTAGACAGTGCCCCCGACCAGCGCGCCCAGACCCAGCGCCGCCATCAGCCAGCCGTACACCGCGTCACCGCCGTGGTCGTCCGCGTACGGGACGGCGGCCACCGTGATGGAGCCCAGCGCGATGCCGACGAACAGGAACGCGCCGAGCAGCGCGAGCAGTCCGGGCGAGCGCAGCGCGCCCAGCCAGTGCGCCTCACGGGGCGCCGAGCGCCATGCGCGCGAGGGCGGGGAGACGACCACGGACAGTGCGCCCAGCACCCCCAGGACCTGCAGCACGACCAGGGCGGCGCGCGCCGACCACAGGGACACGCACAGGGTCACCAGCAACGGTCCCACGGTGAACATGACTTCCTGGGCCACGGCGTCCATGGCGTACGCGGTGTGCACCTGGTCCTCCCCGCGCAGCACCGTGGGCCACAGGGCCCGCAGACCGCCCTCCAGGGGCGGCGTGAACAGCCCGGCGGCCGCCACGGCCGGGTAGGCGAGCGCGGGCGGCGCGGTGCCGGTCACGGCGAAGACGGTCATCGCCGCGGCCGCCGCCACCGCGGCCGGGAACTGGACGCGCGGCTGTCCGTGCAGGTCCACCAGACGGCCGAGGAGCGGCTGTCCCACGGCGTTGGCGACGCCGTACACGGCCGCCAGCGCCCCGGCCAGGCTGTACGTGCCGCCCTCCGCGCGGACGAACAGCACGATGGCGATCGCGGCGGTGGCGTTGGGCAGACGCCCCACCAGCGTGCCCACCAGCAGCCGGCCGGCGTGCCTTGCCCGGAGGATCTCCAGGTAACCCGTGGCCATACGCCCTGCCTTCCGTCGGCTCGCCCCAGGCACTCACAGCCCCAAGGTGTTACGTATAACGTCCTCTGTCATACGTACCATGTGCGCTGTTCGGACGTCCAGACGAAGGAGCAGGGCCGCGGTGGTACGAGGTAGCACACGCCCGACGAGCCGTGATGTCGCCCAGGCCGCCGGGGTCTCCCAGGCCGCCGTCTCACTCGTCCTCGGCGACAAATGGCGCGGCCGGGTCTCGCAGGCGACCGCCGAACGGGTACGCCGGGCGGCCGAGGAACTCGGCTACCGGCCCAACCTGGCCGCACGCAACCTCCGCCTCGGCCGCACCCGCACCGTCCTGCTCGTGGTCCCCGCCCTGACCACCGAGTTCTTCGCCGGGGTCTACACCGGCGCCGCCCGGGTCGCCGCCGAACACGGCTTCGGCGTGGTGCTCTACCCCTCCCCCGAGGGCATCGGCCCCGCCCGGAACCCCTTCGCATCCGCCCAGGCCGCCCTCGACGGCGTGATCGCCTCCTCCATGGCCGCCGACGCCCTCACCGCGATCCGCGGGGACCAGCTGCCCCTGGTCATGCTCGACAGCGACCCGGCAGGCAGCCTGGGCGCCGCAACGGTCAACCTCGACATCGCCGACGGCGTACGCCAGGTCGCCGACCACCTGCTCGGCCTCGGCCACCGCCGCTTCCTGCACCTGGCCGCCGACGTGGCGTCCTGGACCTTCGAAGTGCGCGCGCGGGAACTGGCGGCCCGCACCCGCGCCGTGCCGGGCACCTCCGTCCGAACCGCCCACGCCCCCATCTCCATCGACGGCGCCCAGGCCGCCACCGAGGCCGCGCTGAGCGCCCCCGGCCCCCGTCCCACCGCCCTGGTCTGCGACGACGACAAACTGGCGGCAGGGGCCTACAAGGCACTGCGCCGCCTCGGCCTCGCGGTCCCGGACGACATCTCCGTCACCGGCCTCGACGACCTCGCCCTCGCCACCGCCATCGACCCCGAGCTCACCACCGTCCGCCTGGACGCCGAGCTTTTCGGGGAACGAGGCATGCGGGCCCTGCTGGCGGTCCTGGAGGGCCGTACGCCCGAAGGCGGCGACATCCCGGTGGAACTGGTCGTACGGGGGTCCACGGCGCGCCCCGGCACCGTTTGACACGCCCGGGTGCCCCGGCCGAGTCGTCGGCCGGGGCACCCGGGCAGTACGCGAGGGCGGAACTACTCCTCCTCCGAACCCTCCTCATCGGCGGTCTCCGCCTCCGTCGCGGCGCCGTCCGCCGCGAGCAGCCGGGCCAGCTGACGCCCCACGATCCGCTTGAACTTGCGCTTCTGCGGCCGCGTACGGTCCAGCACCGCCACCTCCAGGCGCTCGGCGGGGATCTCCCGCTCGCTGCCGTTGGTGTCACGGGAGAGGGCCTGCACGGCGAGCTTGAGCGCCTCCGCGAGCGTCATGCCGTCACGGTGACGCTGGTCCAGGTAGCTGCTGATCTGCTCAGCGTTGCCACCGACCGCGACCGAACCGTGCTCGTCCACGATCGATCCGTCGTGCGGCAGCCGGTAGATCTGGTCGCCCTCCGGGGTCTCCCCCACCTCGGCGACCACCAGTTCCACCTCGTACGGCTTCTCGGCCGCGCTGGAGAAGATCGTGCCCAGCGTCTGGGCGTAGACGTTGGCGAGACCACGAGCGGTCACGTCGTCCCGGTCGTAGGTGTAACCCCGCAGGTCGGCGTAGCGGACCCCGCCGATGCGCAGATTCTCGTACTCGTTGTACTTGCCGGCGGCCGCGAACCCGATCCGGTCGTAGATCTCGCTGAACTTGTGCAGCGCGCGGGACGGATTCTCACCGACGAACACGATGCCGTCGGCATACTGCAGCACAACCAGGCTGCGGCCACGGGCGATGCCCTTGCGGGCGTACTCCGCCCGGTCGGCCATCGCCTGCTGGGGTGAGACATAGAACGGCGTCGACACCGGTTATCCGTCCCTTTCTGTCGAAGTCACTGGATCACCTTGATGGAAACCCGGGCCGGCCGTCAGAGCAGGGCCGCCTTGGGCCCGTCCGGATCCTCCAGCCGCCGCTGGAGAACCGCACGGGAGGTCTCCCCGGCCTCGTCCTCGGTCAGCCGGCGGAACCCGTCCTCGGTGATCACGGTGATGACCGGATAGATCCGGCGGGCGACATCGGGACCCCCGGTCGCCGAGTCGTCGTCTGCCGCGTCGTACAGGGCCTGCACCACCAGGGTCGTGGCCTGGTCCTCGCTCAGATCGTCACGGAAGAGCTTCTTCATCGCACCCCGCGCGAACAGCGAGCCGGAGCCCGTGGCCGCGTAGCCGTGCTCCTCGGAGCGCCCGCCCGTCACGTCGTAGGAGAAGATCCGGCCCTTGTCGCGGTCCACGTCGTAACCGGCGAAGAGCGGGACCACGGCCAGGCCCTGCATGGCCATGGCCAGGTTGGAACGGATCATGGTCGACAGACGGTTCGCCTTGCCCTCCAGGGAGAGCTGCGCCCCCTCGACCTTCTCGAAGTGCTCCAGCTCCAGCTGGAACAGCTTGACCATCTCGACGGCGAGACCGGCGGTGCCGGCGATACCGACCGCGGAGTACTCGTCGGCCGGGAAGACCTTCTCGATGTCGCGCTGCGCGATGATGTTGCCCATGGTGGCCCGGCGGTCACCGGCCAGCACGACGCCCCCCGGGAACGTCACGGCCACAATGGTCGTGCCGTGCGGCGCCTCGATCACACCCTGCACCGGCGGCAGCTGCCGCTTGCCGGGCAGCAGCTCCGGCTGGTGCTCCGACAGGAAGTCCATGAAGGAGGAGGACCCAGGCGTCAGGAAGGCAGCTGGTAGACGCCCGGTGCCAGGAGTATTGGCTTCCACGAGTTTCCTTCCAAGTAGGCGGCAGCCCGACCTACGGCGTCGGGATCGCCTCCCAACTTTCCGATGGCCGAATTGCAGTTGAAGCACAGTACGCCACGGACCCTACCCGTCTTGCGGCAGTGATCCACATGCCCGTCCGGAGCCTTCGGGCAGATCACACGGAGACCCGTCCGCGAGGCGACCATCTCGTCACGCTCGGCTTCGGTGATGTGCGTCCGCTCACTGTGCGGTTTGATCTCACCGCACGTCCGGCAGTGCTCCCGGCAGTAGGCCTGCAACCCATCACGCATTGCCTTGTTTCGCGAACACGCTGCGTTTCGCGGAAACGCTGCCCGCGGCCTGTGCTGCCTGCACCGCGAGCAGCGCTTCACGCCTTCTCCGCCTGCCAACTCCGAAGCCCCCGCCACCTTCGATTTGAAGGGAAAACCTACTCCCCACCCTTTTGAACGAAGGACCGAACGAAGTCCTCTGCGTTCTCCTCGAGCACGTCATCGATTTCGTCCAGCACCGAGTCCACGTCATCGCTCAGCTTCTCGTGCCGCTCCTTGAGGTCGCCCTGGGCCTGCGCGTCCTGCGCCTGCTCCTCGACCTCGTCCGTGGAGCGCGTGGCCTTCTGCTGGCCGCCGCCGGTGTCCTTCGTTGCCATATCCCTCACCCCGCTCAGTTCGCCCGACATGGTCGGCACTACGGCCGATCGGTGATGATCAGACCCTACAAGCCGGGTCCGACATCGGCCCTGCAGTTTCTCCAACGTACGAGGGCCACCTCGATGATTCCCGAAGCCCGGGATTTCCACCCTGGGTGGCCTGCCCCGGCCGGGTACCCACTCAGCCGCCGGACAGGACCCTGACCAGGTCCTCCGCGGTGCGGCAGCGGTCGAGGAGCTCCTTGACGTGATTTCGCGTTCCGCGAAGCGGTTCGAGGGTTGGGACGCGCTGGAGCGAGTCCCGGCCCGGCAGGTCGAAGATCACCGAGTCCCAGGAGGCCGCCGCCACGTCGTCGGCGTACTGCTCCAGGCAGCGTCCGCGGAAGTAGGCGCGGGTGTCCTCCGGCGGCTTCGTACGGGCCCGCTCGACCTCGGACTCGGACAGGAGCCGCTTCATGCGGCCGCGGGCCACCAGGCGGTTGTACAGGCCCTTCTCGGGGCGCACGTCGGCGTACTGGAGGTCGACCAGGTGGAGCCGGGCGGCGTCCCAGTCGAGGCCGTCACGGCGCCGGTAGCCCTCCATGAGCTCCCGTTTGGCGACCCAGTCCAGCTCGCCGGAGAGGCTCATCGGGTCGCGTTCGAGGCGGTTGAGGGTGTCCTCCCAGCGGGAGAGGACGTCCTTGGTCTGGTCGTCGGCGTCCGCGCCGAAGCGCTCCTCCACGTACTTGCGCGAGAGCTCGAAGTACTCCATCTGGAGCTGGACCGCGGTGAGTGTCCGGCCGCTGCGGAGGGTGACGAGCCGCTTCAGCGACGGGTCGTGGGAGACCTGGTGGAGGGTGCGTACGGGCTGGTCGACGGCCAGATCGACGGCGATGAAGCCGTCCTCGATCATGGACAGGACCAGTGCGGTGGTGCCCAGCTTGAGGTACGTCGAGATCTCGGAGAGGTTGGCGTCACCGATGATCACGTGCAGCCGCCGGTACTTCTCCGCGTCCGCGTGCGGCTCGTCGCGGGTGTTGATGATCGGGCGCTTCAGCGTCGTCTCCAGGCCCACCTCGACCTCGAAGTAGTCGGCGCGCTGGCTGAGCTGGAAGCCGTGTTCGTGGCCGTCCTGACCGATGCCGACGCGACCGGCGCCGGCGAAGACCGGGCGGGAGACGAAGAAGGGCGTGAGGTGGCGCACGATGTCCGAGAAAGGGGTTTCCCGCTTCATCAGGTAGTTCTCGTGCGTGCCGTAGGAGGCGCCCTTGTTGTCGGTGTTGTTCTTGTAGAGGTGGATGGGCTGGGCGCCGGGCAGCTGGGCGGCCCGTTCCGCGGCCTCGGCCATGATCCGCTCGCCGGCCTTGTCCCACAGGACGGCGTCGCGGGGGTTGGTGACCTCGGGGGCGCTGTATTCGGGGTGGGCGTGGTCGACGTAGAGTCGCGCGCCGTTGGTGAGGATCACGTTGGCGAGGCCGATGTCCTCGTCGGTGAGCTGGCTGGCGTCGGCGGCCTCGCGGGCGAGGTCGAAGCCTCGCGCGTCCCGCAGCGGGTTCTCCTCCTCGAAGTCCCAGCGGGCCCGGCGGGCCCGGTGCATCGCCGCCGCGTAGGCGTTGACGATCTGGGACGAGGTGAGCATGGCATTGGCGTTGGGGTGACCGGGGACGGAGATGCCGTACTCCGTCTCGATGCCCATTACTCGCCGTACGGTCATGCGGCCCTCCTTGCCCGGCGGCACCCTCGGTCGTGGGCGCCGCTCAAGTACCGCTGGTGCTCAGGTGCCTGTGCGGTGCCCGTCCCCGCACTGCGCGACCCGGCGGTACGAAAGAGCCTAGAACGCCTTTGCGCTGGTGGGGAGATCATTTGCGTCATTGCCTTGCTCCGGCCCTGGCCTGAAAAGCAGTCGGCTGCGGATACCCGTGGAGGGCACCCGCAGCCGCCCTGCTTTTACAGGTACTGACCGGTGTTCGCCACCGTGTCGATGGAGCGCCCGGTGTCCGCGCCCTGCTTTCCGGTGATGAGGGTGCGGATGTAGACGATCCGCTCGCCCTTCTTTCCGGAGATCCGGGCCCAGTCGTCCGGGTTCGTGGTGTTGGGCAGGTCTTCGTTCTCCTTGAACTCGTCCACACATGCCTGCAGCAGGTGGGAGACCCTGAGGCCCTTCTGATTCTTTTCGAGGAAGTCCTTGATCGCCATTTTCTTGGCGCGGCCGACGATGTTCTCGATCATGGCGCCGGAGTTGAAGTCCTTGAAGTAGAGGACTTCCTTGTCGCCGTTGGCGTAGGTGACCTCCAGGAAGCGGTTCTCCTCGGATTCGGCGTACATGTGCTCGACCGCGGTCTGGATCATGCCCTGGACCGTGGTGTCCTTGTCGCCGCCGTGTTCCGCGAGGTCGTCCGCGTGGAGCGGGAGACGCTCGGTGAGGTACTTCCCGAAGATGTCCTTGGCCGCTTCGGCGTCCGGACGCTCGATCTTGATCTTCACGTCGAGGCGGCCGGGCCGCAGGATGGCGGGGTCGATCATGTCCTCGCGGTTGGAGGCGCCGATCACGACGACGTTCTGCAGGCCCTCCACGCCGTCGATCTCGGCGAGCAGCTGCGGGACGATGGTGTTCTCCACGTCCGAGCTGACGCCGGAGCCGCGGGTGCGGAACAGGGACTCCATCTCGTCGAAGAAGACGATCACGGGGGTGCCCTCGCTGGCCTTCTCCCGTGCCCGCTGGAAGACGAGGCGGATCTGCCGCTCGGTCTCGCCGACGTACTTGTTCAGGAGCTCGGGGCCCTTGATGTTGAGGAAGAAGCTCTTGCCGGCGGCCAGGCCGGTCACCTCGGCGACCTTCTTGGCGAGCGAGTTCGCCACCGCCTTGGCGATGAGCGTCTTGCCGCATCCGGGAGGCCCGTAGAGCAGGACGCCCTTCGGCGGGCGCAGCTCGTGCTCCTTGAACAGGTCCGGGTAGAGGTACGGGAGCTCGACGGCGTCGCGGATGGCCTCGATCTGGTTGCCGAGGCCGCCGATCTGCTCGTAGCCGATGTCGGGCACCTCTTCGAGGACGAGTTCCTCGACCTCGCTCTTGGGCACGACCTCGTAGACGTAGCCTGACCTCGGCTCGAGCAGGAGGGCGTCACCGGGGCGGATGGTCACGTCCAGCAGCGGCTCGGCGAGCCGCACCACCCGTTCCTCGTCGGTGTGTCCCAGGACCAGGGCGCGCTCGCCGTCCTCCAGGATCTCCTTGAGGGTGACGATGTCCCCGACCCGCTCGAACTCCATGGCCTCGACCACGTTGAGCGCTTCATTGAGCATCACTTCCTGGCCGCGCCGGAGCTCCTCGAGCTCGACGCTGGGGCTGACGTTCACCCGGAGCTTGCGGCCTCCGGTGAAGATGTCGGCGGTGCCGTCCTCGTTGGCCTGCAGGAAGACACCGAAGCCGGCCGGCGGCTGGGCGAGCCGGTCGACCTCTTCCTTGAGGGCCACGATCTGGTCGCGGGCCTCGCGGAGCGTGTTCGCCAGCCTTTCGTTCTGCGCGGACACGCCGGCCAGGTTGGTCTGCAGCTCGACGATCCGCTCTTCGAGAATCCTCGTGTGGCGCGGAGAGTCGGCGAGCTTGCGGCGCAGGACGGCGATCTCCTGCTCAAGGTAGGCGATCTGCCCGGCCGGGTCGTCGGACCCGCGTCCCGGGCGGATGCCGCGGTTAATGTCGTCGTCGTGGGCTGCCACGGTCCTCACCTCCTCCAAGGGGAGCTGGACGCTTCCAGACCCTACCTGGGTGGGTGTCGATTGAAACCCCTAGATCACAAAGACGGTCGGGGTGTGTCCGATCTTCACCCTTGCGCTCTCCCTCACGCCAGGGGAATACCCACCCAACATGATTGGAAAGCGGGCGGAGGTAGGGTCAAGACGTTCAACACCCGTCAGAGCTGGCCGGATTCCCGTAGGGCTCGACGTAAAACGGCAGGAGAGATGACCGTGCAGCAGCAGACCTCGGACGGTGGCGAGGCACTGGAGGTCTGGATCGACCAGGATCTGTGCACCGGCGACGGCATCTGCGCGCAGTACGCGCCAGAGGTGTTCGAGCTGGACATCGACGGCCTGGCCTACGTGAAGGGCCCGGACGACGAGCTTCTGCAGGCCGAGGGGGCCGCAACGCCCGTACCCCCGGGGCTTCTCGCGGATGTTGTCGACTCGGCGAAGGAGTGTCCGGGCGAGTGCATCCATGTACGGCGAGTTCTGGACAAGGTTGAGGTGCACGGCCCTGACGCCGGGTGATCGCACAGGAGCGTTGCGTCACTCCTGTCTGATTTCTCACACCCGTTTCTCACGCGCGCGCCCGGCGCACGGTCATATGCCGCGTGCCTGGGAGGGCGTGGAGCGGACGAACGCACCGTTCTCCCACTGCCACTTCACGCTGTCCTTGATGTCGGGGCAGCAATTGGGCACGTCGGGCGAGGAGTAGCCGAGCAGGGTCGCGGTGACGGCGCCGGCACGCACCGCGAAGTCGGTCACCGTGTGCCGGTCCCTGGGGTCGAGGAGGGTGGCCACCACGCGGGGCCTGTCCGCGCCCTGGGCCCGGGTGAGGACGTACACGGCGTCGGGCGGGGTGCCCATGGAGCCGTCGCAGTGCACTACGGCCACGGTCTCGGGCCGGCCGTCACGGTCGAGGTCGCCGTAGGCCTTCTTGGCCACCACGGGCTTCAGCGGACCGCACTCGATGGGGAACGTCACGCCCGTGGTGGAGGGGGGCGGGGCTGCGGCGGAGGCGGACTTCGGCTGGGCGCCGGTCGGCTGGGCGGCCGTCGCGGAGCCCGGCTGGAGGACCGAGGAGAGGGCCACCACACCGGCGACAGCGGTGGCGGTGGCGACCCAGTGGATGGGGCGGGTGTGCGTGTGGGCCAGTTCCGGAACGGCGGATTGCTGCACTAGGAGTTTCTCCTGTGAGGGCTGTGCCGGTGGGGGTGGCCAGCATCGTGCCACACGTCACAGTGCAGGGGAACGGCGGGGTGGGTACTCGTCCGTGCTCTGCGCCGCCGGGTCGCGGCGCGGGGCCTGCGCCGCTCCAACGGGGAAGCGCCGTGGCCGAGTTCCGGATCGTCTCCGGGAACTCGGCCACGGCGCCCGAGCGTTGGTTGCCGGGAGGTCGCCTCAGCGGGCGGTGCCTCCGTCGGCGTTGGGGCCCTCGTAGTCCTCGCCGTAGGCGCCCTTCGCGGGCCGGCGGCGGCGCATGGGCGGTTCGACGCCGTCCGCGAGGCGGCGGGCGGTGAGCAGGAAGCCGGTGTGTCCGATCATCCGGTGGTCGGGGCGGACGGCCAGGCCCTCGATGTGCCAGTTGCGGATCATCGTCTCCCAGGCGGTCGGCTCGTTGAAGCAGCCGATCTCCCGGATGGACTCGACGGTCCGGGCGAGCTGGGTGGTCGTCGCCACGTAGCAGCACAGGATGCCGCCGGGCACCAGGGCCTTGGAGACGGCCTCCAGGCATTCCCAGGGGGCGAGCATGTCGAGGATGACACGGTCGACGTCGGTGTCGGAGAGGTTGTCCTGGAGGTCGCCGACGGTGAGCTGCCAGGCCGGGTGCGGCCCGCCGAAGTAGCGCTCCACGTTCTGCTGGGCGATCTCGGCGAAGTCCGCGCGGCGCTCGTAGCTGTGCAGCATGCCCTGGTCGCCGATGGCGCGCAGCAGGAAGCTGCTGAGCGAGCCGGAGCCGACGCCGGCCTCCACGACGCGGGCGCCGGGGAAGATGTCGGCGAAGGCGAGGATCTGCCCCGCGTCCTTGGGGTACACGACGGCTGCCCCGCGGGGCATGGACAGGACGTAGTCGGGGAGCAGGGGGCGCAGCGCGAGGTAGGCGACGTTGCCGGTGGTGCGGACAACGCTGCCCTCGGGTGCACCGATCAGTTCGTCGTGCGGGAAGGACCCCTTGTGGGTGTGGAAGTTCTTCCCCGCCTCGAGCGTGAACGTGTAGTGGCGGCCCTTGGGGTCGGTCAGCTGTACCTGGTCCCCGACCTTGAAGGGCCCGCGACGGCGGGCGGCACCGGTCGGTTCGGACATGTGACCAGCCTACCGGTCCCGGGGAGGCCCGCCGACCACTGCGTCAGGAGGACGCCGACGGCCGGGCCATGGCATTGACGAAGGCGCGCTCGACGTCGGCGGCGGAGAGCACACCGTAGATCTCGCCGGTCTCCTCGACCACGAGGTACTCGGTGGCCGGGGTGGCGCGCAGGACGTCCAGGAGGTCCTCTCCGGCGAGTTCGGCCGAGACGCGCATGCCGTCGGTGAGGTCCTGGGCGAGTTCGCTGGCGTAGACCCAGGGGCGGCGGTGCTCGGGCACGCCGACGATGGCGGACTCGCGGACCAGGGAGAGGGGCTCGCCGTGCCCGTCGACGACCACCAGGGCCCGGGCGCCCGCGGCGTTGGCCCGGCGCAGGGCCTCGGAGAGCGAGGTGCTGGTCTCGACCGGGACGGCGCGGCGGGTGAGGGTACGGGCGCGCAGTTCGGGGAGGTGCTCGCGCAGGCGGGCCATGCGCAGGCTGTTGCCGGCGCCGGTCCAGATGATCGCGGCGAGGATGGCGGCGAGCAGGGCGTCGGTGACGGTGTCCATGCCGACGCTGTCCTCGGCGGTGGAGCCGAGGGCGCCGGACTGGGTGAGCAGGGGCAGGCCGATCAGCACGGAGACCGCGAGGGCGCGGCCGACCCAGGCGGCGGCGATCGTGCCGCTCATGGGCCTGCCGGTGATCTTCCAGACGACGGCACGGAGCATGCGGCCGCCGTCGAGGGGCAGGCCGGGCAGCAGATTGAAGGCGGCCACGATGAGGTTGGAGATCATCAGGCCCGCCAGCAGGACGCCGGGGACCGTGCCGCGTTCCACCGGCTGCAGGGCGAGATAGAAGACACCGGCCAGGATCAGTGACAGCAGGGGCCCGACGAAGGCGAGGACGAACTCGCGTCCCGGTGTCTCGGCCTCCTTCTCGATCTCGGAGACACCGCCGAAGAACTGCAGCTGGATGCGGCGGACCGGGAGCTTGAAGCGGAGGGCGGCGACCGTGTGGGCGAGTTCGTGGACGAGGACGGAGGCGTAGAAGGCGACCGCGAAGAAGAGGGAGACGAGGTAGCGGGCGGCGCCCAGCCCGGGCAGTACGCGGTCGAGCTGTCCGCCGAACACCCAGGTGATCAGGGCCGCCACCAGGAACCAGCTGGGCGCCACGTACACGGGCACGCCGAAGGGCCGTCCCATGAGCAGGCCGCCCCCGGGCTCCCGGGGCCGCCGCGGCGGCGGGGTCGGCCCCGTCCCCGCGTGGGCGTGGGCGCGGTCGGGGTGGGTGTCGTGGGCGGGACCGGTGCCGCCGCTGTCGGTCGGCGCGGTGCCGGTGCCGGTGCCGGTGCCGCGAGAGGTGCCACCCGCACCGCTGTCGGTCGGCGCGGTGCCGGGTGTGGTGTGCGGCTCGCTGTCGCCCGGTGCGCACCGGGTGTCGTCGCCCGCGCTCTCCGGGGCACCGGAGCGGGGCCCCTCGGCCCTTGCCTCCCGGCCCGCGCTGTCGGGGGCGCTGGCCGCCTCGGGCTCCTGGCGCGGGGAATCGGTGGCCGGGGTCGTAGGGCCCCCGTGGCGGTCGGCCGACTCTTCGTTGCCGGACCGCGGCTGCCCGCTCCCGCCGCTCACGTCCACGGTGTCCCCTCGTTCGAAGCGCGTCTCCCGCGCCTGACGGCCGGAAGGTCTCGGGTCGATGGTATGCGTCCGTGGCGAACGGTTCCGCCTCGGCACCCCCTGTGTTTTTCCCGCCTTCGCACCCGTCCGCACCGCGGCTGGGTCACTGTCAGTGGCGGGCCGTATGGTCTGTGGCATGGAGACGAGCGCGGAGAGCGGGGCAGCGGCACGCGGCAGCGCCGCCGAGCCGGCCGGGGCGTCGGCCGGGGCACCGGAGGCGACAGCCGCGGAACCGGTGGCTCCGGACGGGGTCACAGGGGACGGGGTGGCTCCGGACGGGGTCACAGAGGACGGGGTGGCTCCGGACGGGGTGACTGCGGGGTCGGTGCCTTTGGAGGCGGGGATCCCGGGGGTGGTGACCGTGGACGCGGGGGTCTCCGGCGTGGACCTGGCGGATACGGACTCCGGCGTCTCCAGTGCGGACCTGGCGAGTGCGGGCGCGGAAGTGCCGGCTGCCGCTGTCCTGCCGCCCGCTTCCCTGTCCCCCTCCCGGGCCGGCGACTTCATGCAGTGCCCGCTGCTGTACCGATTCCGGGTGATCGACCGGCTGCCGGAGAAGCCGAGCGAGGCGGCGACCAGGGGCACCCTGGTGCACGCGGTCCTGGAGCGGCTCTTCGACGCCCCGGCCGCCGAGCGGACCGCGCCCCGGGCCAAGTCGCTGATCCCCGGTCAGTGGGACAGGCTGCGGGAGAGCAGGCCCGAGCTGGTGGAGCTGTTCGCCGGCGATCCCGGCGGTGAGCGGCTGGCCCGCTGGCTGGCGCAGGCTGAGGAGCTGGTCGAGCGCTGGTTCACGCTGGAGGACCCGACGCGGCTGGAGCCGGCCGAGCGCGAGCTGTTCGTCGAGGCGGAGCTGGATTCCGGGCTGAGGTTGCGCGGGATCATCGACCGGGTGGACGTGGCGCCCACGGGTGAGGTGCGGATCGTCGACTACAAGACGGGCAAGGCGCCCCGGCCGGAGTACGCCGACGGGGCGCTGTTCCAGATGAAGTTCTACGCCCTGGTGGTCTGGCGGCTGAAGAGGGTCGTCCCGCGGCGGCTGCAACTCGTGTATCTCGGCAGTGGTGACGTGCTGACCTACGACCCGGTCCCGGCCGACCTGGAGCGGGTCGAGCGCAAGCTGCTGGCGCTGTGGGACGCGATCCGGCTGGCCACCGAGACCGGTGACTGGCGGCCCCGGCCCACCAAGCTGTGCGGCTGGTGCGACCACCAGGCGCACTGCCCGGAGTTCGGCGGCACTCCCCCGCCGTATCCATTGCCGGTGAGGGCGGCCGAGTCCGGTGTCTTGGCGCAGGGCAGAATGGGGCCGGACTAGCGAAGGAGACTTACGTGGCCATCCGCGTCCTACTGGTCGACGACCAGCCGCTGCTGCGTACCGGATTCCGGATGATCCTGGAGGCGGAGCAGGACCTCGCGGTCGTGGGCGAGGCCGGAGACGGCCTGCAGGCCCTCGACCAGGTGCGTGCCCTGCAGCCCGATGTGGTGCTGATGGACATCCGCATGCCGCGGATGGACGGGGTGGAGGCGACCCGGCAGATCACCGGCCCGGGTCGGGACGGCCCGGCGAAGGTGCTGGTGCTGACCACCTTCGACCTCGACGAGTACGTGGTGGAGGCGCTGCGGGCCGGGGCCAGCGGCTTCCTGCTGAAGGACGCGCCCGCCAACGAACTCGTGCAGGCGATCCGGGTGGTGGCGGCCGGCGAGGCCATGCTGGCGCCGAGCATCACGCGTCGGCTGCTGGACAAGTACGCCACGCACCTGCCCTCCGGTGAGGAGCCGGTCCCGGACACGCTGCACACCCTCACCGAGCGCGAGGTGGAGGTGCTGAAGCTGGTGGCGCGCGGGCTGTCGAACGCCGAGATCGCCGCCGACCTGTTCGTGAGTGAGACCACCGTCAAGACACACGTGGGTCACGTGCTCACCAAGCTGGGGCTGCGCGACCGGGTGCAGGCCGCGGTGTACGCGTACGAGAGCGGTCTGGTGCGCCCCGGCGCGCAGTAGGACACGGCGTACGACGAGGGCGCCCCTTGCCGCGAGTTGAGCGGGAAGGGGCGCCCTTCGGGTGCGTGGCGGGGCTCAGCTCTTGCTGAGTTCCCAGAACCGGAAAACGGTCGAGGCGTCGAGGCAGTACTCCAGCCCGTAGACGCCGTCGCGGACGACGGCGTACTGCTTGGCCTGCCACACGGGCAGGACGGGCAGTTGCTCGGCCACGATGTTCTGCAGCTGTCCGAACTCCTTGTCGGTGGCGGCGCGGTCGCTCTCGGCGGCGGTGTGCGGGATGAGCGTGCTGGTGATCGTGCCGTTCGTGTAGTTGTTGTTCAGCACGTTGCCCTTGCCGAAGAAGGGCGCGGTGAAGTTGTCGGCGTCCGGGTAGTCGGGTACCCAGCCCTTGACGTAGACGCCGTACTTGCCCTGGGCGATGTCCTTCTCGTACTGGTCGAAGGGCACGGACTTGACGTCGGCCGCGAACAGGCCGCTGGCGTTGAGCTGGGCGGCGATCGCCTTCAGCTCCTGGTCGGTGGCCGGGCCGTAGCGGGACGGAGTCGACCAGAGCGTGAGCTTCACCTTGCCGGTGATGCCCTCGGCGCGGAGTGCGGCGGCGGCCTTGGACTTGGAGGGGCGGGCGCCGTAGGTGTCGAAGAAGGCCGTGTTGTGGCCGGCGATGCCGGCCGGGATGATCGAGTACAGCGGGGTCGCGGTGTCCTGGTAGACCTGCTTGATGAGGGCGTCGCGGTCGAGCAGGTAGGCGAGGGCCTTGCGCACGCCGAGCTTTCCGGCGACCGGGTCGTTCATGTTGAAGACCAGGTGCTGGACCTCGGCGCTGGTGCCCTCGATGACCTCCATGCCCTTGCTGTCGCTCTGCCGGTCGATGCCGGCTATGTCGCCCGCGTTCAGACCGCGGTAGGCGATGTCGACCTTGCCGTCGAGCAGGTTCTGCTTCAGGGCGGCCTGGTCGCCGTGGAAGAACTTCACCGTGACGCCGCCGTTCTTCACCTCGGCGGTGCCCTTGTAGTTCGTGTTGACCGAGAAGACGGCCTGGTCCTTGTCGAAGGAGTCCAGCCGGTACGGGCCGGAGCCGACCGCGTGGCCGTCCTTGCGCAGCCCGTTGGCGTCGTACTGCTTGTGGTCGACGATGGAGCCGGCGCCGGAGGCGATCTTGCTGGGGAAGGTGGCGTCGGGGACCTTCAGCTTGAAGACGACGGTCTTGTCGTTCGGTGTCTGGACCGCGTCGAGCATGGGGAACATGATCGCGGGACCGGCCGCGTCGTTGATCTTCAGCATGCGGTCGAAGGAGAACTTGACGTCCTGCGCGGTGAGCGGGTCACCGTTGCTGAACTTCAGGCCGTCCTTCAGGGTGCACTGGTAGACCCTGGTCTCCGTGTCGGTGAAGGAACACGTCCTGGCGGCCTCCGGCTGCGGCTCGGTGCTGCCCTTGGGGAAGCTGAGCAGCGACTGGAAGACGTTGTTGAACAACAGCCACGAGCCGGGGTCATAGCCCGAGGCCGGGTCCGTGGCGAGGACGTCGTCGGACATTCCCACCACCACGTGGGAGCCGTCACCACCGGATTCGCCGGTGTCTGATCCGCATCCGGTCAACAGGCCGGAGGCCAGTCCCGCCACTATGGGCAGGACCGGCCACTGGTTGCGCATGTTCACTGCATGTGCCTTGTCTTCGGTTCTCGGAACCCGGAGCCGCCGTCCCGCCCCGGGCCGGGCCCTGTGCCGACAGGGCCCTCAAGAACCGTTAGCTTTTCACACCACGGCCGAGCTCCCACAGCTGCAGGGTCGAGGTGGAGTTGATGGCGTACGCCGTGCCCGTGATGTCGCCCTGCGCGGCGATGTACTGCTTGCCCTGCCACAGCGGGATCATCGGCACGTCGTTGGCGACGATGTCCTGGATGGTCGTCAGGCTGGCGCCGGCGGCGAGCCGGTCGGCCTGGCGGCGGGACTCCGGGATCAGGTTGTTGCGGATCTGGGTGTTGGCGTACGGAGTGTTGAGGGTGTTGTCCTTGTCGAGGAACGGCGCGAGGTAGTTGTCGGCGTCCGGGAAGTCGGGGAACCAACCCATGCCGTAGACCTCGTAGGAGCCCTTCTGCTCGGCCGGGCGGAAGGCCGACCACGGCGCGCCCTGGATGCTGACGTCGAACAGACCGCTGTCGTTGAGCTGCTGCTGAAGGATCTCGAACTCCTTCTTGGTGGCCGGACCGTAGTGGTCGGTCGTGTAGTGCAGCGTCAGCTTCACCGGCGTGGTGATGCCGGCCCTGGCCAGCAGCGACTTGGCCTTCGTCACGCTGGGGTCGCCGTACTTGTTGAAGAACGAGTTGGAGTGGCCGGTGACGGTGGCCGGGACCAGCGAGTAGAGCGCCTCGGCCTGGGAGCCGTAGACCTTGGAGATGAGGTCGCTGCGGTTGATGACCTGGGCCATCGCCTGGCGCACGGCCTTGGACTTCACGGACGGCGCGTCGGTGTTGAAGGCCAGGTAGCGGATTTCCAGGCCGGGCATCTCGACCAGGTCGACGTTGCTGCCCGCGGCGTTGGAGAGCTTCTGGACCTGCTCCGGCGACATGCTGCGGGTCATGACGTCGATGTCACCCTTGTTGAGCGCGTCGCCCATGGCGTTGGCGTCCGGGAAGACGCGCATCTCCACCTTGTCGTTGCTGAGCTGCAACGACCCCTTGTAGTTGGGGTTCTTGGTGAAGACGGCGTCGGCCATGTCGCCGTTCTTGACGTCTGCCGTCATGGTGTAGGGGCCGGAGCCGTCCACCGCGAAGCCGTCGCGCAGCTTGTTCTTCTCGTAGTCCTTGGGGTTGACGATGCCCGCGACGGGCGTCGACAGCTTGTACGGGAAGGTGGCGTCGGCGGTGTTGAGGTGGAAGATGACCTCGCGGTCGCCCTGGGTCTCGACGGTGTCGACGGTGGACAGCAGGCCGGCCACGCCGCTGTCGGCCTTGATGGCGCGGGCACGGTCGATGGAGTACTTCACGTCGGCCGCGGTGATGGGGTCGCCGCTGGCGAACTTCAGTCCGTCGCGCAGGGTGCAGGCGTAGCGCTCGTTGCCACTGTCGGTGAAGCCGCACTTCTCGGCGGCCTCGGGCACCGGGTTGCCGTCGCCCTTGGGCTGGATCATCAGCGTCTGCACGGTCTGGTGCAGGATGTTCCAGCTGCCGATGTCGTAGGCGTACGCCGGGTCGAGGGGCGCGGGGGCGTCCTTCGAGGCGGTGAACCGGTCCGTGGTGCCGACGACGATGGCACCGCCGCTGTTGCTGCCGCTGCCGGAACCGCCGCAGGCGGCGAGTACCGGCGCGAGCAGACCGACGACGGTCGGCAGCACCAAAGTCTTGCGGTTCATGCTCGAGTTTCTCCAGGCGTCAAGTCCGTGTATCCCACATGCAGGGGTGTCGCGGCGGATCACGGGGTACGGCGATGTTCTCGCGACGAGATTAATCCGCGCCCGCACGACGGGTCACAGACACTGGAGTTGAATGCCCATCACGCTGTGGAACCGGGCGCGAACGGACCGGAAGATCGACGCCGGAAGGATTAGTGCAGCGTTTCACCAATCGGGACACATGGGCACACCCGAGCCGCCCGAAGGAGGCGTAAAAGCACACGCCACCCCCCTTGTCGACCCCATCGGAAGTGGTGAAGCTCACATCCGAAAAGAGGTAAAGAAAGGCCTGGATTCGGCGGTCGCTACGTATTAATTTTTTCTTTCGAGGGGTCCGCAAGAATAGATCTATTCAGCATGACGCTGCGTGGACAGTCAGCGCTTTTCCGTCATCAGGCCACGCAGAAAAGCCAGGTCCACTTCTTCCAGCGAGGTCACGACCGTGCGCCGAGGTGCCGGGGAAATGGGGGCGACCGAGGGCACGGCGACGACATGGCAGCCCGCGGCCTCGGCCGCGGCGACCCCGGTCGCGGTGTCCTCCACGACCGCGCATCGGGCCGGCTCCGCGCCCAGCCCGGCGGCGGCCAGCAGATACGGGTCGGGGTGCGGCTTGGTGCGCGCCACCTCGTCACCGGCCACCGTCAGGGCGAAGTTCTGCGGGCCCAGCGCGGTCAGCACACGGTCGATGATGCGCCGGTGCGAGGCCGAGACCAGGGCGGTGGGAATCTCGTGGGCGGACAGTTCGGCGAGCAGCCGGGCAGCACCCGGCATCAGCGGCAGTGCGCCGTCGATACGGTCCTCGAACCCCCTGTTGAGCAGCACCGTCAGCTCCGCGAGAGTGATGTCGGCGCCGGTGGCCTCGATGAGGAATCCGGCGCTGCGGGCCATGGGTCCGCCGACCACCACATGTCTCCAGGAGTCGTCGAGTGCGTGTCCCAGGGCGGCGAAGACCTCCACCTCGACGTCCCACCAGAAGCCCTCGGTGTCCACCAGGGTTCCGTCCATGTCGAGGAGCACGGCCTGCAGGGCTGAACCTTCGGCCGTACGGGTTCCGAGCGCGGGGACCGTGCTGGTCATCCGGGCGTACCTCCTTGAGGGACGATCAGGCCGGTTCCCGTGCGGGGAACCGGCCTGCAGTGGACCGACCAGTGTACGACTCGGCGAAGGCAAACGCCTCGTTTTAACCGCGCGCACCGGGGCATGTCGCCCTTGCCGTCCCTGACGGCGCCCTTGCCGTCCCGGACGGCCGGGGCGCGCTCCGGAGTGCCCGTGACCGGGCCCGGCGCGACACCTCGGCGTGCGTCGAAGCTCAGCGTGCGTTGAAGTACTTCGCCTCCGGGTGGTGGATCACGATGGCGTCGGTGGACTGCTCCGGGTGCAGCTGGAACTCCTCCGACAGCCGGACCCCGATGCGCTCGGGCTGGAGCAGATCGGCGATCTTGGCGCGGTCCTCCAGGTCGGGGCAGGCGCCGTAGCCGAGGGAGAACCGCGCGCCCCGGTACTTCAGGGCGAACATGTCCTCCATGTCGTTCGGGTCCTCGCCGGCGAAGCCGAGTTCGGCGCGCACCCGGGCGTGCCAGTACTCGGCGAGTGCCTCGGCCAGTTGCACCGACAGGCCGTGCAGTTCCAGGTACTCGCGGTAGGAGTCGGCCGCGAACAGCCGCGCGGTCTCCTCGCCGATCCGGGAGCCGACGGTGACGACCTGGAGACCGACCACGTCCGTCTCCCCGGACTCCTCCGGGCGGAAGAAGTCGGACAGGCACAGCCGACGGCCGCGGCGCTGGCGCGGGAAGGTGAAGCGGGTGCGCTCGTTGCCCTGCTCGTCCAGGATGATCAGGTCGTCGTCCTTGGAGACGCACGGGAAGTAGCCGTGGACCACGGCGGCCTCCAGCAGGTTCTCCGTCTGCAGCCGGTCCAGCAGGCCGCGCAGCCGCGGCCGGCCCTCGGTCTCGACGAGTTCCTCGTACGTCGGCCCGGCACCGGTGCGGGCCTGCTTCAGGCCCCACTGGCCCTTGAACAGCGCGCCCTCGTCGAGCCAGGACGCGTACTCCTTGAGCTGGATGCCCTTGACCACGCGGGTGCCCCAGAACGGCGGGGCCGGCACGGGGTTGTCGGTGGCGACGTCGGAGCGCACATGGCCCTCCTGCGGGCGCTCCTCGATCTCGACGGCCGCCGCCGCCCGCACCCGGCGCTGCTTGAGCTCGGGCAGCTTCGCCCCGGGCACGCCGCGCTTGACGCCGATCAGCGCGTCCATCAGGCGCAGCCCCTCGAACGCGTCCCGGGCGTAGCGGACTTCGCCCTCGTACAGCTCGTGCAGGTCCTGCTCGACGTAGGCACGGGTGAGGGCCGCGCCGCCGAGGATGACCGGGTAGCCGGTGGCAAGGCCGCGGGCGTTGAGCTCCTCCAGGTTCTCCTTCATGATCACG
The DNA here is from genome assembly GCF_040646295.1 of Streptomyces sp. NPDC046197. Lineage (NCBI taxonomy): Bacteria > Bacillati > Actinomycetota > Actinomycetes > Kitasatosporales > Streptomycetaceae > Streptomyces > Streptomyces sp. NPDC046197. The sequence continues at coordinate 38,586 of NZ_JBEYZY010000006.1, read as the reverse complement.
GTGGACTTGACCAGGAGGCCGGACATGCCGATGACGTCGGCCCGGTGTTCCTCGGCCGCCTCGAGGATCGCCGAGACCGGCTGCTTGATGCCGAGGTTGACGACGTTGTAGCCGTTGTTGGACAGGATGATGTCGACGAGGTTCTTGCCGATGTCGTGCACGTCGCCGCGCACGGTGGCCAGCACGATGGTGCCCTTGCCCGCCTCGTCGGTCTTGTCCATGTGCGGCTCCAGATGGGCCACCGCGGCCTTCATCACCTCGGCGGACTGGAGCACGAACGGCAGCTGCATCTGGCCCGAGCCGAACAGCTCCCCGACCACCTTCATGCCGTCCAGCAGGGTGTCGTTGACGATGTCGAGGGCCCTGCGGGTGTGCAGGGCCTCGTCGAGGTCGGCCTCCAGACCGTTGCGCTCGCCGTCGATGATCCGCCGCTTCAGGCGCTCCTCCAGCGGCAGGGCGGCCAGTTCCTCGGCCTTGCCGGCCTTCAGGGACTTGGCGGTGGCGCCCTCGAACAGGGCCATCAGCTTCTGCAGCGGGTCGTAGCCCTCGCTGCGCCGGTCGTAGATCAGGTCCAGGGCGGTGGTGAGCTGCTCCTCGTCGAAGCGCGCGATCGGCAGGATCTTGCTGGCGTGCACGATCGCCGAGTCCAGCCCCGCCTTGACGCACTCGTCCAGGAAGACGGAGTTCAGCAGGATGCGGGCGGCGGGGTTCAGGCCGAAGGAGATGTTCGACAGTCCGAGCGTGGTCTGCACGTCCGGGTGACGCTTCTTCAGCTCGCGGATCGCCTCGATGGTGGCGATGCCGTCCTTGCGGGACTCCTCCTGCCCGGTGCAGATGGTGAAGGTCAGGCAGTCGACGAGGATGTCCTCCTCGCGGATGCCCCAGTTGCCGGTCAGATCCGCGATCAGCCGCTCGGCGATCTCGACCTTCTTCTGCGGCGTGCGGGCCTGGCCCTGCTCGTCGATGGTCAGCGCGATCAGCGCGGCACCGTGCTCGCGGGCCAGCGCCGTCACCTTCGCGAACCGTGACTCGGGGCCGTCGCCGTCCTCGTAGTTCACCGAGTTGATCACCGCGCGGCCGCCGAGCTTCTCCAGGCCCGCCTCGATGACGTCGACCTCGGTGGAGTCCAGCACGATCGGCAGCGTGGAGGCGGTGGCGAAACGGCCGGCCAGCTCGGCCATGTCGGCGACGCCGTCCCGGCCGACGTAGTCCACGCACAGGTCGAGCATGTGCGCGCCCTCGCGGATCTGCTCGCGGGCCATCTCCACGCAGTCGTCCCAGCGGCCGTCCAGCATGGCCTCGCGGAACTTCTTCGAGCCGTTGGCGTTGGTCCGCTCGCCGATCGCCAGATAGGAGGTGTCCTGACGGAACGGGACGGTCTGGTAGAGGGAGGCGGCACCGGGCTCGGGGCGGGGGGCGCGCTCGGGCGGGGTCAGGCCGCGCACCCGCTCCACCACCTGCCGCAGGTGCTCGGGCGTGGTGCCGCAGCAGCCGCCGATCAGGGACAGGCCGTAGTCGCGGACGAAGTTCTCCTGGGCGTCCGCCAGGCCCTGCGGGCCGAGCGGGAAGTGGGCGCCGTCCTTGGTGAGGATCGGCAGACCCGCGTTCGGCATGCACAGCAGCGGGATGCGGGAGTGCCGGGTCAGATAGCGCAGGTGCTCGCTCATCTCGGCGGGACCGGTGGAGCAGTTGAGGCCGATCATGTCGATGCCGAGCGGCTCCAGCGCGGTGAGCGCGGCGCCGATCTCGGAGCCGAGGAGCATGGTGCCCGTCGTCTCGAACGCCATCGAGCACAGCAGCGGAACCTCGACGCCGGTCGCCTCCATGGCGCGGCGGGCGCCCAGGATCGAGGCCTTGGTCTGGAGCAGGTCCTGCGTGGTCTCCACGATCAGCGCGTCCGCGCCGCCGGCCAGCAGGCCCTCGGCGTTGGCCTGGTAGCCGTCGCGGATGGTGCTGTAGCCGATGTGGCCGAGGGTGGGGAGCTTGGTGCCCGGGCCGATCGAGCCCAGCACCCAGCGCGTGCGGCCGTCCCCGGCGTTGTACTCGTCGGCGACCTCGCGGGCGATCCGGGCCCCCGCCTCGGACAGCTGGTGCACCCGCTCCGCGATCTCGTACTCCGCCATCGCGGTGTGGTTGGCCCCGAAGGTGTTCGTCTCCACGCAGTCCACGCCCGAGGCGAAGTAGGCGTCATGGACCGAACGGACGATGTCGGGCCGGGTGAGGTTCAGGATCTCGTTGCAGCCTTCGAGGTTCTCGAAGTCCTCGAGCGTCGGTTCCTGGGCCTGAAGCATGGTGCCCATCGCTCCGTCGGCGACCACCACTCGGGTGGCGAGCGCCTCGCGGAGGCGGGACACGCGGGTCCGGCTGTCGGCGGAAGGGGTCAGCGGCAACGAGGCCATGTAGGGGCTCCCTGTGAGTGCGACGGCTGTCGGCTTTGCGTCTCCCCCGGAATTTCCTCGCGGAGCTTCCCAAGGAGGGCGCACGCCGCCAGGGTAGCCGGGACCCGGGAGGGATGGTCGGGCGCGTCCACGAGGCGGACGGGGATGACCGCCGGGACAGCCCCGTCTGAAGTGTTCGCGACGGGTGACGTAACAGGTGTCGACCGACCATTAGCGGAGAGTCGACATGGACCGGTAGTGTTCGACATTGCCGAACGGCGGCAGCGACGTCGCGCGCCGACGGTCAAGGGGACGGAGGCAGGACGGCGATGGCACGGAACATCCAGTCGCTCGAACGGGCGGCCGCGATGCTGCGGTTGCTGGCGGGGGGCGAGCGGCGACTGGGCCTCTCGGACATCGCCTCGTCACTGGGCCTCGCCAAGGGCACCGCCCACGGCATACTGCGCACCCTCCAGCAGGAGGGCTTCGTCGAACAGGACGACGCCTCCGGGCGCTATCAGCTGGGCGCGGAGCTGCTGCGCCTGGGTACGACCTATCTCGACGTGCACGAACTGCGGGCGCGGGCCCTGGTGTGGACGGACGACCTGGCCCGCTCCAGCGGGGAGAGCGTCCATCTGGGTGTGCTGCACCAGCAGGGCGTACTGATCGTGCACCACGTCTTCCGCCCGGACGACAGCCGGCAGGTGCTGGAGATCGGGGCCATGCAGCCGCTGCACTCCACGGCCCTCGGCAAGGTGCTGTCGGCGTACGACCCGGTCGCGCACAGCGAGGCGCTGGAAGCCGACCGCAAGGCGTTCACGGACCGGACGGTGTGCGACATGGAGGCCTTCGAGCGCCTCCTGGACTTCACGCGGGCGCGGGGCTACGCGGCCGACGTCGAGGAGACATGGGAGGGCGTGGCGTCGATCGCAGCGCCCATCCACGACCGGCGGCGCATGCCGGTCGGCGCGGTCGGCGTCACCGGCGCCGTGGAACGGCTGCGCCGGGACGGCGAGCTGCGTCCGGAGCTGATCGCGGCGGTACGGGACTGCGCCCGCGCGGTGTCGCGGGACCTGGGCGCCGGGCGGTTCTGAGCGGGGCTCGCCCGCACCCCTACGGGCCGGGACGCCGGACGGCGTCCCGGCCCTCGGCGTGCGCCGAGGCGGCCCCCGGGCGCCCGGGAAGCCCGGTCCGGACGCGCCAGGGAAACGGCAGCGAACAGGACGGAACAGGTCCGCACAGCCGCACGTCACAGCCGTACACCGGGCATCGAGATCAACGGTTCCCAACGATCAGTAACGATCAGGCTTCCGCGAACAGAACTCTTGACGCCCACGTAACGCCACGGCAAGACTCCCGTCCATCGGTCGGCATTGTCGAACACCTAACGGCAATACGCGTTAGGGTGTGACAACGCCAAGGGCCAGCACATCGCTCTCACCCCCGAGGGCGCCAGACCCCCGGCGGGAACCGGGGTTCGGCTACCCCTGGACGAAGGACAAAGGAGTCGCGGGTGTCCAGCTCCGACATCTTCATCGGCGAGACCATCGGTACCGCCATACTCATCCTGCTCGGCGGAGGCGTCTGCGCCGCCGTGACACTGAAGGCCTCCAAGGCCCGTAACGCCGGTTGGCTCGCCATCACCTTCGGGTGGGGTTTCGCCGTACTGACGGCGGTCTACACCTCGGCGCCGCTCTCCGGCGCCCACCTCAACCCGGCGGTGACCGTCGCACTCGCGATCAAGGACCACGACTGGAGCAACGTTCCGACCTACCTGGCCGGACAGTTCCTCGGCGCCATGATCGGCGCGACCCTGGTCTGGGTCGCCTACTACGGCCAGTTCCACGCCCACCTCACCGACAAGGAGATCGTCGGCGGTCCGGGCGCACAGGCCACGGCGGCCAAGGCCGTCGAGGCCCAGGAACAGGGTGCAGGCCCGGTCCTCGGCGTGTTCTCCACCGGTCCGGAGATCCGGCACGTGGTGCAGAACCTGGCCACGGAGATCATCGGCACCATCGTGCTGGTGCTCGCCGTCCTGACCCAGGGCCTCAACGACAAGGGCAACGGCCTGGGCACCCTGGGCGCGCTGATCACCGCGTTCGTGGTCGTCGGCATCGGTCTGTCCCTCGGCGGCCCGACGGGCTACGCGATCAACCCGGCCCGTGACCTCGGTCCGCGTATCGTGCACGCCCTCCTGCCCCTGCCCAACAAGGGCGGCTCCGACTGGGGCTACGCCTGGATCCCGGTGGTCGGTCCGCTGATCGGCGCCGCCATCGCCGCAGGCATCTACAACGTCGCATTCGCTTAAAGAGCAACGAGCTTGAAGCTTTACAGCACCAAGCACAGAGCCTCACAGCACGCGCCGTACGTAAGCCCCTTTGACCACGGAACTCCCAGGAGCACACAGTGACCGACGCGCACACCGCCGGCCCCTTCATCGCCGCCATCGACCAAGGCACCACCTCCAGCCGCTGCATCGTCTTCGACCGCGACGGCCGCATCGTCTCCGTCGACCAGAAGGAGCACGAGCAGATCTTCCCGAAGCCGGGCTGGGTCGAGCACAACGCCACCGAGATCTGGACCAACGTCCAGGAGGTCGTCGCCGGAGCGGTCGAGAAGGCCGGCATCACCCGCGACGACATCAAGGCCATCGGCATCACCAACCAGCGCGAGACCACCGTGCTGTGGGACAAGAACACCGGTGAGCCCGTCCACAACGCCATCGTGTGGCAGGACACCCGCACCGACGCCCTGTGCAAGGAGCTCGGCCGCAACGTCGGCCAGGACCGCTTCCGCCGCGAGACCGGTCTTCCCCTCGCGTCCTACTTCGCCGGTCCCAAGGCCCGCTGGCTGCTCGACAACGTCGACGGCCTGCGGGAGCGCGCCGAGGCGGGCGACATCCTCTTCGGCACCATGGACACCTGGGTCATCTGGAACCTGACCGGTGGTGTCGACGGCGGCAAGCACTACACCGACGTCACCAACGCCTCCCGCACCATGCTGATGAACCTGCACACGCTGGAGTGGGACGACAAGATCGCCGAGTCCATCGGCGTCCCGCCGGCGATGCTGCCCGAGATCCGCTCCTCGGCCGAGGTGTACGGCGAGATCACCGGCGGCAAGCTGGGCGAGTTGCTCGGCGGCATCCCGGTCGCCTCCGCGCTCGGCGACCAGCAGGCGGCCCTGTTCGGCCAGACCTGCTTCTCCGAGGGCGAGGCGAAGTCCACGTACGGCACCGGCACGTTCATGCTCATGAACACCGGCGAGAAGATCATCAACTCGTACAGCGGGCTGCTGACCACCGTCGGCTACCGCATCGGCGACGAGGCGCCGGTCTACGCCCTGGAGGGCTCGATCGCCGTCACCGGTTCGCTGGTGCAGTGGATGCGCGACCAGATGGGCCTGATCTCCACCGCCGCCGAGATCGAGACGCTCGCGCTCTCGGTCGAGGACAACGGCGGGGCCTACTTCGTGCCGGCCTTCTCCGGTCTGTTCGCCCCGTACTGGCGCTCCGACGCCCGCGGTGTGATCGCCGGCCTGACCCGGTACGTCACCAAGGCGCACCTCGCCCGCGCCGTCCTGGAGGCCACCGCCTGGCAGACCCGTGAGATCACCGACGCCATGACGAAGGACTCCGGCGTCGAGCTCACGGCCCTGAAGGTCGACGGCGGCATGACCTCCAACAACCTGCTGATGCAGACGCTCTCGGACTTCCTGGACGCCCCCGTGGTGCGCCCGATGGTGGCCGAGACCACCTGCCTCGGCGCCGCTTACGCCGCCGGCCTCGCCGTCGGCTTCTGGACCAACACCGACGACCTGCGCCAGAACTGGCGCCGGGCCGCCGAGTGGACCCCCCGCATGGACGCGGACACCCGCGACAGTGAGTACAAGAACTGGCTCAAGGCCGTCGAGCGGACCATGGGCTGGCTCGAGGACGAGGAGTAAGAAACCGCAATGACCAGTCAGTCCACCCTGCAGTCCGTGCCTGCCCTGGGGACGCACCCGGCCTCGGGCTCCAACCCGAGCCGCGCCGAGACCCGGGAGCAGCTCTCGAAGGCGACGTACGACCTCCTCGTGATCGGCGGCGGCATCCTGGGCATCTCCACCGCCTGGCACGCCGCGCAGTCCGGCCTCAGGGTGGCTCTGGTCGACGCCGGCGACTTCGCCGGCGCCACCTCCTCCGCCTCCTCCAAGCTCCTCCACGGCGGCCTGCGCTACCTGCAGACCGGCGCGGTGAAGCTGGTGGCGGAGAACCACTTCGAGCGCCGTGCGGTCTCCCGCCAGGTGGCCCCCCACCTGGCGAACCCGCTCACCTTCTACCTCCCCGTGTACAAGGGCGGGCCGCACGGCGCCGCGAAGCTCGGGGCAGGCGTCTTCGCCTACTCCGCGCTCTCCGCCTTCGGTGACGGCGTGGGTCACCTGCTGAGCCCCTCGAAGGCCGCGCAGGACGTGCCCGAGCTGCGCACCGAGAACCTCAAGGCTGTCGCCGTCTACGGCGACGACCAGATGAACGACGCGCGCATGGCACTGATGACGGTCCGCGCGGCCGTCGAGGCCGGCGGCGTCGTCCTCAACCACGCCGAGGTCACCGGCCTGCGGTTCACCCGGGGCCGGGTCACCGGTGCCGAGCTCAGGGACCGGCTGTCCGGCGACGAGTTCGGTGTCGACGCCCGCCTGGTGCTGAACGCGACCGGTCCCTGGGTCGACCACCTGCGCCGCATGGAGGACCCCAAGGCCGCGCCGTCGATCCGTCTGTCCAAGGGCGCGCATCTGGTGCTGAAGCGGACCTCCCCCTGGAAGGCCGCGCTCGCCACCCCGATCGACAAGTACCGCATCACCTTCGCCCTCCCCTGGGAGGACATGCTGCTGCTCGGCACCACCGACGAGGAGTTCGAGGGCGACCCGGCCGACGTGGCGGTGAACGACAAGGACATCGCCCAGATACTCGACGAGGCCGCGTTCTCCATCCGCGACCAGCAGCTGAACCGCGACCTGATCACCTACGCCTTCGCGGGTCTGCGCGTGCTGCCGGGCGGCCCCGGCGACACCGCCAAGGCCAAGCGCGAGACCGTGGTGACCGAGGGCAAGGGCGGGATGCTGTCCGTCGCGGGCGGCAAGTGGACCACCTTCCGGCACATCGGCCGTACGGTGATGCAGAAGCTGGAGTCGCTGCCGGGCGCCCCGCTGGGCGACGACTACGAGCCGATCGCGTCGCTGCCGAAGAAGCTGCCGCTGCCGGGCATCGCCAACCCGCGTGCGGTGGCCCACCGCCTGCTCGTCGACCGCCCGGCGCCCGGCCCGCGCATGGCCGCGGACACCGCCAGGCACCTGGCCACCCACTACGGGTCGCTGGCCTTCGACATCGCCCGCCTGGCCAACGAGAACCCGGAGCTCGGCGAGCGCGTCCACCCGGACGCCCCGGAGATCTGGGCGCAGGTCGTCTGGGCCCGGGACAACGAGTGGGCCGAGACCCCGGACGACGTGCTGCGCCGTCGCACCACGCTGACGATCCGGGGCCTGGCCACGGACGAGGTGCGGGCGAAGGTGCAGGACCTGCTCGACAAGAAGTGATCGGGCAGCGCTGAGGGACGGCTCCCACCGCACTGGGGGCCGTACCGAGCGGAAGGGGCGACTCCATGCCGGGCGGTTTCTAGGGGTCGCCCCTTTCGCGTTCCCGGCGGGCCGGACCTCGGCCGTGAGGACCTCCCTGAACTGGCCGTTTGCCTCCCGGTTCAGCCCGCTGAACCCGCATAATGTCCTGAGACATCCGATGTCTGTGCGACTGGGAGGCCGGCCATGGCAGTCACCGACGAGGCGATCGAGAAGATCAAGGCAATGATCGTCTCCGGCGCGCTGCGCCCCGGCGACCGGCTGCCCAAGGAGAGCGAGCTCGCCGCCGAACTGGGGCTGTCGCGCAACTCGCTGCGCGAGGCGGTGCGCGCCCTGTCGCTGATCCGCATCCTGGACGTGCGCCAGGGCGACGGCACGTACGTCACCAGCCTGGACCCGCAACTGCTCCTGGAGGCCCTGAGTTTCGTCGTCGACTTCCACCGCGACGACACGCTGCTGGAGTTCCTGGCGGTGCGCCGCATCCTGGAGCCGGCCGCGACGGCGATGGCGGCCGTGCGCATCAGCGAGCAGCAACTGGACGCGCTCGACTCGCAGTTGGCGGCACTCGGCGCGGATCCGTCGGTGGAGGAACTGGTCGCCTGTGACCTGGAGTTCCACCGGGGCATCGTGCAGAGCTCGGGCAACTCCGTGCTCTGCTCGCTGCTCGACGGACTGTCCGGCCCCACCACCCGGGCCCGGATCTGGCGCGGTCCGACCCAGGAGGACGCGGTACGCCACACCCTGCACGAGCACCGCGCGATCCTGGGCGCCCTGCGCGACCGGGACGCGGAGGCGGCTCGGTCGTGGGCGACGGTGCACATCGCGAGCGTGGAACAGTGGCTGCGCTCGACCCTGTGATCCATCGGAGGTGTGGACCACCTGCGCAGAAGGGTGTCCCACTGCGGCGATCATGGGTGTTCGAGGGCCTCGGACGGGGCAGTGATGCGTTCACTCCCCCGTGCAAGGGGGCTGCGGGCGCCCCCGCCGCACGCCGTAAGGTTGGTGAGTCAGGCGAGGGCACGTCGGAAGGAGGCGCTGGGTGATCGAGCTGGAGGGAGTTCCCGAGCTGATCGACCCAGTCATGGTGGCCGCGTTCGAAGGCTGGAACGATGCCGGCGACGCCGCCTCCACCGCGGTCGCGCATCTGGAACGGGAGTGGAAGGGCGAGGTGTTCGCGGCTCTGGACGCCGAGGACTACTACGACTTCCAGGTGAACCGCCCCACCGTGTTCATGGACGGCGGGGTCCGCAGGATCACCTGGCCGACGACAAGGCTGTCGGTGGTCCGGGTCGGCGGGGACAAGCCGCGCGATCTGGTGCTGGTCCGCGGCATCGAACCGTCCATGCGCTGGCGCTCGTTCTGCAACGAGCTGCTCGGCTTCGCGCACGAGCTGGGCGTGGAGCTGGTGGTCATCCTGGGCGCCCTGCTCGGCGACACCCCGCACACCCGTCCGGTGCCGATCAGCGGAACCACGTCCGACGCCGACCTGGCCCGCCGTATGGACCTGGAGGAGACCAAGTACGAGGGCCCCACGGGCATCGTCGGCGTCCTCCAGGAGGCCTGCACGCACGCCGGTGTCCCGGCGGTCTCACTGTGGGCGGCGGTGCCGCACTACGTGTCGCAGCCGCCCAACCCGAAGGCCACGCTGGCCCTCCTGAACCGCCTGGAGGACCTGCTCGACCTGCGGATCCCGCTGGGCGAACTGCCGGAGGACGCGCGCGCGTGGCAGGTGGGCGTGGACCAGCTGGCCGCGGAGGACAGCGAGGTCGCCGAGTACGTCCAGACGCTGGAGGAGGCCCGCGACACCGCCGAGCTGCCGGAGGCCTCGGGGGAGGCGATCGCCCGCGAGTTCGAGCGCTATCTGCGGCGCCGGGACGGTGGCCTCCCGCCGGGCGGGCACGCCACGGCGGACAGCGGCGAGGGCGGCTCGTACCTGAGGGACAACCCCAGCGGCCGTACGCGGCCGCCGAAGCCTCCGAAGCCGGAGACGGAGCCGGAGCGGCATCCCGACACGGACCCGGGCCGAGGGCCGAAGTCGCAGTCGGAGGCGGAACCGGACGGCGAGGACTCCTCGGAGGAGTAGCACGGATCAGGGGCGGTGCGCGTGATGCGCACCGCCCCTGACGTCGTCACACCTGAGGCGCCGTCATACCTGAGGCGCCCGTCACCCGTGAGGCGCCGTCGCCAGGCAGCAGGATCGGACGCCTGGACGGTGTGTCAGAGAGTGTCAGAGAGCCACTCCCAGAAGGGCGTCCACGGCGCGTGAGACCACGCCCGGGGCGCCGATGTCGGTGCCGCCCTCTTCCTGCTGGAGCGCCGCCCAGCGGTCGACCGCGGCGAGCGCCGCCGGGGCGTTCAGGTCGTCGGCGAGGGCGTCGCGGATCTCCTCGACCAGCGCGTCGGCGGACGGGCCGTCGGGCCGCGAGACGGCCGAGCGCCAGCGGCCGAGGCGTGCGACGGCGTCCTGCAGCACCTGGTCGGTCCACTCCCAGTCGGCGCGGTAGTGGTGGGCGAGGAGCGCGAGCCGGATGGCGGCGGGGTCGACGCCCTCGCGCCGCAGCCGCGACACGAAGACAAGGTTGCCCTTGGACTTGGACATCTTCTCGCCGTCCAGGGCGACCATGCCGGCGTGCACGTAGGCCTTGGCCATGGGGAACTCGCCAGTCAGCACCTGGGCGTGCGAGGCGCCCATCTCGTGGTGCGGGAAGGCGAGGTCGGAGCCGCCGCCCTGCACGTCGAAGCCCATGCCGAGGTGGTCGAGCGCGATCGCCACGCACTCGATGTGCCAGCCGGGCCGCCCGCGGCCGAGCGAGCCGCCGTCCCAGCTGGGCTCGCCCTCGCGGGCGGCCAGCCACAGGATCGGGTCGACGGGGTTCTTCTTGCCGGGCCGGTCGGGGTCGCCGCCGCGCTCGGCGGACAGCAGCCGCATGGCGGCGGCGTCCAGGTTGGACACCTTGCCGAAGTTGGGGTCGGACTCGACGGAGAAGTAGACGTCACCTTCGAGTTCGTACGCCGCCCCCAGGTCCCGCAGCCGCTCGACCAGCGGGACGATGCCGGGTATCGCCTCGACGGCGCCTATGTAGTGCCGCGGGGGAAGCATCCGCAGGGCGGTCATGTCCTCGCGGAACAGGGCCGTCTCCTGCTCGGCCAGCGCCACCCAGTCGACGCCGTCGCGCTGCGCCCGCTCCAGCAGCGGATCGTCGACGTCGGTGACGTTCTGGACGTAGTGCACCTGCCGCTTGGTGTCGAGCCACACGCGCTGTACGAGGTCGAACGCGTTGTAGGTCGCCGCGTGACCGATGTGGGTCGCGTCGTACGGGGTGATCCCGCAGACGTAGATTCGGGCGACGGGACCGGGGGCGAGCGTGACGAGACCGCCGGTCGCGGAGTCGTGGATCCTCAGGTCGCGACCCTGACCAGGCAGGGCGGGGACCTCGGAAGCGGGCCAGGCATGCATGCCATGAGCGTAACCGGACCGGAGTTCGGTCTACGAACCGGACCAGGCCGGACGGCCGGTAAGGCACTCTTGCGCGACGCCCCTGGATGTGCAGGCGGACCCGGGCACCGCCGAACCGGCGGCGTTCGAGCCCGCGCGGTCCGGCACCGGCGGCTCGTGCGCCCGCGCCACCCGGGGCCGACGGCACAACCGGCCGGCGCGCCGCACGTGCGACCCCGCACGCGCGACCCCGCCCGGGCGCCCGCGCCGCGGCTGCCCGCCCTACACCGGCGGCCAGGGGATCGCCGGCCACTGACCGCTGGGTTCCGGGTGCTTCCCGGACGTCAGCAGGGCGTCGACACGCGCGTGCGTGGCGTCGACCTCGGCCTGGGTGATCAGTTCGGCCAGCCGTACCCCGAGGGCCCCACCCTCGCCGAGTGCGTCCTTCAGTCCCTTGAGCACGTCAACGGTCTCCGGGGGCAGCGCCTCACCGGCCCAGCCCCACAGCAGCGTCCGCAGTTTGTTCTCGACGTTGAAGGTGACCCCGTGGTCGATGCCGTACAGCCGCCCGTCCGCGGTCGGCAGCAGATGGCCGCCCTTGCGGTCGGCGTTGTTGATCACCGCGTCCAGCACGGCCAGCCGGCGCAGCCGCTCGTCGTCGGCGTGCACGAGCAGCGCCGTGCGTCCCTCCCCGACCTCGGCGAACCCGACGGCCTTCCAGCCGTGGCCGGGTTCCTCGCCGTCCACCAGTGCGAGCAGTTCGGTCTCCGGGTTGGCCTCGACCCACACCTGGCACATGCCCTCGCCGTACGGGCCGTCGCGCAGCACGGTCGGGGGCACCAGACCCCAGCCGGTCGCCTCGGAGACCTCGTACGCGGCCACCTCGCGCCCGGCGAGGGTGCCGTCGGGGAAGTCCCACAGCGGTCGCTCCCCGGCGACCGGCTTGTACACGCAGGTGGCCTCCTGCCCATCGAGCGCGACCCTGCAGAACAGCGCCGCGTTGGATGCGTCACGGATGCGTCCGCGTACGGTCAGCTCGCCCTCGGCGAGCAGCTCGGCGGACGTCACGCTCCGCGGCGGTATCCGTTCTGGCGCGGACATACGTGTCCTTCCGGGTCCAGTGGGAGGCTGCACAGCGGGCACGGCGGCCGCCCGGCGTTGACGACGTCGAGGGCGCGCTTGGCGAACGCCCGGGCCTGCGCGCCGGTGAGCCGGACCCGCAGCATCGGGGGGCCGTTCTCCTCGTCCTGCAGCAGCCGCTCCTCGGCCTCGGCGAGGTCCTCCTCGGAGTCGGCGTCGAGCTCCACGAGGGCCTGCGCCTCGACGATCATGCGCTGCTCCTCGCCGTCCCAGGCGAGCGCCATGGTGCCGACCCGGAACTCCTCCTCGATGGGGGTGTCCAGGGGCGCGGTGTCGGCGATCTCGGCCGGGGCCATCGCCGGGACGGCGGCGTTGCCGCCACTACGGCGTACGACCTCGTCCAGCAGTTCGTCCATGCGCTCGGCGAGTGCGGCGACCTGGGTCTTCTCCAGGGCCACGCTGGTCACCCGGGAGCCGGCGGTGGCCTGGAGGAAGAACGTACGGCGCCCGGGCAGGCCGACCGTACCGGCCACGAAACGGTCCGGGGGGTCGTAGAGGAACACCTGACGGGACACGTCCTGTCTCCATTGGAATCGTCACGAATCATGAAATCGGCAGGGACTTCGTCACCGACTGACCGCATCGGGGCCACCCCGCTGCCGACCAGTGCGGCACCAGTGCGACCGCTTCACCCTACTGCGGCCGACGATCACGGTGCGCCCGCGCCGCCCCCGACAGGTGCGTCGTCGCCCGGAGGTTCCTCGCGGGGCGCCAGCGACGCGAGGTCACCGGTGTCCCCGAGGCGCACGAGAAAGGGCCGCAGCCGGGTGTAACGGATCGCGGTGATGGAACACGGTTCAACAGAGATCCGCTGGAAGAGGTCGAGATGAAGTCCGAGTGCGTCGGCGACGAGGGACTTGATGATGTCCCCGTGCGAGCACATGAGGTACAAGGCGTCGGCTCCGTGGTCGCGCTCGACGCGGGCGTTCCATTCGCGCACCGCTTCGGCGGCACGCGTCTGCATAGCCCGCATCGACTCGCCCCCGGGGAACGCCGCCGACGAAGGGTGCGCCTGCACCACCTCCATCAGCGGCTCGTCCTTGAGCTCGGCGAGCTTGCGCCCGGACCAGTCGCCGTAGTGGCACTCCCCGATCCGCTCGTCGGTGTGCGCGGTCAGTCCTGGGCGGGCCTTCAGGAGGGGCCGCAGGGTCTCCCGGCAGCGCTGCAGCGGGCTGGTGACGACCTCGGCGATCGGCAGCTCGGCCAGCCGCCCGGGCAGCGCGGCGGCCTGGGCGGCCCCGCGGTCGTCCAGGGCGACGCCGGGCGTCCAGCCGGCGAGCAGTCCCGCGGTGTTGGCGGTGGAACGTCCGTGCCTGACGAGGATCAGCGTGGGCATGCGGTCCAGCGTAGGCGCAGGCGGAGCACCGGCGGCGGCCGGGCGAAGGGAGAATACGTTCTGTGATCGTCGACTGTGCCATCTACCGTGAGGGGCACCGCGCGGAGGGCCCCCGGGACTTCTCGGACGCCCTGGACGAGGCGCGGGCCGCCGGCGGCTATGTGTGGCTGGGGCTGCACGAGCCGACCGAGGACGAGTTCGACCTGGTCGCCAAGGAGTTCGCGCTGCATCCGCTGGCGGTCGAGGACGCCCTGCACGCCCATCAGCGGCCCAAGCTGGAGGTCTACGACGACTCCCTGTTCGTGGTGCTCAAGCCCGTGCTGTACGAGCCGAGGAGCGACTCCGTCTCCACCGGCGAGGTCATGATCTTCCTGGGTGACTCCTTCGTGGTGACGGTCCGGCACGGCGAGGGCGTGGGGCTCACCGCCGTACGGCAGCGGCTGGAGAGGGAGCCGGAACTGCTCGGCAAGGGCCCCACCGCCGTGCTGTACGCGATCGCCGACGCGACCGTCGACCACTATCTGGACGTGGCCACCGAGCTGCAGACGGATCTGGAGGAGCTGGAGGCGGAGGTCTTCTCGCCGGACCGGGCCGGCTCGCGGCACACCGCGTCCAGGATCTACAACTTCAAACGGCAGATCACGGAGTTCCGCCGGGCGTCGGGGCCGCTGGCACCGCCGATGGCCCGGCTGTCGGGGTCGAGCCAGGGGGTCCTGGGGGCGAGCGTGCCGTTCGTGGACGACAAGGCCCGGCCGTTCTTCCGGGACGTCAGCGACCACCTGACCCGGGTGAACGAGTCGGTGGAGGGGCTGGACCGGCTGGTCTCGGACGTCCTCTCGGCGCACCTCGCACAGATCAGCGTCCAGCAGAACGACGACATGCGGAAGATCTCCGCCTGGGCGGCCATGGCCGCGGTCCCGACGATGATCGCGGGTGTCTACGGCATGAACTTCGACCACATGCCCGAGCTGCACTGGATCTGGTCGTACCCCGTGGTGATCGCCCTGATGGCCGTCCTGGAGGTCCTGCTGTACCGGCTCTTCAAGCGACGGGGCTGGCTGTGACGGTCGGCCGGCCGCGCGGGGAACGACGGGCCGGGTGCCCGGGGCGGGATCAGGCGATCTCGGGGGCCGGGGTGGCGGGGCCGCCCAGTGCGTCGCGGTGCTCCGGCATCGACAGGGTCACCATGCGGCGCCAGCCGGCGACGCGCTCGTAGGCGTACGCGGTGTGGATGCCGGCCGCGAGGAACGCCGACTTCACCGTCGGCCAGCCGAGGATGCCTCCCATGCGGGCCGTCACCGCGAGGCTGACGTCGCGATGGACGCGGACCTCGGCGAGCGCGCACTCGCGCAGTGCACGCTGGATGGTGCGGCCGTGCCCGGCGGCCGCGAGGCGCAGCAGTTCCTCGTGGCAGTAGGCGAGGTGGTTGTCCTCGTCGTGGGAGATCATCCGCACGGCGCGTCCGAGGTCGGGGTGGTCGCCGAAGTACCTGACCAGCATCCGCATCTGTTCGGCGGCGCGCTGCTCGGTGACCCGGCTGTGCGCGAGGTAGACGATGACGTCCTGCTCGGTGAGTTGCTCGTCGGCCTTGAGCCTGTCGTGTGCCAGGCCGATGCCCTGCCGCTCCAGGAGCATGGTGTAGTCGGTCTGCTCAGGCACCGGAACGGGTTCCAGGCCGCGCTTGCGCAGCAGGGTCCGGAAGATCCGTCCGTGCTTGTCCTCGTCGGCGCCGTGGCGCGCGATCTTGGGGGCGAGCGTGCGCTGGCCCGGCGGCACGAGCGCGGCGATGCGGCCGTTCTCCCAGCCGCCCTGCGACTCCCCACTGGCCGCGATCGAGCAGAACAGCCGGAACGCCTCGTCGTGGTCGACGATCTCCTGGAACAGGCTCTTCGCCGAGAGCATCGTGGGCACCTCTCTGCCGGACTCCGCAAAGAACGAGTCAAATGCGGCCGCAGGAGTGCTGCAACAGCTGTGCGGGCCGGCTGCGCCGAACGGACGAGTTCCCGGGTGCGGCAAGGGCGTAACCACACGGGGCCCGACACGTTGTTCTCCGTGACGGCCGTGGCGGGGAGGACCCCCGAGCCCCCACCACGGCCGCAGAAGTACCGGCAGAGGTACCACCGGGGCGAGGCTGCCTACGCCAGCCCGGCCCGCTCCAGGGCCTCGGTACCGGCGCGCAGCGAGGCGATCCGCTCGTCGAGCGTGAAGCCGGCGGGGGCCAGGCTGAGGGTGGTGACCCCAGCGGCCGCGTAGGCCTTCATCCGGTCCGCGATCCGCTCCACGGAACCGAGCAGCGTGGTCTGGTCGATGAGCTCCTGCGGTACGGCGGCCGCGGCCCCCTGCTTGTCCCCGGAGAGGTACTTCTCCTGGATCTCGGCGGCCTGCTTCGCGTACCCCATGCGCTGGGCGAGCTGGTTGTAGAAGTTCTGCTTGGGACTGCCCATGCCGCCGACGTAGAGCGCGGTGTAAGGGCGGAAGGTGTCGGCCAGCCTGGCCACGTCCTTGTCGTCGCCCACGGCGAGCGGCAAGGTCGGGCAGACGTCGAACCCTTCGAGGGTCTTCCCGGCCTTCTCCCGCCCGGCGCGCAGGTACTTGATCGTGGTCTCCTCCAGGTGGTCGGCGGAGGGGAAGATGAGCAGGGCGCCGTCGGCGATCTCGCCGGTCTGCTCCAGGTTCTTCGGACCGATGGCGGCGATGTACAGCGGGATGTGCTCGCGCTGCGGGTGCACGGTCAGCTTGATCGGCTTGCCCGGCCCACCGGGCAGGGGCAGTTTCCAGTGCTCGCCGTCGTACGACAGCCGCTCCCGGGTCATCGCCCTGCGCACGATCTCGACGTACTCACGGGTGCGGGCCAGCGGCTTGTCGAACTTGACGCCGTACCAGCCCTCGGAGACCTGGGGTCCGGAGACGCCGAGGCCGAGGCGGAACCGGCCCCCGGAGAGCGAGTCCAGCGTCGCCGCGGTCATCGCGGTCATCGCGGGCTGCCGGGCGGGGATCTGGAAGATGGCCGAGCCGACGTCGATACGTTCGGTCTGCGCCGCGACCCAGGCGAGCACGGTGGCCGCGTCCGACCCGTAGGCCTCGGCCGCCCAGCACACCGCGTAGCCCAGCCGGTCCGCCTCCTGCGCGACGGCCAGATTGTCCGCGTCCATCCCGGCACCCCAGTAGCCGAGGTTGATCCCGAGCTGCATGCCGATTCCCCTTACCGATCAGTAACGTCCCTTGTGCGGGAGACACTAGCGCGGGGCTCCGGAACGCGGCAGGTCGCGGCCCGGGTTCGCGCCGGGACCGCCCTGGTCCGCTCCCGGAAATCGGTTGTCCACAGGCAACCCACGGCCCACCCCTGGCCAGTAATCTCGGCGTTCATGGAGCAGAGGCATCTCGGCCGTACCGGCCTGCGCGTGTCCCGCATCGGGCTCGGCACCCTGACCTGGGGCCGGGACACCGACGAGCATGACGCCGCGGACATGCTGAAGGCGTTCTGGGAGGCGGGCGGCACCCTCGTCGACACCGCGGACGTGTACGGCGACGGAGAGTCCGAGTACCTGCTCGGCCGCCTGACGGAAGGCCTCGTCTCCCGCCGTGACCTGGTCATCTCGACGAAGGCGGGCAGTGTCCCGGACCCGGACCGACGGTTCGACGGCTCGCGCGGCCACCTGCTGGCGGCGCTCGACGCCTCACTGGCCCGCCTCGGCACCGACTACGTCGACCTGTGGCAGGTCCACGCCTTCGACCCGCACACCCCGCTGGACGAGACGCTGCAGGCCCTGGACCTGGCCGTCAGCAGCGGTCGCGCGCGCTATGCGGGCGTGTCCAACTTCTGCGGCTGGCAACTCGCCAAGGCGGCCACCTGGCAGCTCGCCGCGCCGGGGACGCGGACCCGGCTGGCCAGTACGCAGATGGAGTACTCGCTGCTGCAGCGCGGCATCGAGCGCGAGGTGCTGCCGGCCGCGCTCGACCTGGGCATCGGCCTGCTGCCCTCCTCGCCGCTGGGCCGCGGGGTGCTGACCGGCAAGTACCGCACCTCGACGCCTGCCGACTCGCGCGGCGCCTCCGAGCATCTCGCGCCCTTTGTCGCGCCGTACCTCGACGACACCGCGAGCCGCATCGTGGACGCCGTGACGACCGCGGCGGACGGGCTGGCCGTGACGCCGCTGCAGGTGGCCCTCGCCTGGGTCCGCGACCGGCCCGGTGTGGCCGCCCCGATCGTGGGCGCGCGCAACGCACAGCAGCTCACGGCGGCGTTGTCAGTGGAGGCGCTTAGTCTTCCTGACGAGATCTGCCGGGCGCTCGACGACGTGTCGGCGCCCGTGCACCGCTATCCCGATCACGACTGGAGCACGCTGTGAGCACGGAGCCGGAGACCACGGGGGAAGCCGAGCCGGGGACCCCTCAGGCCGCGGCAAAGGGCGGCGCCCCGGACACCGGCCCGGCGACGCGGGCGAGCGCGGGTGAGCCGAGCAGCGCGGACTCGGAACCGGCCGGCGCGGCACCCGACTCGGCCGATACCGCACCGGAGCCGACCGGCCCCGATGCGGCGGTGGGGGCGGACGCGGCGGACGGTGCCGGTACCGGTGAGGGCGCGGACCGGCTGTCCGAGGCCGAGGCCGAGCTCGCGGCCCAGCGGGTCGAGCGCGACCGGATCGAGCGGCGGAAGGCCGAGAAGAGCGGACCGATCGAGAGCGGGGGCAAGCTCAGCGGCCGGGCTGCCGACCTGCTCGCGGCCGTACGGGCCGTGGAGAGCGGTGAGCAGCCCACGGCCACCGTCTTCGCGGAACCGGAGCCCGCACCGCGCCGCACCACCAGCCCCGAGCCGGTGCCGCGGGAAAGGCCGGTGCCGTCCGAGGCGGCCACCGCACCCCCGGCCCCGGCGCCGGAAGCCGTCCAGGCAGTGCGCCTGGTGCTGAGCGAGGGCGGCGCTCCGGACGCGCTCGCACCGCAGGTCGCACAAGCCCTCGGCGAGGGCGCCGACGACCGGCTGCGGGCCGATCCGTGGCAGCTGCTGCGCGTCACGGGGGTGCGGCCGGAGCAGGCCGACGGGTTCGCGCGGGCCCTGCTGGGCGCGGAGTGCCGCCCGGACGACGAGCGGCGCGGCCGTGCCGTCACCGGCTGGCTGCTGGAGCAGGCGGCCCTCGCCGGGCACACGGCCCTGGAGGCGCCTGCGCTCACCGCCGCGCTGGCCCAGCGCGGAGTGCCCGACCCGGACGCGGCGCTGCAGAGCGCACTCGCGGAGGGCGAGGCGCTGGTGTTCCAGGACGCCCTGGAGGCGCCGGGGGCGGCCCGGCAGCCGCAGGAGACCCAGGACGAACAACACGAGGCGTACAACGGGGACGAGGGGGACGAGGGGGACGAGGCGCGCCCGGTGCGGATCCTCGTGGGCCTGGAGCGGTATGCGCTGGCCGAGGAGAGTCTCGCCGACGGACTGGCCCGGCTGGTGAACTCCGTGCCGAAGGAGGACGGTCCGGCCGAGGACTGGGAGCGGGCCGCCGCCTCGGCCCGGGGGTCGGCCGCGGAGCTGATCCGTGCGGTGGCCGGACACGGCCTGGTACTGCACACGGGCGGAGAGGCATCCCGGGCCGAACCGGCGCGGCTGCTGGCCGAGGCCCACCGCCTCGGGCTGCGCGCCCGGGCCGCCGCCCACAGCCCGCTCGGCCGGGACGCCTTCGCGGCGCTGCTTGCGTCCTCCGACCTGTCGGAGGGCCCCACGCAAGAGAGCGGGGCCGCCGTCGCCACGGTGGCCGGGCTGCTGTCCGGCGCCGAGGGGCCGGGCCGGGACGCGGACGGGGCGCTCGACCTCGACCTCCTCGTCGTGCTGGACGCCTCCCAGCTGGACGTCGAGACGGCGGCCCTGCTCGTGGAGTCGCTGCCGGACGGGGCCCGGCTGGTGCTGGCCGGAGATCCGGCGGTGCTGTGGTCCGTGGGGCCCGGCCGGGTCTTCGCCGATCTGCTGGCGGCGCGCGTCTGCCCGCAGATCACCTCACGGGTGCCGGATCCGGGTCCGCTGGGCGAGCTGGTCTCCGGCATCGGCATCGGCGAGCTCAACCAGGTCGAGGCGCCCGGGAAGGAAGTCGTGATCGTTCCGGTACGGGACGCGGGCGAGGCGGTGCACCGGACGGTGCAGCTCGTCGTGGACTCGGTGCCGCGGGCGATCGGAGTCCCGGCCGAACAGACGGTGGTGATCACCCCCGGCCACAGCGGCGCGGCGGGCACCCGCGCGCTGAACGCGGCGCTCAAGGAGCGGCTCAACCCGGGCCCCGGCCGCTTCGGCGGATTCGACCCGGGCGACCGGATCGCCTACTCCCCCGCCCCCGGCCGCACACTGCCCGGTCAGGTGGTGAAGGCCGACGCCGAGGGACTGCACCTGTCGTGTTCGGGCGCCGCCGTGGTGGTGCCGAGGGAGCGGGTGGAACAGTGCGTGCGGCACGGGTGGGCGCTGACCGCGCACCAGGCCGTGGGCGGGCGGTGGCCCGCGGCGGTCGTGGTGCTGCCCGGCGACGCGGCGCAGGCGCTCAGCCGTCCCTGGGTCTACACCGCGTTCAGCCGGGCGAGCCGCCACCTGTCCGTGGTGCACGGGGTCGAGCAGGCACTGGCGCGGGCCGTGACCGAAGTCGGCGCCAAGCCCCGCACGACCCGGCTGCCCGTCCTGCTCGCGCCCCAGGTGCCGGCCGAGGGCTGAGCTCACGAGCGAGGGCGGCGGTCACGGGGATGCCCCCCGCGGCCGCCGCCCTCGTCGTGCATGGCGTACTCGGCCCGCTCGTCGTGCTCGGCCCGTTCGTCGTACGCGGCCTGGTTGGCGTACTCCGGCCTCGCCGGCCTGCTTCCTGGTTCCTTCGGTTCCGTCCCGGCCCGTGGCGGGGCGGTGGGCGCCCGCCGTCAGCGGTCGGCGTCCAACGGCTCCAGGTCCCCGTCCTCGTCGAGGTCGGTGTCGAGGTCGTCCTCGAGTTCGTCGGCCTCGCCGACGTCATCGACCTCGTCGGCGTCGTCGTCGAGTTCCTCGTCGAAGACGGCGCTGACGTCGAAGCGGCACACCACCTGCTGCGGATCTACGTGTTCGAAGGGGGACTCCAGCCAGTCGCCGGGGTCTGCGGGCTCGTCCGAGGCCGTGACCCACAGGGTGGAGTCGCCCTCCTCCAGGCCGAACTCCTTGTGCCGGGAGGCGATCTCGTCCGGCTCGAACTCGCCGAACAGGATGCCGAGCGCGCCGGGCACCGTGCCGGATGCGTCCTCGCCGGTGCCCGTGCCGGCCCCGGGGTCCGCCGCCTCCACCCGCTGGGCCTGGGCCAGCAGCCGCTGCGGCTCCGCCAGGGTGTAGTCGCGACGGATCAGCACGCTGATCGCGTTCGGTTCCTCGGGACCCGTGTACGGCGGCAGCGCGTCCTCCGCACCGGGGATCTCGAAGGGCGTGACCTCGTCGTAGCGGTCGTAGAGCAGTTCGTCGTACGCCTCTGCGGCCGCGGCCAGCTGGTTGAACGCCTCGTAGACGGCCGGGTCGTCCTCCCCCGTCCTGCGTTCGACCGCGGCCAGGTGGCGGTCGAGCGCGGTCTTGACCGCCTCGGCGGCGGCGCGTACCTCGGCAGCGGTGGGCTGCGCAGCATCAGACATAGTGCAGACGCTATCCGTACCGGGCCCCAGCCCGCACAATAGATGCGATGCCGGAATACGAATTTGTCGACGTGTACGTGCCGCGCGGGGTCTCCCGCAAGGAAACCACGCGTCTGCTGACTGACCACGCCGAGTACGGACAATGGGAGTTGTACCGTCTGAGCCTGCTGCGTGACGGCAGCCGCAGGGTGCGGCTGCGCCGGCGGATCATCCGCCAGGTGCGCGCCACGTGGTGAGCTGAGACGGCCCGAGTCACAGCGGGCCCCGCCGATGCGGGGCCCGTTGCGTGATCCGGAAGAAGGGCCCTGATCTAGGCCGAGGTCCGCGCCCTGCGGTACAGCACGGCACCGGCGAGCAGCGCCCCGGCGCCCGCCGGCAGTACGGCGCCCATGGGCAGGTCGCTGCCGGTGTGGGCGAGCTGTCCCGTGCTCCGGGACGCGCCGCCGGTTCGCGCACCGGGCTGGTGGGCCTGCGCCGAGCCGCCGGGCGTCCCGCCGCCCGCGTTGGGCGGCGTACCAGGCTGGCCGGGTGTGCCCGGGTGACCTGGAGTGCCCGGCTGGCCCGGCGTACCGGGGTGGCCCGGCTGACCGGGAGTGCCGGGGTGGCCCGGCGTGCCCGGCTGACCCGGCGTACCGGGATTCCCCGGCTGACCCGGCGTGCCCGGGTTGCCGGGGTGGCCCGGCGTCCCGGGCGGGGTCCCGTGGCCGCCTCCCGGCGGCGTCGTGTGGCCCCCGCCACCGGAACCGCCGCCGTTGGCGCAGTGGTTGCCCGTGGTGGCATTGCCCACGCCGATGACGCCGACGCTGTTGCCGCAGACGTTCACGGGCACGTCGATCGGTGCCTGGACGTGGTTGCCGGAGCCGACGCCCGGCGAGCCGCCGGTGTGCCCGGTGGCATGCGAGCCGCCGCCCGAGCCGCCGTGGCCGTACCCCCCGGAGGAGCCGCCGCCCTGGTTGGCGCACGTATTGCCCATCGCGGGGTTGAGCACCCCGACGACGTTGACCGTGTTGCCGCAGACGTTCACCGGCACGTGCACCGGCGCCTGCACCGTGTTGCCGGACAGTACGCCCGGCGAGTCGGACGCGGAGCCGCTCGCCCACGCGTCGGCGTGGGCGTAACCGCCCGCGGCGGCGAGCACGCCGGTGGCGGCCGCCACGGTCATCAGGCCCTTGCGGGTGACCTGTCGCATGTACTGAATACCTGCCTTCGACCTTTTCTCGAACCTTCCGGAACGCGCAAGCCCGTGAAGACACGTGTCGTTGCGCGAGAAAACCGGTCGGCCCCGGAGCGCATGGCGTGCGCTCCGGGGCCGACGGGTCCAGACCCCCCACGGAGTCGATGGAGTCAGACCCTCACGGGGCGGGGCACAACGTCACTTGTTGATGCAGGTGTTGCCGAAGGCGGGGTTCAGAAGCCCGATCACGTTGATCGTGTTGCCGCACACGTTCACCGGCACGTGAACGGGCGCCTGGATGACGTTGCCGGAGACGACGCCAGGGGACTGCACGGCAGCACCCTGGGCACCGGAGTCGGCGACGGCCAAGCCCGCGCCCGCGAGAACCAGCCCACCGGTGGCAGCCGCAGCGGCGACGACCTTCTTGATCATTATTCCTCCTTGTTGGCAAAAGCGATCCCGTGTCGCTGATCGCATCACCTGTAACGAGGAGGAACTAATGGAGCTACGAGCTTATGGTCGCATTCACCCGTCTCAGTCATTCCCGTACGCGCAGCCGAATACCGAGGTCAAGCGGCCGATGACGGCCCTACCGAAGTCCGCGGCCCCACCGAAGTCCGCGGTCAGGACGCGTCGATGAACCGGTCGAGCACGCGCACGCCGAACTTCAGGCCGTCGACCGGCACCCGTTCGTCGACACCGTGGAACATGCCCGCGAAGTCCAGCTCCGGCGGCAGCTTCAGCGGCACGAACCCGAAGCCCCGGATGCCCAGGTCGTCGAAGGACTTGGCGTCGGTACCGGCGGAGAGCATGTAGGGGACGGCCCTCGCGGCCGGGTCCTCGGCCAGCAGCGCCGACTGCATCGCCTCCACGAGCGCCCCGTCGAAGGTGGTCTCGACGGCCTTGTCGCGGTGCACGTCCTCGCGCTTCACCCTGGGCCCGAGGACCCGGTCCAGGTCGGCGAGGAACTCCTTCTCGTGGCCGGGCAGGAAACGCCCGTCGACGTGGGCGGTGGCCTCGCCGGGGATGACGTTGACCTTGTAGCCGGCGCCGAGCTGCGTGGGGTTGGCGGTGTTGCTCAGGCTGGCGCCGATGAGCTTGGCGATACCGCCGAGCCTGGCCAGCGTCCCCTCCATGTTCTCGGGGTCGAGCTCGGTCCCGAGCGCGTCACCGAGTTCGTCGAGGAACGCGCGGGTGGTCTTGGTCACCCGGATGGGGAACTTGTGCCGCCCCAGCCGCGCGACCGCCTCCGACAGCTCGGTGATCGCGTTGTCCCGGTGGATCATCGAACCGTGTCCGGCCCTGCCGGCCACGGTCAGCTTCATCCAGTGCAGCCCCTTCTCGGCCGTCTGGATCAGATAGAGCCGCCGCTGCTCGCTCACGGTGAACGAGAACCCGCCGACTTCGCTGATCGCCTCGGTGACGCCGTCGAAGAGGTCGGGGTGGTGGTCGACCAGGTACCGGGAGCCGTACGTGCCACCGGCCTCCTCGTCGGCGAGGAAGGCGAGCACGATGTCGCGCGGGGGCCTGCGTCCGCTGCGCAGCCGGTCGCGCACGACGGCGAGGGTCATGGCGTCCATGTCCTTCATGTCGACGGCGCCGCGTCCCCACACGCAGCCGTCGGCGACCTCGCCGGAGAAGGGGTGGTGGGTCCAGTCGTCGGCGTTGGCCGGTACGACGTCGGTGTGGCCGTGGATGAGCAGCGCGGGGCGGGACGGGTCCTCGCCCTCGATCCGGGCCACGGTGGAGGCACGGCCCGGGTGCGACTCGAAGATCTTCGGTTCCAGGCCCACCTCGGCGAGCTTCTCGGCGACGTACTCGGCCGCCTTGCGCTCGCCGGGACCCGAGTGGTCGCCGTAGTTGCTGGTGTCGATGCGGATCAGCTCGCGGCAGAGGTCCACGACCTCGTCCTCGCCGGTGACGCCCCTGGCCGTGCCCGTCTCGCTCACGCTGCTTCCTCCCGCTGTCTCCTGGTGGGCCACCTCGCGCGCCGGTGGTCTCCCCATCCTCCCTCTCCCCCGGCCGCGCCCCAAGACAGCCCCCGGCCCGTCACATGCCGTTCACACCGGGACGGGGTGTGATCGGGCCTGGCCGAAAGCCTGGTAATGTTTCCTCCGTCGCCGCGGGGGAAGCCCGCACGACAGACACCCTGTCCGGGTGGCGGAATGGCAGACGCGCTAGCTTGAGGTGCTAGTGCCCTTTATCGGGCGTGGGGGTTCAAGTCCCCCCTCGGACACACGGAATGAACGGTGTCGGCCTCATCGGCCGGCACCGTTTTCCTTTGGCCCTCTCCTCGGCCCTCCTTTCGGCCCTCCTTTCGGCCCTTTCTCTTGGCCGCCGGATCGGGCAGCGGTTCCTAGACTTGAGGTGTGGCCCGGCCCAACGAGGAGGTCGAGGCGCTCCTGCAGGAGTACGCGGACCTCATCGCGATCACGGGAGGCGACGCATCCAAGGCGCGCGCCTACGAGAAGGCCGCGCGCGCCATCGGCGGCCATCCCGCCGACATCTCCCGGATGGACGCGGAGGGACTGCGGGGCATCCCGAACGTGGGCCGGTCGATCGCCGAGAAGGTGCTCGAGTACCTGGGCACCGGCAGCGTCTCCGTGGTCGAGGAGCGCCGGGCGAGGATCCCCGCCGGGGTGCGGGAGCTGATCACGATCCCGACGCTGGGACCGAAGAAGGCGATGCGGCTCTACCAGGACCTGCACATCTCGTCGGTGAGCGAACTCGCCGCCGCCATCGAGGCGGACGCGCTGCACGACCTGCGGGGCTTCGGCGAGAAGACGCAGGAGAACATCCTGCACGGGATCCGGCTGATGCAGCAGGCGGGTGCCCGCATCCCGCTGCACCTGGCCATGGACACCGCCGAGGAGATCGTCGCCGAGCTGTCCCGGGTGACCGGCTGCAAACGGTGCACCTTCGCCGGTTCGCTGCGCCGCATGAAAGAGACCATCGGCGACATAGACGTCCTGGTCGCCGCACAGCGGTCCGGCCCCTTCATGGACGCGCTGGCCACGCTGCCCGCGACCGCCGAGGTGATCGCCCACGGCTCGAAGAAGACGTCGATCCGCACCACCAGGGGTGTGCAGGTCGACCTGCGGGTGCTGCCGCTGGACTCGTGGGGCGCGGGCCTGCAGTACTTCACCGGCTCCAAGGCGCACAACATCCGTACCCGCACCATCGCCGTCCGCCAGGGCCTCAAGCTCTCCGAGTACGGCCTGTTCGACGTGGACAGCGGGGAGGCGGTCGCCTCCCGCTCCGAGGAGGAGGTGTACGCCCGGCTCGGTCTGCCCTGGATCCCGCCCACGCTGCGGGAGGACCGGGGGGAGATCGAGGCGGCCCTGCGCGGCGAGTTGCCCGAGGTGGTGACCGAGCGGAGCATCCGCGGCGACCTGCACACCCACACGGACCTCACCGACGGTCTGGCGCCGCTGGAGGCGATGGTGGAGGCGGCGGCGGAACGCGGGTACGCGTACTACGCGGTCACCGACCACGCGCCCAACCTGTACATGCAGCGGATGACGGACGAGAAGACGCTCGCCCAGCGCGAGCGGCTGCGGGCGCTGGACCGCGTCCACCACGGGATGCGACTGCTGCACGGCACCGAGCTCAACATCGGACCGGAAGGGGACGTGGACTGGCCCGGCGAGTTCCTCGCGGACTTCGATCTCTGCATCGCCTCCCTGCACTCCCACTTCGACCTGGACCGGGCGGCGACGACCAGGCGGCTGGTGCGGGCCTGCGAGAACCCGTACGTACACGTCATCGGGCATCCCACGACCAGGCTGATCGGGAAGCGGCCGGGCGTCGACGCCGACTGGGACGAGGTGTTCGCCGCCTGCGCGCGTACCGGCACCGCGCTGGAGATCAACGCGCAGCCCGACCGGCTCGACCTGGGCGACGAGGACATCCTGTGCGCCCGGCGGCACGGCGTGAAGTTCGCCGTGAACACCGACGCCCACTCCGTCCTCCACCTCGCCCACCTCCGCTACGGCGTCGCCACCGCGCAACGCGGCTGGCTCACCCCGGACGACGTCATCAACACCTGGCCCCTGCGCCGGCTCGTCCGGTTCCTCCGCAAGGACCGCCCGGCCTGACGGCCGGCCACGATTCCGGCCTGATCCGCCGGGGACGTACTCGGGTGAGGCGACAACGCGGCGAGGTGCCGTGCCAGGCGTCGCGGACCCGCGGTGATCCGAACGACACCCTCTAGCCGTGGGAACGGCCCGCCGCGCGGGCCAGGCATGCGGTGACGTCCGCGTCGTCGAGCTGGGTGAAGTCGGCGTAGAACTGGCCGACCGCGAAGAAGCCCCGGGGGGTGTCCAGGCAGATCAGTTCGTCGGCCTCGCCGCCCAGCCACTCCGTCCATCCCGGCGGTGCTACGGGCACGGCCAGCACGATGCGCGCCGCTCCGCGCGCGCGTGCGATCCGGCAGGCCGCACGTGCGGTCGATCCGGTGGCCACCCCGTCGTCGACCACCACGACCGTCCGCCCGGCGAGGGCGACCGGCTCGCGCGTGCCCCGGTACTGCGCGGCCCGCCGCTCCAGCACTTCGCGCTCGTGCTCCTCGACCCGCGCCAGCGCCTCCTGGCCGACGCGTGCCTCGCGCAGCACCGCGTCGTTGATCACACGTACTCCGTCCTCGCCGATCGCTCCCATCCCGAGCTCCGGCTGGAAGGGCACCCCCAGTTTGCGGACCAGGCAGACGTCCAGCGGTGCGCCGAGCGCCTCGGCGACCTCCGCGGCAACCGGCACTCCGCCCCTGGGCAGGCCCAGCACCACGGCGTCCTCGGCCCGCAGATGCGCCAGGCGTGCGCCCAGCCGGCGTCCCGCCGTGCGGCGATCGGCGAAGAGCACGACCGGCCTCCTCACTCCCTGGTCGACCACAGGGGCTCGGGCGGCAGCTCCTCGGTCGCCCCCGCCGCCTCGATCTCACCGGCGGCGGCCCGGAGCAGGTGCCTGCCCAGGGAGATCAGGGCCCGGCCCGCGGCGAGTTCGTCACCGATCTCGGGCACGGCCGCGTCGTACGGGTTGCGATGAGCCTCGGCACAGCACTCCAGAAGGTTCTCGCCGGTGTCCAGGACCACCCGGGCCGTGGTGGCGGGGTCGTTTTCGGAAAGATAGAGGCACAGCTCCCACTCCTTGGCGGACCGGGGCCGGTGGCCGGCGGCTGACGTCATCGTCCGTCCCTCCTGAGGCCGGTGCATGGCTACGGGAGACAGAGGTCTCGGCCTTTCCACTGTGACGCGGATGCCCGCCTGGCGCACGCGCCCGCCGGTCCTCCCGTCCGACCGGGCACAATGGCCGTCATGACGCTGCGTTCCTGCCCGTGCGGGCTGTCCGGGCCGTACGAGAAGTGCTGCGGCCGGTACCTTCCCGTCGGGGCCGCCGCCGCGCCGACCGCCGAGGCGCTGATGCGGTCGCGCTACACCGCCTTCGTGCGCCAGGACGCGGGCCATCTGCTGCGGACCTGGCATCCGCGGACGCGTCCCGCGCGGGTCGACTTCGATCCCGGGATGCGGTGGACCGGCCTGGAAGTCCTCGGTACGACGGGCGGTTCCGCCTTTCACACCACGGGGACGGTGACCTTCCGGGCCACCTACCGGGGCGGCGTGCTGCACGAGCGCAGCCGGTTCGAGCGGGTGGAAGGGGCGTGGGTGTACGTCGACGGGGACTTCCTGGAGTAGCTCCGGGCTCCCGGGTCCCGGCTCCGGGACCCGGCTGTGGGAAACCCGCTCCCGGCCGCGGGCCATGCCGCCGCGCCTACGGCGCCAGGATGTCCAGTTCCTTCAGCGCGCCCTCGGTGATCTCGCGGGTCAGTTGCTCGGCGCGGGCCGCGTCGCCCGCGCGCACCGCCTCGGCGACCTGGACGTGGAGGGTGACGGCGGCCGGGTCGGGATCCTCGAACATGACCTCGTGATGGGTGCGGCCGGCCAGGACCTCCGCGACCACGTCGCCGAGCCGGGCGAACATCTCGTTGCCCGAGGCGCTCAGGATCACGCGGTGGAAGGCGACGTCGTGGACGAGGTACTCCTCCAGCTTGTGGCCGCGTGAGTTGGCCACCATGCCGAGCGCACACTCGGTGAGTTCGGCGCACTGCCCGGCCGTTGCGTGCTTGGCGGCCAGTCCCGCCGCGACCGGTTCGACCGCCGAGCGCAGCACGGTGAGGGAGCGCAGCTGCTGCGGGCGGTCCGCGCCCGCCAGTCGCCAGCGGATGACCTGCGGATCGTAGACGTTCCACTCGCACTTGGGGAGCACGGTCACGCCCACGCGGCGGCGGGAGGCGACCAGGTGCATGGACTCCAGGACCCGCACGGCCTCGCGCATCACCGAACGTGACACATCGAAGCGCTGCGCCAGCTCGTCCGTGCGCAGAACACTGCCCGGCGGGTACTCGCCCGCGGTGATGGCGGGCCCGAGGGTGTCCAGTACGTGGCCGTGCAGCCCTCGGCCCGGTGTGCTCATGCACTTAGCGTACGCGGTGGATCACGGACCCAAAAAGTCAGACTTATTCAGCACAGACACTTGAATTAGTCGTACTAATGGGTTTCAGTGTGGCGGACGTCGGACGTCGACGTCCCATGTCGAGGAAGACAGCGAGGCAGTGATGCGTACCCCCCACGTCGTCGTGGTGATGGGCGTCGCCGGCACGGGCAAGACCACCATCGGTCCCCTGCTCGCCGCCCGGCTCGGCGTTCCGTATGCCGAGGGCGACGACTTCCACCCGCAGGCCAACATCGACAAGATGTCGGCCGGCGTCCCGCTCGACGACGAGGACCGGTGGCCGTGGCTGGACGCCATCGGCGCCTGGGCGCACGGGCGGGACGGGCTCGGTGGGGTGGTGAGCAGCTCGGCGCTGAAGCGGTCGTACCGCGACCGGCTCAGGGCCTCGGCTCCCGGGATCGAGTTCGTCCATCTGACGGGCGACCGGAAGCTCATCGAGGACCGGATGGGGCACCGTCAGGGTCACTTCATGCCGACGGCACTGCTGGACTCCCAGTTCGCCACGCTGCAACCCCTCCAGGAGGACGAACGGGGCGTCGCGATCGACGTCTTGGGCAGCCCGGAGGAGATCACGGCACGCGCCGTCGCCGCGCTGGACGACCTCGACACCACCACGCAGTCCTCGCAGGCGCTGCCGCCCCGGCGGTAACGCCTCTCCCCCACGTTCAGCGACTGCGGCACACCTCTGCCCACCATCCCCTCTTCACCTGCAAGGGAACACCCGTGACCAGACTCAGCGTCGAGATGCTGGCAGCGGACACCACACCGCCGATCACCTCGGCCGGCCACGTCCAGCTCGGCATCGCCGTGCTGGCGGGCATCGCCGTCATCGTCCTGCTCATCACCAAGTACAAGCTGCACGCGTTCCTGGCGCTGACCATCGGGTCGCTGGCGCTCGGCGCGTTCGCCGGGGCGCCGCTCGACAAGGCCATCACCAGCTTCACCACCGGGCTCGGCACCACGGTTGCCGGCGTCGGCGTCCTGATCGCGCTCGGGGCGATCCTGGGCAAGCTGCTGGCCGACTCCGGCGGCGCCGACCAGATCGTCGACACGATCCTCGCCAAGGCGGGGGGCCGCTCGATGCCCTGGGCGATGGTGCTGATCGCCTCGGTGATCGGGCTGCCGCTGTTCTTCGAGGTCGGCATCGTGCTGCTGGTCCCGGTCGTGCTGATGGTCGCCAAGCGCGGCAACTACTCGCTGATGCGCATCGGCATACCCGCGCTGGCCGGTCTGTCCGTGATGCACGGACTGATCCCGCCGCACCCCGGCCCGCTGGTCGCGATCGACGCGGTCAAGGCCAACCTGGGTGTGACGCTCGCGCTGGGCATTCTCGTCGCCGTCCCGACCGTGATCGTCGCCGGTCCGGTGTTCTCCCGGTTCGCGGCCCGCTGGGTGGACGTGCCGGCTCCGGACCGGATGCTTCCGCAGCGCCCCTCCGGGGAGTTGGAGCGGCGCCCCGGCTTCGGCGCGACGCTGGCCACCGTGCTGCTGCCGGTCGTGCTGATGCTCGCCAAGGCCCTGGTCGACATCGTCGTGGACGACCCGGCGGACATGACGCAGCGCGTCTTCGACGTCATCGGCTCCCCGCTGATCGCGCTGCTCGCCGCCGTCATCGTCGCCATGTTCACGCTGGGCCGGCCCGCCGGGTTCAGCAGGCAGCGGCTGTCGCAGACGGTGGAGAAGGGCCTGGTCCCCATCGCGGGCATCCTGCTCATCGTGGGCGCGGGCGGCGGCTTCAAGCAGACGCTGATCGACTGCGGCGTGGGCCGGATGATCCTGGACATCTCCGAGAGCTGGTCGATGCCGACCCTGTTGCTGGCCTGGCTGATCGCGGTGGCGATCCGGCTCGCGACCGGTTCGGCGACGGTGGCGACCGTCTCGGCGGCCGGACTGGTCGCGCCGCTGGCGGCCGGCATGTCGACCACCCACACCGCTCTGCTGGTCCTGGCCATCGGCGCCGGCTCGCTCTTCTTCAGCCATGTCAACGACGCCGGTTTCTGGCTGGTCAAGGAGTACTTCGGACTGAGCGTCGGGCAGACGGTGAAGACCTGGTCGGTCATGGAGACGATCATCTCGGTGGTCGCCGGCGGCCTGGTGCTGCTGCTCTCCCTGGTGATCTAGGCAGAGGAACAACAGAAGTGCGACGATGCGGGATCACCCGCTCTCGAGCCCGCGCGCCGGACGACGGAGCGCGGGCGCGGGCGCGGCAAGATCGTCAATATCTGCTCGGTGCAGAGCGAGGTGGTCCGCCCCGGTATCGCGCCGTACGCGGCGACCAAGGGCACGCTGTGATCCGCCGTCAGGGCGACCTGCGCCTGGAGAAGTTGCCCGAGCGCCAGCCCGAGCCCGGTCCCGGGCAGGCGCCGGTCCCGTCCGCCACGGCGTGTCCGCCGGGAATGTTCGCGCCGGCTGCGGACCGCGGCCGGTCCTGCGAGGTGCTGCCGGACCTCGGGGCCCGACCGGGCGCCACGGCGGGCGCTACGGCCGCCACAGCGGATGTTCGTTGTCCGCCCACTCCCGGCTCACGGACCCGGTGCGCAGCCCGCGCCGCGCCTCCGGGTCGGCCAGCGCCATCCCGACGTGGCCCGCCAGGACGACACCGATGGTCAGGGCCAGCCAGTCGTGGACGAAGGTCGCGCTGGTGCGCCACATCAGCGGGGTGAGGTGGGTGAACCACATCATCAGGCCCGTGCCGAGCATGACCAGGGTGGCCCCGGCGATCCAGGCCGCGTAGATCTTCTGACCGGCGTTGAACTTGCCCGCCGGGCGGGACGAGGGCCGCCGGTCGCG
The DNA here is from genome assembly GCF_040646295.1 of Streptomyces sp. NPDC046197. Taxonomy (NCBI): domain Bacteria; kingdom Bacillati; phylum Actinomycetota; class Actinomycetes; order Kitasatosporales; family Streptomycetaceae; genus Streptomyces; species Streptomyces sp. NPDC046197. Next base: position 6,616 of record NZ_JBEYZY010000006.1, on the reverse strand, counting down.
GCGCAGGGCGGCGCGCAGCCACACGCGGTCGTGCGGGCCGAAGCGGTTGAGGAAACGCAGGTCGGCGCGGAAGGCACGGGAGACCAGGCCGGCCAGGACGGGCACGGGCAGGGCGATCCCGGCGCACTCGTGGACACGGACCACCAGCTCGCGGCGGCCGACGAGCTCGGCGAGTTGGGGGATGTACAGGCAGGCGGCGGTGACCACGCACACGCCCATCAGCGCCGCCGTGGTCCGGTGCACCCACCGTTGGGCCCGGGTGAAGCGGCGGACCTCGGCGCTCGGCGGGGCCGGGGTCTCAGCTCGTAGGCTCATCGTCCCGTCCGTTCGAGTGGCCGACCCAGGCGTCGACGTCGTAGCCGAGTTGCTCCCAGTAGCCGGGCTGCACCTCGTCGGTGACGGTGATGCCGGAGAGCCACTTGGCGGACTTGTAGAAGTACATGGGGGCGACGTACAGGCGGACCGGGCCGCCGTGGTCGTGGCCCAGGTCCTTGTCCTGCATGCGCAGCGCGACCAGCACGTCGGAACGGCGGGCCTGGTCGAGGGTGAGGCTCTCGGTGTAGGTGCCGTCGAAGCAGGTGAAACGCACCGCCTTCGCGGAGGAGCGCACGCCCGCCGCGTCCAGCAGGCCGGACAGCCGCACGCCCTCGAAGGGCGTACCGGGCACCCGCCAGCCGGTGACGCACTGGACGTCGTGGACCACGCGGGTCTGCGGCAGGGCTCTGAGGTCCGCCAGCGTGTAGCTCGCCGGGTGGTCGACCAGACCGTCGACGGTCAGGCGGTAGTTCCCGGCGTCCTTGTGCGGGACGGACGCGGCCACCGAGTAGTAGCGGAAGCCGCCGCCGTTCGGGAGCAGTCCGGTCAGACCGGTGGGATCGTTGCCGGACGCGGCGCCGAGGAACGTCTCCAGGCCGCGTTGCAGGGTGGGCGCGGTGAGCACGCCGAGGGCGCCCAGGCCAAGGGTGCCGAGGAGGACCCGGCGGCCGACGGGCCGGCCCGCCTCCTCGGGTTGTTCGGAGTTCACCCTCACATTCGAGCACCCGCGGCCCCCGTGGGACCAGGGATCGCGGGTGCTCGTCAGACTTCCGTCATCTCTTCTTACGGGTTTCCCGGCGAGAACAACGTCAGGACGCCGCGTCCGCCGCCTTCTGGAGTTGGAACGCCTCGTTGCCACAGCCGATACGGGCGTGTGCCTCGGGTCGGCGGCGGCGCAGGACGGCGCCCTGGACCAGGCCGACGGCGAGGGCGAGGCCGATGATCCCCGGCAGCACCCGGCTCAGGGCCGAGCCGTGCCCGGTGCCGACCAGGACGTCGAAGTCCTTGACCGTGTAGCCGGCGATGACGAGCAGGGCCAGGAACGCCAGCGCGGAGGTGGCCAGGCGCCAGCCCTGTGCGGCCGCCGCGCCGCGCCGTACGAAGAAGACGATCACCGACAGGCTGGCCGCCGCCATCAGCACGATCACGCCGAGGGCACCGATATTGCCGAACCAGGTGAACAGGTGCAGCACGGGCGCGGTCGGGTCGCCGGCCGGCCCGTCGTCGGCGACCGCGAAGGCGATCACGATCACCAGCGAGACGACGGTCTGGGAGAGCGAACCCGTCGCGGGTGCTCCGCTGGTGCCGGTCGTGCGCCCGAACGCCGCGGGCAGCAGGCCCTCGCGGCCCATGGCGAAGGCGTACCGGGCGACGACGTTGTGGAAGCTGAGCATGGCGGCGAACATGCCGGTCACGAACAGCACGTGCAGCACGTCCGTGAAGGTGCCGCCGAGCCGCGACTCGGTGAGCGAGAACAGCAGTCCGGCGCTCTCCTTGCGCGCCGCGCCGACGATGCCGGACGGACCGGCGGCGACGGTGAGCGCCCAGCAGCTGAGGGCGAAGAAGACGGCGACGCCGCCCACCGCGAGGAACATCACACGCGGTACCAGGATGTGCGGGCGGCTGGTCTCCTCGGCGTACACCGGGGCCTGTTCGAAGCCCAGGAAGGCCGCGATGCAGAAGCACAGCGCGGTGCCGATGCCGGCGCCGCCGAGGGTGTCCGGGTTGAAGGCGTGCAGGGACAGCCCCTCCCCGGCGGGGTCGGCGACCGCGGCGAGGTCGAAGACGACGACCAGCGCCACCTCGATGACCAGCAGCACGCCGAGCACGCGTGCGTTGACGTCGATCTTCAGCCAGCCGAGCACGCCGACCACGGCGACGGCCGCGATGGCCGGTATCCACCAGGCGACCGTGACGTCGGCGTAGGTGGCGAACAGGTTGGAGACCTCGAAGCCGAAGATCCCGTAGATGCCGGCCTGCAGGGCGTTGTAGGCGACGAGGGCGACGAGCGCCGCGCCCGCGCCCGCCGTGCCGCCGAGGCCGCGGGAGATGTACGCGTAGAACGCGCCCGCGTTGTGGACGTGGCGGCTCATCTCGGCGTACCCGACGCTGAACAGGATCAGGACCACGCCCAGGAGGACGAACAGCAGCGGCTGGCCGACGATGCCCATCACCGCGAATGTGGTGGGCATGACACCGGCGACCACCATGAGCGGGGCGGTCGCGGCGAGGACGGAGAGCAGCAGGCCCCCCGTGCCGAGGCGGTCGGCGCGCAGGGCGCGTTCCTGTCCCTTGAAGGTGCTGATCCCGCCGCCTTCGGCGGTGGGTCGGCTGGTGCTCGAACTGCCCGTCGTCATCGGGGGGTCGTCCTCTCGGGTCGGGGAGCTTGCGGTGGTACGGGTCTCGGGCGTGCGGGCTCTCGGTCTGCGGTCGTGCGTAACGTCGGGCATGCGGGTCGTCGGTGGGCTGTGGCTCCTGCGGGTCGCGGGCGCTACGTCGTGCCGAGCGCCCTGGCGCGGGCGGCCTTGAAGGCGGAGTAGGCGGAGGAGGGATCGCGGTCGGGATACGACCAGGGGGCCGGGGTGGCATGGGCGCCGATGCGGTGCAGCAGGGCGGCCGACTCGGCCGCCCTGCCCTCGCACAATTTGGCGTGTGCGAGGAAGTTCAGGTCGACCAGGCGCCGCGGATGCCCCTCCTGCTCCCACTCCAGCCACCAGTCGAACGCGGCCTTCATCACCTGGCGGGCCCGGCGGCCCACCCAGTGCTCCGAGTCGACCGGGTCGACCGGCTCGTGGCCGGCGGCGGCCAGCACGCGGTAGCGCTCGGCGTGCGCGACCACCGGGAGGACGGCCAGCGGCGAGTCGGCAGGGGCCTGGGCCGCGGCCGCGTTCGCGAAGTCGTAGACCTCGTGCAGCGGGTCCGGGCCGGTGTCGGCGCGGCGCTCGGCGAGCCGGGCCACCATCAGGTGGTGGGCGTGGTGGTGGTCGGGGTGGCGGTGGCGGATCTCGTCGAACAGGCGGACCACCTCATCCTCGCCGCCCAGGGTGCGTTCCAGCAGGAGCAGTCCGAGCCAAGGGGTGGGGTCGGCGGGCGCCAGCGCGGCCGCGGCCCGGCAGGCCTCGCGGGCGCGGTCGGGCTCGTCCCGGTCCCGTAATGCACGCTGGACCAGGGCCGCGCCGAGCAGCGTGGCCGCGTCGGCGGACTCGGGTTCGGCGAGCAGCCAGTCGCGCGCCCAGGCCGCGGTGTGGGATTCCTGGGCGAGGACGGTGACGCGGTGGCCACGGCGGTCCCAGTCGTCACCGGTGTGGACGAGCAGCGAGCGCACGGCCTGCCAGCGCCCCTGTGCCAACGCGGTGCGGGCGGTGACGAGTTCGGAGTCGTCGAGAGCGGCGTCGAAGGCCTGCGCCGCGCGCTTGCGGCTGCGGCCGAGGGGAGGCGGGGGTGGGGGCACCGCGGGACTTCCTCGTGCGCTGTTTGTTGTGGCCCGGCTCACCTCAGGGGCGTACACCCCCGGGCTCACCCGCCGTGGCGTGCTCGTCGGTCATCGGCCCGCCATCAACTGATCACGCACAGCCAACCCTCAGCCAATGCTTCACGTCAAGGGCCATCCGGCCCTTACATGCGTCAACTCGCCATGCACACAGGGCACTTGCGACGCTCCCGTCCACCCCGGCGGCCCGGCCGATGCCGTGCTGCCGTCTCCCTCGTGTGGCGTACGCCATGGCGCGCCCGTGCCGAGCGTTTCACCATGGCCGCACGGCCGTGCCAACGCCCTGATCCGCAGGGCGTCGTCACCGAGTCGACCGCCCGCATCCGGGCACTCCTCGGGGCACACCGCGCTCCGGGACGCTACAGTCGGCCATTACGCACCCCGTGGCCCGGCCGGATGAACGAGGTACGCAGCGTGTCGGTTCTGGTTCTGACTCTCGCCGTGAGCGCTGCCTGTTGTGTGGGTTTCGGCTTCGTGCTCCAGCAGAACGCGGCCCAGCAGGCACCGCTGAGCGACTTCCTCTCCCCCCGGCTGTTGCTGGACCTGATGCGGGTGCCGCGCTGGCTCGGCGGTATGGCGCTGATGGTCGCCGGCATGGTCCTGGGCGCGGTCGCCCTGGGCCGGGGCGAGGTCTCCCTGGTCGAGCCCCTGCTGGCGACGAACCTCCTGTTCGCGCTGGCCCTGTCCCGCAGACAGACTCGGCAGCCGCTCGGCCGCCAGGGCTGGGTGGGCCTGGCCCTGCTGGCGGGCGGCGTGACGGCGTTCATCGTGGCGGGTCAGCCGCGGGCCGGCAGTGCGGTGACGAACCCGCTGCGCCACTGGCTGATCATCGGCGCCATGGTGGGTCTGGCCCTGCTGCTCACGACCTACGCCAAGCGCTCGCGGCTGAGCTGGGGCCCGGTGCTGCTCGCGCTGGCCGCCGGGACGCTGTACGGCGTGCAGGACGCGCTCACCCGGGTGAGCGGGCAACGGTTCTCGGCGGGCGGCTGGACGGAGGTGCTCACCGGCTGGCAGCCCTACGGCGTGCTGGTGCTCGGTGTGACCGGGCTGATCCTGGTGCAGAGCGCGTTCGAGACGGCGCCGCTGCGCATGTCGCTGCCCGCGCTGACCGCGGCGCAGCCGCTGGCCGGGATCGCCTGCGGGGTGGGCTTCCTCGGCGACCGGCTGCGCACCGACACCGGAGCGCTGGCCTGGGAGGCGGCCGGCCTCGCGGCGGTCGTCGCCGGGATCGTCCTGCTCGGCCTGCACCCGGCCATGCCGTGCGGCGCGGCGGTGGCCGAGCCGGCCCGGGACCTGCAACCGCACTGACCCGGGGCGATGCGCCGAGCAGGCCGGAGCACCAAGCGGGCCGGAGCACCAAGCAGGCCGGTGCGCCCGGCCGCGCCGGTCCCCGGCAGCCCGGGGCGTCACCCCGCGGCGCGGCGCCTGCTTGGATGGGCGCCATGAGCGCTGCTGACGAGATCCTCGACATCGTCGACGAGAACGACCACGTCGTCGGGCAGTCCCCGCGCGGCGAGGCCTACGCGCGCGGCCTGCGCCACCGCTGCGTCTTCATCCAGGCCCGTGACCCCGAAGGCCGCGTCTTCGTCCACCGCCGCACACCGACGAAGCTCGTCTTCCCCTCCCTGTACGACATGTTCGTCGGCGGGGTCGTCGGGGCGGGCGAGTCCTACGACGACGCGGCCCTGCGGGAGGCCGAGGAGGAGCTGGGGGTGACCGGGCTCCCCCGGCCCGAGTACCTCTTCAAGTTCCTGTACGACGACGGCGCCGGGCGGACGTGGTGGTCGGCGGTGTACCGGGTTCGCTGCGACCTGCCGGTGCGACCGCAGGCCGAGGAGGTCGCCTGGCACGACTTCCTGGCCCAGGACGAGGTGGAGCGCCGACTGCGGGAGTGGGAGTGGGTGCCGGACGGGCTCGCGGCGTACGAGCGGCTGAGGACCCACCTGGCGAGGGGGTAGGTGGCCGAGGGACCACCGGCCACCGCCCGTGGGTAAGGTCCCTTGCGTGATCGACTTCGCACGGAACGTCCGCCTGTGGTTCGCCCCCGAGGAGGTCAGGAAGGAGGGCCGCACCCCCGACTACCGCTTCTCGCTGGCGAACGAGCGCACCTTTCTCGCCTGGCTGCGCACCGCCCTGGCGCTGATCGGCGGCGGCTTCGCGGTGGACCAGTTCCTGCCGGACCTGCCCTGGGGCTGGCGGATCGGTCTCGCGCTCGCCCTGCTCGCCGCGGGTGTGCTCTGCTCTCTGCGCGCGGTCAACCACTGGATGCGCTGCGAGCTGGCGATGCGGCGCGGCGAGGACCTGCCGCCGTCGCGCTTCCCGGCCCTGCTGGGCCTGGTCGTGGCGGTGGTCGCCGTGGCCATGGTCGTCGTCGTGCTCGTGGGGTTGGAACGATGAGCGCGGGCCCGGCGAGCCACCCCCGGGACCCGGGGCTGCAGCCCGAACGTACCCGGCTGGCCTGGCGGCGTACGACGCTGTCGAGCACGGTCGCCGCCGTACTCGCCGTGCGGACCGCCCTGCACGGGGGCGTCACGCCCGCCGGCCTCGCCGTGTGTGCCCTGTGCTGCGCCCTCTGGCTGGGCTTTCTGCTCGTCGCCCAGCTCCGCATCCGCGTGCTCGCGCGGTCGGCCGCGCCACCGGCCCTCACGCCACGTCACGCCACGGCGGCGGCCCTGTGCACGGTGGCCCTGGCCGTCTGCGCGGCGGCCCTGGTCGTCTAGAAGACTCATGAAGATCTTGGGGTTCTGGCCCCGCCGCGTGAGCGGCGGGGCCAGACTCTTTGTTGTGGTGATGGGGGAATGGGCCGGGGAG
>NZ_JBEYZY010000005.1:312076-364353 GCF_040646295.1 Streptomyces sp. NPDC046197 | reverse complement strand
GGTTACATTCCGAACCCGGAAGCTAAGCCTCACAGCGCCGATGGTACTGCAGGGGGGACCCTGTGGGAGAGTAGGACACCGCCGAACAATTCTTGGGAAAACCCCGCACCTTCACGGTGCGGGGTTTTCTGCGTTCATGAGCTTTTCGGGGCGTTCTTGAGCAGCTAAGAGGTGGCGCGGCCCTTCCGGGCCGCCTGTCACCAGGTCAGAGCCGTCCCGCCGCCTTGAGGGCCAGGTACGCGTCCGCCAGCGCCGGCGCCAGATCGTCCGGCGTGGCGTCGACGACGGTTACACCGTGTCGGCGGAGCTGCTCGGCGGTGCGATGGCGTTCGCTCTGTGCTTGAGCCGCCGCGGCGGCCTCGTAGACCGCCTCCGTGTTTCCGCGAGCCGCGGCCATGTGTGCGATGTGCGGATCCGCCACCGAGGCGACCAGCACTGTGTGGCGCTGGGTCAGCTGAGGCAGGACGGGCAGCAGGCCCTCTTCGACAGGGGCCGCGTCCAGGGAGGTCAGGAGCACGATGAGGGAGCGGCGCGGGGCGGTACGCAGCGCCGTGGCCGTGAGGCCCCGCGCGTCCGTCTCGACGAGCTCCGGTTCCAGGGTGGCCATGGTGTTGACCAGTGACGGAAGGATGTCGCCTGCGGTGCGGCCCTGGACCAGGGCGCGGACCCGCCGGTCGTAGGCAAGGAGGGCGACGCGGTCACCGGCGCGGGAGGCGAGGGCTGCGAGGAGCAGCGCCGCGTCCATGGAGGCGTCGAGGCGCGGAGCGTCGCCGACGCGTCCGGCCGAGGTGCGGCCGGTGTCGAGGACTACGAGGATGTGCCGGTCGCGCTCCGGGCGCCAGGTGCGGACGGCGACCGTGGACTGGCGGGCGGTGGCGCGCCAGTCGATGGAGCGGGTGTCGTCTCCGGGGACGTACTCGCGCAGGCTGTCGAACTCCGTGCCTTCGCCGCGGGTGAGCACGCTGGTGCGGCCGTCGAGTTCCCGCAGCCGGGCGAGTTTCGAGGGCAGATGCTTGCGGCTGGTGAAGGGGGGCAGTACGCGTACCGTCCATGGTGCCTGGTGGGTGCCCTGGCGGGCGAAGAGCCCGAGGGGGCCGTAGGAGCGGATCGTCACGCGGTCGGCCTGGCGGTCGCCGCGGCGGGTGGGCTGCAGTCTGGTCGTGACACGACGGCGTTCGCCCGCCGGCACGGTGAGGCGGTGCCGGGATGCCGCGGTTTCCGTGCCGGGCCGCCAGCTGCTGGGCGGCCAGGCGTCGCGGAGCTGGGCGCGCAGCGGACGCCGGGACGGGTTGGCGATCGTGAGGGTGACGTCGGCCGTTTCTCCCAGGCGTACCGAGGTGTCGCCGGAGCGGGTCAGGCCGAGGCGGCGTACCGGCGCGGCGAGGGCGAAGTCGCAGGCGCAGGCCACGGCGAGGGGCGCGTTCACGGCGAGGATGCCCGTCCAGCCGGGACCCCAGATGCCCACGGGGAGGGAACCGAGTGCCGCGAGGAGCGCGGCGCGTCCGGTGAGTGCCATCAGCGGGGCACCGGGACGTGGGCGAGGATCGCGTTGATGACCGAGTCGGCGGTCACGCCTTCCATCTCGGCCTCCGGGCGCAGCTGTACGCGGTGGCGCAGGGTGGGCAGGGCCAGTGCCTTCACGTCGTCCGGAGTGACGTAGTCGCGGCCCGTGAGCCAGGCCCAGGCGCGGGAGGCCGACAGCAGGGCCGTGGCACCACGAGGGGAGACACCGAGGGTGAGGGACGGCGATTCACGGGTAGCCCGGCAGATGTCGACGACGTAGGCGGTGATCTCCGGGGAGACCGTCGTCTTGGCGATCGCGGTGCGGGCCGCGTCCAGGTCGGAGGGGCCCGCCACGGGGCGCACGCCGGCGGCGCGCAGGTCGCGCGGGTTGAAGCCCTCGGCGTGGCGGGTGAGGACGTCGATCTCGTCCTGGCGGGAGGGCAGAGGGATCGTCAGCTTCAGCAGGAACCGGTCCAGTTGGGCCTCGGGGAGGGGATAGGTGCCCTCGTACTCGACCGGGTTCTGGGTGGCGACGACCAGGAAGGGCTCGGGAAGCGGGCGCGGGGTGCCGTCGACCGTGACCTGACGTTCCTCCATCGCCTCGAGCAGCGACGACTGGGTCTTCGGCGGGGTGCGGTTGATCTCGTCTGCGAGCAGGAGGTTGGTGAAGACGGGGCCGGGCTGGAAGGAGAACTCGGCGGTGCGGGCGTCGTAGACCAGCGAGCCGGTCACGTCGCTCGGCATGAGGTCGGGGGTGAACTGGACCCGCTTGGTGCCGAGTTCGAGGGCGGACGCGAGCGTGCGGACAAGCAGTGTCTTGGCGACTCCCGGGACTCCTTCGAGGAGGACGTGTCCGCGGCATAGCAGGGCGACGACGAGGCCGGTCACGGCGGGATCCTGGCCGACCACGGCCTTGGCGATCTCGGCGCGCAGGGCCTCCAGGGAGGAGCGGGCGCGGCCCGCGTCCCGGGCGTGCCCGGCGTTGTCAGTGGTCGGGTCCATCATGAACGGCGTACCTCTCTTTCGAGGGCGTCGAGTTGGTCGGCGAGGGAGACGAGGGCCGCGTCGTCGCCGGGCGGCGGGCCGAAAAGAAGGTCGTGCGGGGACTGTCCGTCGCCCTCGAGGTGGGCGGACAGCGCGGGAAGCAGAGCCTCGGGCGTGTGTGCCCGGGAGAGGGGGATGCCCACGAGGGGGGCCAGGCGGGTGCGGGTGGTGGAGCGAAGGGCGGCGGCCGCGCGGTCGCGGGCGTTGGCCTTGCGGTAGAGGCGGGCGCGGCCTTCGGCGGTCTCGGAGGCGCGGATCGCGACGGGGAGCTTTTCGGGCACGAGGGGGCCGAGTCGGCGTGCCCGCCACAGGGCGGCCAGGAGTGCGGCGACGAAGAGTTGCAGCGTGCCCCACAGCCAGCCGGAGGGGAGCAGGTCGAAGAAGCTGCGCTTGCCCTGGTCGGGGGCGGAGTCGTCGGTGAGCGAGGGGAGGTACCAGACCAGATGGGGGCGGGAGCCGAGGAGTTGGAGGGCGAGCGAGGCATTGCCCCGCTTGTCGAGGCGGTCGTTGTAGAGGATGTCGGGCGCGCCGATGACGACGGTGTCGCCCCCGGAGGCCTGCGGGAGGCGCAGCAGGGTGGGCAGGCCGTCATTGGGGTAGCAGGAGTCTGCGCGGGCGGCGGTGGTGGAGTAGCGGATGCCGCCGGTGTCCGCGGTGCCCGCGCGCTGCGCCTCGGGCAGCGGGCAGTTGGGGGCGAGCGTCGTCTCGAAGCTCAGCTCGGGGTCGGCGGTGACGCCGGGGGCCAGTCGGCCGATGGACGGTGTGTCGGGGGCGACGAGGACCGTGCGGACTCCGGAGCCCGTGGTCGCCGTGCGCAGTTGGGACTGCTGACTGTCCGTCAGCAGGTCCGGCGCGGCGACCAGCAGGGTGGCGCCGGGCCGGGCCGCGTCGCGCGCCTGGTCCAGGGTGGTGACCACGCGCGTGGACACCCCGTGGTCGGCGAGGAGCGCGGCGACGGCGCGGCTGCCGTAGGGGTCGGCGGAGCGCGGGTCGAGGCGGCCGTGCTGGGCGCCCGAGCGGAGCGCGGCGATCGCGACGGCACCCGCCAGAAGGAGCAGGAGCGCCAGCAGGATGCCCCGCGCGCGGGTCCACAGTTGGCGGGCGGTGGGCGAGGCCGAGGTGGACGGGAGCGTGGCCTCGGTGGTCATCCGGCGGCTCCCTGGCGGCTGTTGTGGGCCGTGCTCCTGTCGCTGTCCGTGTGCTGCGGCCTGGCGCGCTCCAGATCGCGGTCGAGTTCGGCGATGCGGTGGTACGCCTGCTCGGTCGCCCTGCGCCCGCCGTATGTGACGTCGTCGAAGTCCCGGGCGGCACCGCGCAGTCGGTCCGTGTGCGCCGGGAGGGCCCGGCCGGCCTCGGCGGCCGCCTCGTCGGCGGTGCGGCCGGGGCGGACGTCGAGCAGGGCGCGCTCCTCAAGGGAGCGGACGATCGCTCGCATTCGTTCCTGGACGGCCTGGCTCCAGTGGCCCTGGGCCGCGTGCGCCTCGGCGGCCGCGCGGTGTTCGGCGGCGCTGCGCGGGCGGTTGTCGAACAGGGCCGCGGACGAGGTCGGCTCGAGGCGGGGAGTGCCCAGGCGCCACCACAGGGCGCCCAGCACCGCGAGGACGGCCGTGATCACGACGACCAGACCGACGGTGCCTCCGGGCGTCGCGGTCGACGCCGAGTTGAACAACTGGTCGATCCAGTCCCAGAACTTGTTGAGGGCGCGCTGCAGCAGGCCGGGGTCGTTCTCGTGGTACATCCGCTTGGACAGCTCGCGCCGGGCCGCCTCCCGCGCGGGGCCACGCGGGATCGTCACCGGCGGTTCGTCGCCGCCGGAGCGCGGCAGCGACAGAGCGGACGCGCCGCGGGCACGCAGCAGGGCCCGTACGGCACCCTCCGGCGCGCGCGGCAGCGCCGACAGCGCGGTGAGAACTCCCCCCGGCATGCTCACCGCGTCAGCTCCCCGGTGTGGTGGCGTCGGAGCCGTAGCCCTGGACACCGGCGGCGCGGGCCAGTTCGAGGTCGAGGGCCTCGCGGCGGATGCGCTGGTCGACGTAGAGGAGGCCGGTGACGCCCGCGGAGATCGGCAGCGTGATCATGGAGCCGATCACCGCTCCCACGCCGCTGACGACGAGGTAGGTCCAGCCCAGGTTGCCGGTGCCGCTGAGGAGGCCGCTGACCCCGTTCCCGCTGACCGCGGCTGCGATCACGGCGAAGGGGATGACGATGATCGCCGCGACGATGTTCTGGATGACCAGGGCCAGCAGTTGGATGCCGAAGACCCGCCACCAGGAGCCGCGGACCAGCTTGACCGAGCGGCTCATCGCCTTGGTGATGCCCTGCTTCTCCAGCATGAGCGCGGGCGTGGCCAGGGAGAAGCGGACCGCCAGCCACAGGGCGACCACGCCGGCGCCCATGCTGCCCAGGACGGCGAGGGCGGCGCCTGCGCCGGGCGATCCGGCCGACGCCACGAGGATGCCGGGCAGGGCGCCGATGCCCACCACGGCCAGGCCGATGAGCAGCAGAAGGATGATCAGGCCCAGCAGCCTGAGCAGTTGGGGGCGGGCATCGCGCCAGGCCTCGCCGGTGGTGACCGACTTGCCGAGCACCGCCCGGCTGGTGGCGGTCGCGAGCAGGCCGGTGGCCAAGAGGATGCCGGCCATGGAGACCAGGAACACCACGCCGGAGTTGAGCATGCCCTCGCCCATGGCGCGGCCGAGTTCACCGGGGGTGGCGTTCGGGTCGTTGAGGACCTGGGTGCTGGCGCTCTGGTCGAGGAAGAGGCCCTGCAGCAGGATGACGGCGGTCTCGACGACGACCGCGACGACCAGGGTCATGCCCAGGACCGTGCGCCAGTGGGTGCGCATGGTCGAGACGGCGCCGTCGAGGATCTCGCCCACGCCCAGCGGGCGCAGCGGGATCACCCCGGGCTTGGCCGCGGGCGGCGGGCCGCCCCAGCCGGCCCCCCAGGCGCCGTATCCGCCGGGACCATGGCCTCCGCCGCCGTAGGCCCCGTAGCCGCCCGGGCCGACGGGCGGCCGGCCGCCCCAGCCCGGGACGGGCGGGGGAGGCGGAGGCGTCTGGCCGGTGACCGGGGAGCCCGTGGGCGCGGACCACTGGCCGGGTGGCGGCTGCTCGTTCGACCACTTCGCGCCGTGGCCCTGCGGCTGCGTGCCCGGCTGGTCCGCGGGCTGCGCGGGGGCGGGGCGGTCGGCGGAGTCGGCGGGGCCGGACGCGTGTGGCCCCTGCCCGTCGGACGGGGCGGATCCGGGCGAGGCCCAGCCCGGAGTGTCTTTCATCGTCGCTCCTTCACGGTGCCCGTCCGCGGTCGCGGCGGCAGGTTGGCAGCCATCGTGTCATGGGGTGGTCTTTGGGTGACCGGCCGCGGTAGGGGCTGTGCACCTTCAATTGTCCGCCGGAAAGCGGGCAGACTGATCGCATGGCTGATCAGTACGCGCAGACAGGCGAGGACATCCGGCCGGTCGGGACACCGGTGGTCCGTTGGGAGGAGCCACCGGAGGGTCCGGTGCTGGTGCTGCTCGACCAGACGAGACTGCCGGCCGAGGAGGTCGAGCTGGTGTGTACGGACGCGCCCGCTCTGGTGGAGGCGATCCGGTCGCTCGCCGTGCGCGGGGCGCCGCTTCTGGGTATTGCGGGGGCGTACGGCGTCGCGCTCGCCGCCGCGCGCGGCTTCGACGTGGATGACGCCGCGAGCGCGCTGGCCGGGGCCCGGCCCACCGCGGTGAACCTGTCCGTCGGCGTGCGCCGGGCGCAGGGCGCGTACGAGGCGGCGCTCGCCAAGACCGGCGACCCCGCGCAGGCCGCCCCGGCGGCGCTGGCCGCGGCGCGTCAGCTGCACCAGGAGGACGCCCGGGCCAGTGCGCGGATGGCCGAGCACGGGCTGGCGTTGCTGGACGAGCTGCTGCCCGGCGGGGGGCACCGCATTCTCACCCACTGCAACACCGGGATGCTCGTCTCGGGCGGGGAGGGAACGGCGTTCGCGGTGGCACTCGCCGCGCACCGGGCGGGCCGGCTGCGGCGCCTGTGGGTGGACGAGACCCGGCCGCTGCTGCAGGGTGCCCGTCTGACCGCGTACGAGGCGGCCCGCAACGACATGGCGTACACGCTGCTGCCCGACAGCGCGGCCGGTTCGCTGTTCGCGGCCGGCGAGGTGGACGCGGTGCTGATCGGCGCGGACCGCATCACGGCCGACGGCTCGGTGGCGAACAAGATCGGCAGCTATCCGCTCGCGGTGCTCGCGCGGTACCACCACGTGCCGTTCATCGTGGTGGCCCCGTCGACGACCCTGGACCCGGAGACCCCGGACGGGACGTCCATCGAGGTCGAGCAGCGCCCGGGGTACGAGGTGACCGAGATCATCACTCCCCAGGCGCCGGTGAGGGGAGCAGGTGGCGGCATCCCGGTCGCGCCGTTGGGGACCCAGGCGTACAACCCGGCGTTCGACGTGACGCCGCCGGAGCTGGTGACGGCGATCGTCACCGAGGAGGGCGCCATCTCGCCGGTGACCGCTCAGGCTCTGGCGGACCTGTCTGCGCGGGCCCGGCACGCGACCACCGGCTAGGGGGTGTCCCCTTCTGCTCCCTGGGATCCCGTCCTCGCCTTCGGAAGATCGCGTTCCTCACGACGGAGGGCAGACAGTGACGGCTCCATACGACTATCGTCACAGGCCCGTGAGCTGCCTCACCTGGATCTTCGCAGCCGTTACGAGAATGGGATGATGTCGTTTATGAAGGGACGAGTCCTTGTCGTCGACGACGACACCGCACTGGCCGAGATGCTCGGCATCGTGCTGCGTGGTGAAGGTTTCGAGCCGTCTTTCGTAGCGGACGGCGACAAGGCGCTGGCAGCTTTCCGTGAGACGAAGCCCGACCTGGTGCTGCTGGACCTGATGCTGCCCGGCCGGGACGGCATCGAGGTGTGCCGCCTGATCAGGGCGGAGTCCGGGGTGCCGATCGTGATGCTGACGGCCAAGAGCGACACTGTCGATGTCGTGGTGGGCCTGGAGTCCGGCGCGGACGACTACATCGTCAAGCCGTTCAAGCCGAAGGAGCTCGTCGCCCGCATCCGGGCCCGGCTGCGCAGGTCGGAGGAGCCCGCGCCCGAGCAGCTCGCCATCGGCGACCTCGTCATCGACGTGGCCGGCCACTCGGTGAAGCGCGACGGGCAGTCGATCGCGCTGACGCCGCTGGAGTTCGACCTGCTGGTGGCGCTGGCCCGTAAGCCGTGGCAGGTCTTCACCCGTGAGGTGCTCCTGGAGCAGGTCTGGGGTTACCGCCACGCGGCAGACACCCGCCTGGTCAACGTGCACGTCCAGCGCCTGCGCTCCAAGGTCGAGAAGGACCCGGAGAAGCCGGAGATCGTGGTGACCGTCCGCGGTGTGGGTTACAAGGCCGGGCCGAGCTGACATGTCGGAGGACAGTGCCGCTTCGGCGCCCGGCCGGACCGGGACCCGCGCGGGGCGGCCTGTCGGCCGGACGAGCGCGGGTTCCCGTTGGGGCCGTCTCCTGGAGGGCGGGCTGCTGCACGGCGGGGTGCAGGGCAGCCCGGTCCTGCGCCTGTTCATGCGCTGGGTGCGCCGGCCGCTGTTGCCCGTGATGCGGCTGTGGCGGCGCAACATCCAGCTCAAGGTCGTCGCCACCACGCTGCTGATGTCGCTGGGCGTCGTCCTGCTGCTGGGTTTCGTCGTCATCGGGCAGGTGCGCAACGGCCTGCTGGACGCCAAGGTGAAGGCGTCGCAGAGCCAGGCCACCGGCGGTTTCGCGGTGGCCAAGCAGAAGGCCGACGAAGCGGCGAGCGGCACCACGGACGACTCCTCGTCCCCGGACGGACACTCGTCGCAGAACGTGATCCAGTGGATGAGCGACCTGGTCTCCTCGCTCTCCAGCGGCGGACAGGGCGCCTTCGACGTCGTCACCCTGCCCACGGGCGACGACAGCGGCCGCGGGCGCGGCCCGCGCGCCTCGGGCGGCGTCGACCCGACGGCCAGCGTGCCCGAGGACCTGCGCGCGCGGATCAACAGCAACATGGTGGCCGCCCAGAGCTACACCCGCATCGTCTACAAGGACAGCGACAAGGACTCGCAGCCCGCCCTCGTCATCGGCAAGCAGGTCAACGACCCCAACGGCGATCCGTACCAGCTGTACTACCTCTTCCCGCTCACCCAGGAGGAGAAGTCGCTGAGCCTGGTCAAGGGCACGCTCGCGACGGCCGGCCTGTTCGTCGTCGTACTCCTCGGGGCGATCGCCTGGCTCGTGGTGCGGCAGGTCGTCACTCCCGTGCGGATGGCCGCCGGGATCGCCGAGCGGCTGTCGGCGGGACGGCTGCAGGAGCGGATGAAGGTCACCGGCGAGGACGACATCGCGCGGCTCGGTGAGGCCTTCAACAAGATGGCGCAGAACCTGCAGCTGAAGATCCAGCAGCTCGAAGACCTGTCGCGGATGCAGCGCCGGTTCGTCTCCGACGTGTCGCACGAGCTGCGTACGCCCCTGACGACCGTGCGGATGGCCGCCGACGTCATCCATGAGGCACGCGAGGACTTCGACCCGGTGACCGCGAGGTCGGCCGAGCTGCTCGCCGACCAGCTCGACCGGTTCGAGTCGCTGCTCGCGGACCTGCTGGAGATCAGCCGTTTCGACGCGGGCGCGGCGGCGCTGGAGGCGGAGCCGATCGACCTCAGGAACGTCGTCCGCCGCGTCGTCAGCGGCGCCGAGCCGCTCGCCGAGCGCAAGGGCACCCGGATACGTGTCGTCGGGGACCAGCAGCCCGTGGTGGCCGAGGCCGACGCACGGCGCGTGGAGCGCGTGCTGCGCAACCTCGTCGTCAACGCCGTGGAGCACGGCGAGGGCAGGGACGTCATCGTCAAACTCGCCGCGGCGGGCGGCGCGGTGGCCGTCGCCGTGCGCGACTACGGCGTCGGACTCAAGCCGGGTGAGGCGACCCGCGTCTTCAGCCGCTTCTGGCGGGCGGACCCGGCACGCGCGCGTACCACCGGTGGTACGGGGCTGGGGCTGTCCATCGCCCTGGAGGACGCGCGGCTGCACGGAGGCTGGCTGCAGGCCTGGGGTGAGCCGGGCGGCGGCTCGCAGTTCCGGCTGACGCTGCCGAGGACGGCGGACGAGCCGCTGCGGGGTTCGCCGATACCGCTGGAGCCGAAGGACTCGCGGCGCAACAGGGGCCTGAACGACGCCGGTCTGCCGCGCGGCGGAGACAAGCGGGCGACCGTGCCCGCGCAGGCCACCGGGGAGCCGAACACACTGCCGACGCGGGACCCGATCGTGCCCCGGCAGGCCACGGCGGCGCCCATGGCCGACCCGACGGCGCTGCCCGGCAACGGCGCCCGCGTGGTGGCCCGGCCCGCCTCGGCCACGCGCCGCCAGGACGCCGTACCCGCCGCGGATCCGGCGGGGAACGAGACCACGAGCCGTGTCTCGGAACCGGAGGGAGCCGGGCCGAGGGACGCGACGAAGCAAGGGGAGGCATTTCGTGGGCGCTGACCGGGAGGGGGGCGCGCGGCGGCGGCCCATGCGCGCGGTGGCGTACGCCGCCTGTGGGGTGGTCCTGCTGTCGGGATGCGCCTCCATGCCGGACAACGGGGACCTGCGCGACGTGGAGTCCACTCCGCGCCAGGACACCCAGGTCCGCGTGTTCGCCATGCCGCCCCGGCAGGACGCCCCGCCGTCGGAGATCGTGCAGGGCTTTCTGGAGGCGCTGACCAGTGACGACCCGCAGTACGCGACGGCGCGCCAGTACCTGACCCCCGCGGCCTCCCGGCAGTGGAAGCCGGAGCTGGGCACGACCGTGCTCGCCGACGGGCCGGACTTCAAGGCCGAACGCACGATGGGTCACGGCGACACCGACGACTACGTGTTCACGCTGACCGGCAGCAAGGTCGCCCAGGTGGACGAGCAGCAGTCGTACACGCCGGTCAGCGGCGCCTACAGCCAGCCGGTGCACCTCGCGCGGGACCGCAAGACGGGGCAGTGGCGCATCGACGTGCTGCCGCTGGGCGTCGTCATGGGCGAGTCGGACTTCCAGCGCAACTACATGTCCGTCAACAAGTACTACTTCGCCTCGAACTCGACCGCCGAGCAGGGCTCGCAGCCGACGGCCGTCGCCGACCCCGTCTATGTGCGCCGGCGGGTGGACGCGATGACACAGATGGTGCGCTCCGTCCTCAACGGGCCCACGCGCTGGCTCGGGCCCGCGGTCAGGTCCAGCTTCCCGACCGGTACGGCACTGAAGAAGGGCGTCACCTCCCTGACACCCGACGACCAGAACAAACTGACCGTGCCGCTCAACGAGAAGGCGTCCCGGGTCGGCCCCGGCAAGTGCTCGGAGATGGCGACGCAGCTGCTGTTCACACTGCAGAACCTGACCCCCACCGTGGACACCGTCGCGCTGCAGCGTGCCGACGGGTCCTCGCTGTGCACGCTCAGCGAGGACCGGGCGGAGTCCGTGGCCGTCCGCGGGTCGGTGCAACGGCCCGAGTACCTCTACTTCGTCGACGACAAGCACCGTCTGGTGCGGATCGCCGGCCGCAGCGCCGGTACGGGTACCGATCCGGTGCCCGGCGCGCTCGGCGAGGGCGCGCAGCAGCTGAGCTCGGCGGCCGTGTCGTGGGACGAGCACGCCGCGGCCGGGGTCAGCTACGACGGGAAGTCGCTGTACGTCGGCTCGCTGGCCATGACCGGTCCGCTCGGGGACCCGGTGCTGCAGAGCCAGGGCCGGACCGAGGCCGACCGGCTGACGACGCCCAGCTGGGACGCCGGCGGCGACCTGTGGGTGGCCGACCGCAACCCCGCCCGCCCCCGCCTGCTGGTGCTGGAAAAGGGAGCGGGCCGGCCGCTGGAGGTGAGGATCCCCGAGCTGGACGGCCGGATCACCGCCGTACGGGTGGCCGCCGACGGAGTGCGGATCGCGCTCCTGGTCGAGAAGGGCCACAAGCAGTCCCTGCTCATCGGGCGGATCGAGCGGGACGGCAGCAGCGGGGAGCGGCCGGTGGTGTCGGTCCTCGGACTGCGCTCCGCGGCACCGGAACTGGAGGACGTCACCGCCATGTCGTGGGCGGGCGACAGCCGTCTCGTGGTCGCCGGTCGCCAGCAGGGCAGCGTGCAGACGATGCGGTACGTGCAGGTCGACGGTTCCACCCCGGAGGGGCCGACGCCCGCCGCGCTCACGGGGGTCAAGTCCATCGCCGCGTCGGACGACGACCGGCTGCCCCTGGTGGCCTATTCGGAGGACGGGATCGTTCGCCTGCCGTCCGGGGCCCAGTGGCAGCAGGTGGTCAAGAACGGCTCGGCGCCGGTCTATCCGGGCTGAGCCGGGCCTCCCGAAGGCCGCGACCGGGACCGTCCCACGGACTTGTCACTCGTGTGGGCGAAGGCCTGCCGACGGTAGGCCGGGCTGTCCACAGGTGTTGTCCACAGGGGTGGCCGGGACAGGGCTGTGTCGGCACAGTGGAGGGCATGCGCGGGTGGTGGCAGGACCTCACCGACCTGGTGCTGCCGGCCGAGTGCGGAGGCTGCGGTAGGTCTCGCACGGTGCTCTGCCCCGAGTGCCGTGCCGCCCTGGGCGGGGCCGCGCCGCGCCGCGTGCGACCGGTGCCGGAGCCGCCCGGGCTGCCGGCCGTGCACGCGGCGGCTCCGTACGCGGACGAGGTGAGGGCGGCTCTCCTCGCCCACAAGGAACGCGGCGCCCTGGCCCTCGCGGGCCCCCTGGGCACGGCGCTGGCTGGCGCCGTACGAGCGGGGCTGCGGGAGGCCGGGGCGCGGGTGGACGTGACGCGGCTGGACGGGGCCGTGCTGCTCGTCCCTGTGCCGTCCGCGCGGCGGGCGGTGCGCGCCCGGGGACATGATCCGGCACGACGGATCGCGCTCGCGGCCGCGGCTGAGCTGCGGCGGTCCGGGACCCCGGCCCGCGTCCTGGCGGCGCTGCGGCAGCGGCGAGCGGTGGCCGACCAGTCGGGGCTGAACTCGCGGCAGCGGCTGGACAACCTCGCCAGGGCCCTGGAAGTGACGGCGGGCGGCGGTCGGCTGCTGCTCGGCGGCCCGGTCGTGCTGGTCGACGACCTGATCACCACGGGCGCCTCGCTGAGCGAGGCCGCGCGCACGGTGCGTGCGGCGGTGTACGCGGCTGAGGCAGGGGAAGGGATGGTGGAACCGAACGCCGGATTTGGGCGGAAGGAGGGGAGCTCGGTGTATCGCGCACCGGAATTGGGGCATGCGTACCGGACCGGTCAGGTGCTCTGTGCGGCCGTGGTCGCGGCCCCGCCTGATTCCTTCGAAATAAACCGGAACTGACTTCGAACTTGCATCGTTGCAGGTAATGAGCAGGTCAATTCACCTGAACGGAGGTACGCCGCAGTAGAGGGTGACGTCATCCGTCCGGGCGAGATATGTTCGGTTGTGAAGGGAAAGGCGCAGGCCACCCCCGTCGTATCCGAATGCCGTGCTGCGGGTTTTCGGCAATCACCCGCACCGGCGGGGTGGAGATCTTGCCCACGGGGGAGGAGGAGGTGGACGTCACCGAGTCCGAGGTTCCGGGGCTCACCGGAACCGGGTGCAAAAGGGAGATGCTCCGCCAGTGCAGCGGAGCGATCCGGGAACGGAGTTCTGCGTGGACATCGTCGTCAAGGGCCGCAAGACCGAGGTGCCCGAGCGGTTCCGCAAGCACGTGGCCGAGAAGCTGAAGCTGGAGAAGATCCAGAAGCTCGATGCCAAGGTGATCAGCCTCGATGTCGAGGTGTCCAAGGAGCCCAACCCCCGTCAGGCCGACCGCTGTGACCGAGTGGAGATCACGCTCCGCTCCCGCGGTCCGGTGATCCGGGCGGAGGCAGCGGCCAACGATCCGTATGCGGCACTCGACCTGGCGGCGGAAAAGCTCGACGCCCGGCTGCGCAAGCAGCACGACAAGCGATTCTCGCGCCGCGGACGCCGGATCTCGGCCGCCGAGGTCCCCGACCACGTCCCGGGCGCGGCGACGCTGAACGGAAACGGCCGCACCCTCCAGGAAGCCGAAGCGGGCGAGGTGCCCACCAAGAAGGTCGGCTCACTGGAGGTGCAGGGTGAGGGACCCCTCGTAGTCCGCGAGAAGACCCACGTCGCCTCCCCGATGACCCTGGACCAGGCCCTCTACGAGATGGAACTGGTCGGGCACGACTTCTATCTGTTCGTCGACTCGGAGACCAAGGAACCCAGCGTGGTCTACCGGCGACACGCCTATGACTACGGCGTGATCCACCTCACGACGGACACGATGGTCACTCAAGCACCCTCTGCCGAGGCGGGCGGCACGCTGGGCGGCTGACCCGCCCGGCCGACACAGTCGACCCGGTGCCCCTGGAGCGTGTGTGCGCCCCCCAGGGGCACCGGTGTGCGACCCCCGACGTGCCGCTTGGTCACCGCGGTGTCGTCCGGGCATGAAATCATGGCCGCAACGGCTCAACCGATGGGCCGTTGCCTTGGGTTGGCCACGGCACCGCACACCAGGCCACAGCCTCAGGGGGAGGAACGATGGCGGACAGCTTCGGACCGATGCGAGACGAGGATGCCGGCGACGGCGTCATCGGCATGGGCCCGGACGCGGGCACTCCACGCAAGGAGCCGATCAGAGTCCTTGTCGTGGACGACCATGCCCTCTTCCGCCGCGGCCTGGAGATCGTGCTCGCCGCCGAGGAGGACATCCAGGTGGTGGGCGAGGCGGGCGACGGCGCCGAGGCCGTCGACAAGGCCGCCGACCTGCTGCCGGACATCGTGCTGATGGACGTACGGATGCCCAAGCGGGGCGGGATCGAGGCGTGCACCTCGATCAAGGAGGTCGCCCCCAGCGCCAAGATCATCATGCTGACGATCAGCGACGAGGAGGCCGACCTCTACGACGCCATCAAGGCGGGCGCGACCGGCTATCTGCTCAAGGAGATCTCCACCGACGAGGTGGCCACCGCCATTCGCGCGGTGGCCGACGGGCAGTCGCAGATCAGCCCCTCCATGGCGTCGAAGCTGCTCACCGAGTTCAAGTCGATGATCCAGCGGACCGACGAGCGGCGGCTGGTCCCCGCGCCCCGGCTCACCGACCGTGAGCTGGAGGTCCTCAAGCTCGTCGCCACGGGCATGAACAACCGCGACATCGCCAAGGAGTTGTTCATCTCCGAGAACACCGTGAAGAACCACGTCCGCAACATCCTGGAGAAGCTTCAGCTGCACTCCAGGATGGAGGCCGTGGTCTACGCGATGCGGGAGAAGATCCTGGAGATCCGATAGCGCCGCGGACGCGGTGGATCAGGCCAGGGCGCGGGCGAGTTCCCGGACAAGCGGTTCGCGCAGCTCCGGAACGTCCACGCGTTCGATCCGCACGTCCGTGCAGTCGACCCAGCTCGCGGCCTCGACCAGCGCCTGCGCCACTCCTGCTGCGGCCTTGGCGTCTTCCAGGGTGACCTGCTTGGCCACGAGCGTGCGGCCCTCACGAGCGGGGTCCACGCGGCCCACGAGGCGGCCGCCCGCCAGCACCGGCATCGCGAAGTAGCCGTACACCCGCTTCGGCTTGGGGACGTAGGCCTCCAGGCGGTGGGTGAAACCGAAGATCCGCTCCGTGCGTGCCCGTTCCCAGATCAGCGAGTCGAACGGGGACAGCAGGGTGGTGCGGTGACGGCCGCGCGGGGGCGACTGAAGCGCCCGCGGGTCTGCCCAGGCCGGCTTGCCCCAGCCCTCCACCGTGACCGGGACCAGGCCCGAGTCCGCTATCACCGCGTCGACCTGCTCGCCCTTGAGGCGGTGGTAGTCGGCGATGTCCGCGCGGGTGCCGACGCCCAGCGACCGGCCGGCCAGGCCGACCAGGCGGCGCAGGCACTCGGCGTCGTCCAGCTCGTCGTGCAGCAGCGGCTCGGGAACCGCGCGCTCGGCGAGGTCGTACACCCGCTTCCAGCCGCGGCGCTCGACGCACACCACCTCGCCGTACATCAGGGCGCGTTCGACGGCGGCCTTGGAGCCCGACCAGTCCCACCACTCGCTGGTCCGCTTGGCGCCGCCCAACTCCGTGGCCGTCAGGGGTCCTTCGGCGCGCAGCTGCTTGACGACCTGGTCGTAGGCGCCGTCGGGCAGGTCGTGGTTCCAGTGCGGGCGGCTGCGGTAGGCACGGCGGCGGAAGGCGAAGTGCGGCCACTCCTCGATGGGGAGGATGCAGGCTGCGTGCGACCAGTACTCGAAGGCGTGCGTGCCCTTCCAGTAGGCGTCCTCGACGGTCCTGCGGCCGATCGCTCCCAGGCGGGCGTAGGGGATGAGTTCGTGGGAGCGGGCCAGGACCGAGATGGTGTCGAGCTGCACCGCGCCCAGGTGCCGCAGGACGCCGCGAACCCCGGACCTGCGGTCGGGTGCGCCGAGAAAACCCTGGGCGCGAAGGGCGATGCGGCGGGCTTCGTCTGCCGAGAGGTCGACGCTGGGACGCGGGAGGGAGGTCATGGCTCCGCACGATAGGGGGTGGGACTGACAACGGGGGCTGAGCTGCGCCTTTGCCACCGCGCGGATCGGCAGCCGCGCGGAGCGCGAGGTGCCCGCCGGGGTTGCCCTGGCCGGCTATGCCGACCGCGAAGGCGCCGGCAGGTACGGTGCCGTCGACGGCAGACCGAGGTCGGACGGCAGCAGGGAGCCCACCCAGCAGTCCCGGCGCACCCCCTGGTTGTTGATCGCGGACCGCAGGGTGCCCTCCAGCGTGAAGCCGGCCCGTTCGGCCACCGCGCGGGAGGCCCTGTTGCCGACCTCGGCGCGCCATTCCAGGCGGTCGACGGACACCTCGGTGAAGGCCCACCGGGCCGCGGCGAGGACGGCCTCGGTGATGTAGCCACGGCCGCGGTGTTCCTTCGTGGCCCAGAAGCCGACCTCGCCCTCACCGAGGGAGCGCATCGTGATGCCGAGCATGCCGACGAGGTCGCCGCCGGGGAGGAACACGCCGAAGGTGAACGCCGAACCGTTGGCCCAGCCCTCGGGGACCAGCTGCTCCGTGAAGCTCTGCGCGTGCTCCGGCAGGTAGGGCGAGGGGATCGTGGTCCAGCGCTGGATGTCGGGGTCCTGCGCGGCGGAGTACACCGTGTCGGTGTCCTGTGGGCCCACGGCGCGCAGCAGGAGGCGGTCGGTGGTGAGGGTGACGGGTTCCATCGGCCGATTCTCCTCGGCGGTTTCAACGCGACGCCAGCCCTTTTCGCGGTGAGTGACCGCGCGACCACGATTCGTCGCAATTCGTCGAGCGGACGCGGCACCATCCGCGACCCCCGTCCGTTGTCCTCCTTGAAGGCGACGTGAAGCCGCCGACAGGCGCCGTCACGGCAGGCCCTCCCGGCTTGGCGGGGTCCTCGCATACGATGGCCGTTGCTCAGTACGTCAAATGGAAACCGACCGTCCCAGGCCCGACCGGCAAGGAGACCAACCCCCGTGTCCGTCCTCTCGAAGATCATGCGTGCAGGCGAAGGCAAGATCCTGCGCAGGCTGCACCGCATCGCGGACCAGGTCAACTCCATCGAAGAGGACTTCGTCGACCTCTCCGACGCCGAGCTGCGGGCCCTCACCGATGAGTACAAGCAGCGGTACGCCGACGGCGAGAGCCTGGACGACCTGCTGCCCGAGGCGTTCGCCACGGTGCGTGAGGCCGCCAAGCGCGTCCTCGGCCAGCGCCACTACGACGTGCAGATGATGGGCGGCGCCGCCCTGCACATGGGCTACGTCGCCGAGATGAAGACCGGTGAGGGCAAGACGCTCGTCGGCACCCTGCCCGCGTATCTGAACGCGCTCTCCGGAGACGGCGTCCACATCGTCACGGTCAACGACTACCTGGCCGAGCGCGACTCCGAGATGATGGGCCGCGTCCACAAGTTCCTCGGGCTGAGCGTCGGCTGCATCCTCGCCAACATGACCCCGGCCCAGCGTCGGGAGCAGTACGCCTGCGACATCACCTACGGCACGAACAACGAGTTCGGCTTCGACTACCTGCGCGACAACATGGCGTGGTCGAACGACGAACTCGTCCAGCGCGGTCACAACTTCGCGATCGTCGACGAGGTCGACTCCATCCTGGTCGACGAGGCCCGTACGCCGCTGATCATCTCCGGCCCGGCCGACCAGGCCACCAAGTGGTACGGCGACTTCGCCAAGCTGGTCACCCGCCTGAAGAAGGGCGAGGCGGGCAACCCGCTCAAGGGCATCGAGGAGACCGGCGACTACGACGTCGACGAGAAGAAGCGCACGGTCGCCATCCACGAGTCCGGCGTCAGCAAGGTCGAGGACTGGCTGGGCATCGACAATCTCTACGAGTCGGTGAACACGCCTCTGGTGGGTTACCTGAACAACGCCATCAAGGCCAAGGAGCTCTTCAAGCGCGACAAGGACTACGTCGTCATCGACGGCGAGGTCATGATCGTCGACGAGCACACCGGCCGTATCCTCGCCGGCCGCCGCTACAACGAGGGCATGCACCAGGCGATCGAGGCGAAGGAAGGGGTGGACATCAAGGACGAGAACCAGACGCTCGCCACGATCACCCTGCAGAACTTCTTCCGCCTCTACAACAAGCTCTCCGGCATGACCGGTACGGCGATGACCGAGGCCGCCGAGTTCCACCAGATCTACAAGCTCGGCGTGGTCCCGATCCCGACGAACAAGCCGATGGTCCGCAAGGACCAGTCGGACCTGATCTACCGCACCGAGGTCGCCAAGTTCGAGGCGGTCGTCGACGACATCGCCGAGAAGCACGAGAAGGGCCAGCCGATCCTGGTCGGCACCACCTCGGTCGAGAAGTCCGAGTACCTCTCGCAGCAGCTCAGCAAGCGCGGCATCCAGCACGAGGTGCTGAACGCCAAGCACCACGAGCGTGAGGCCCAGATCGTCGCCCAGGCCGGCCGCAAGGGCGCCGTCACCGTCGCCACCAACATGGCCGGCCGCGGTACGGACATCAAGCTCGGCGGCAACCCCGAGGACCTCGCCGACGCCGAGCTGCGCCAGCGCGGCCTCGACCCCGAGGAGCACATCGAGGAATGGGCCCAGGCCCTGCCCGAGGCGCTCAAGCGGGCCGAGGAGGCGGTCAAGGCCGAGAAGGAGGAGGTCGAGAAGCTCGGCGGCCTCTACGTGCTGGGCACCGAGCGGCACGAGTCCCGCCGCATCGACAACCAGCTGCGCGGTCGCTCCGGCCGCCAGGGCGACCCGGGCGAGTCCCGCTTCTACCTCTCCCTCGGCGACGACCTGATGCGGCTGTTCAAGGCCCAGATGGTCGAGCGCGTGATGTCCATGGCGAACGTGCCGGACGACGTGCCGATCGAGAACAAGATGGTCACGCGCGCGATCGCGTCCGCCCAGTCGCAGGTCGAGCAGCAGAACTTCGAAACCCGTAAGAACGTTCTGAAGTACGACGAGGTCCTCAACCGCCAGCGTGAGGTCATCTACGGCGAGCGGCGCCGGGTCCTGGAGGGCGAGGATCTGCAGGAGCAGGTCCAGCACTTCATGGACGACACGATCGACGCGTACGTCCACGCCGAGACCTCCGAGGGCTTCCCGGAGGACTGGGACCTGGACCGGCTGTGGGGCGCCTTCAAGCAGCTCTACCCGGTGAAGGTCACCATCGACGAACTGGAGGAGGCGGCCGGCGACCGTGCGGGCCTGACCGCCGAGTTCATCGCCGAGTCCATCAAGGAGGACATCCACGAGCAGTACGAGGCCCGCGAGGCCCAGCTCGGCTCCGAGATCATGCGAGAGCTGGAGCGCCGGGTCGTGCTGTCGGTCCTCGACCGCAAGTGGCGCGAGCACCTCTACGAGATGGACTACCTCCAGGAGGGCATCGGCCTGCGCGCGATGGCGCAGAAGGACCCGCTGGTCGAGTACCAGCGCGAGGGCTTCGACATGTTCACCGCGATGATGGACGGCATCAAGGAGGAGTCCGTCGGCTACCTGTTCAACCTGGAGGTCCAGGTCGAGCAGCAGGTCGAGGAGGTCCCGGTCGAGGACGCCCAGCCGGTGGCGGAGGGCGTCCAGGACGTGGTGCCGGCGCAGGCGGGCGCGGCGCGTCCGGAGATCCGCGCCAAGGGGCTGGACGCCCCGCAGCGGCGTGACCTGCACTTCTCCGCGCCGACGGTGGACGGTGAGGGTGGCATCGTCGAAGGCGACTTCGCCACCGACGACGAGCCCGTCCGCTCCGAGTCCGACGGCCTCACGCGCGCGGAGCGCCGCAAGCAGGCCAAGGCCGGCCGCCGCCGCAAGAAGTGACGGCCGCTCCCTGAGGAGCAGCAGGCAGTGAAGGGCCGGGCACCCCGAGGGTGCCCGGCCCTTCGGACGTCCGCACCCTCGTCTTCTGGGGCGCTCAGTCGTCGTCGGTGCGGGGCATTCTGGGGCCGCCCAGTTCCACCGCTGTGCAGCGCCAGCGCAGGTCGTGGCCCTGTTCCAGGCGGAAGGCCATCGCGCGCAGCCGGTCACCGGCGCCGATTCGGGCGAAGGCCTCCAGGGCGCCGGGGCGGGGCTCGTAGTAGCCGATGTCGCGGACGACCGGGCGGGTGCCACGGGCGCGCAGCGGTCCGCGGTCGGCGAGCCAGGCCAGTTCGTCGTAGGCGCGCCCGACTGTGTGGCGGAGCATCCAGTGGACGGGCCGCTGCCCGCTGAGGACGGCGAGCAG
Source organism: Streptomyces sp. NPDC046197 (assembly GCF_040646295.1). Classification (NCBI taxonomy): domain Bacteria; kingdom Bacillati; phylum Actinomycetota; class Actinomycetes; order Kitasatosporales; family Streptomycetaceae; genus Streptomyces; species Streptomyces sp. NPDC046197. Next base: position 344,169 of record NZ_JBEYZY010000005.1, on the reverse strand, counting down.
ACGGTCGGCGAAGAGCTCGGTGGTGACCGCAGGCGGGGCCGACCGGGGAGCCCCGTTCACCCCTGCCACGCCCGGAGTGACCGCGGGGACCGCGGCGGCCGGACGAAGTCCGGTGCCGCCCGGAGCGGGGCCGCCGCCGTCCCGGCCCTGGGCGAAGCCGCCTGCGCCGCCGGGGGAGCCGCTGCGGCCGGTGATGCGGCTGTCCGGGCCCGGGGGCGAGCCGCTCGGGCCAGTGGATCCACTCCGGCCGGAAATGCCGCCGCCCCAGCACTGGGGCGAGCCGACCGGGCCGCCGGTGGAGCCGCTGCGGACGCCGGTGGAGCCGCGTCCGGTGGGAGCCGTGGTGTTGCTGCGGGGCGGGGCTGCCGGGGGACGGCCTGCCGTGGGGCCGGTGCGGGCGGGGCCGCTTCCGCCGGGCGGGCCCGGTGGGCGGCTGCCGCCGGTGGTGCGGGGCCGGTCGCCGCCCGGTGTGCGGGGCGGGGCGCCGCCGGGACGGCGGGCGTCGGGGCGGCCCGGCGGGCGCGTGGCGGGGCGGCGGTGGGCTCTGGTCATGACCTTGTTCACGGGGTCCCCGTTCGGTGTCGGCCGGGTGGTACCGGTCGGTAACTTGCTGGCGGGGATCTTGTACGGGGCCCGGGAGGGCAACGGCAAGGAAGGCGCGGGCCGGATCGGACGGCGAGCAGGTTCACTTATCCGGGTGATGACGGAGGACGGAAACCCCGGGGACACGGCGGTGCGCCGGGTGAGGTGCGAGGCGTCGGGTGGACGGTGCCAAGGGGGCGGTCGGGGCCCCGAAAGGGGACCCCCGCACGTATCCTGAAGGCCGTCCGGGCGGCGTGGGACCGCCCGTAGCCCGGCGCCCCGCGGGGCCCTCCGACCACGAAAGCGGCCAGCCATGCGCGTCTACGTCCCCCTGACCCTCCCCGGTCTCGCCGAGGCGTACAAGACCGGCGAGCTGGGGACGGGACCGTTCGTCGCCTACGCGGTGACGCCCGCCCTGCGCGAGTGGTACCTCTCCGACGACATCGAGGAGCTGGAGTACGCCGCGCTCAGCCGGGCCGCACTGGCCTCGCTGCGGCTGCTGGCCGCGGACCCGGGCGCGCCGCGCCGCCGGGTCGTGGTCGCGGTCGACGTCCCCGACGGCGCGGCGGCGGCCGATCCGGACCGGGGGCTCGATCCGGCGGCGCTCGGCGAGGTGCGGGTGGCCGCCACGGTGGCGCTGGCCAGGGCCGCGGCCGTGCACGCCGACTCGGAGGACGCGGAGGCGGACGTGGCCGCCGCGGCCGAGGCGCTGCCGGCGGCGGACGGCGGGGACGACGACGCCCAGTTCGCCGTGGACGGGGCCGAGGACCACGAGCTGCTCTGGTACGCCACGCAGGAGATCCCGAACCTCGTGGGCCTCGGGGACTGACCGGACTGACTGCTCTGGCCGGTCTGATCGGTCCGATCGGCCTGACCTGCGGTTCTCTTGATTGTCAGTGCCTGCGGGTACGTTTTCGGTCATGGGGAAGCAGTCAGGGGCACACATCGTCTGGGACTGGAACGGCACGCTGTTCCACGACAACGAGGCGGTCATCGGGGCGACGAACGCGGCGTTCGCCGAGCTGGGGCTGGAGCCGATCACGCTGGAGCGGTACCGCGCGCTGTACTGCGTGCCGGTGCCGAGGTTCTACGAGCGGCTGCTGGGGCGGCTGCCCACCGACGCCGAATGGGGGCTCATGGACGCCGTCTTCCACCGGTACTACGCCGAGCACCGGCTCCGGTGCGGGCTGGCGGAGGGGGCGGTGGAGCTGCTGACGGGGTGGACGTCGGCCGGCCACAGCCAGTCGATCCTCAGCATGTACGGACACGACGAACTCGTCCCGCTGGTAAGGGGTTTCGGGATCGAGGCGCACTTCATACGGGTCGACGGGCGGACCGGGCCGTCCGGCGGGAGCAAGGCGGAGCACATGGTGCGGCACCTGGGCGCGCTGGCCGGACTGGTGCATCCGGGGCGGACGGTGGTGATCGGAGACGCCGCGGACGACGCGGTGGCCGCGCGGCACGCGGGGGCGCGCGCCGTGCTGTACACCGGCGGTTCGCACAGCCGGGCCAGCCTGGAGGAGGCCGGGGTGCCGGTGGTGGACACACTGGCCGAGGCGGTCGCGGAGGCCGAGCGCCTGGCCGCTTAGGCGCGACGACCGGCTGCGTAAGCGGAGCGACTGGCCGCGTGAGCGGGGCGGGCGGCCGGTCGCACCCGCGGGGCGCGGCGTCCACGGGGGAGCCGCGCCCTGGTGGGGTCCCGGCTCAGCTCACCGGTGCCTTGGTGCGCAGTACCGTCAGGAACTCGCGCATCCAGCCCGGGTGGTCCGGCCAGGCACGGGACGAGACCAGGGTGCCGTCGACCACCGTCTCGGCGTCCTGGAAGGCGGCACCGGCGGCCTGCATGTCCAGCTCCAGCGCGGGATACGCCGTGACGCGCCGGCCGCGCAGCCCGTCGACCGCGGCGGTGAGCAGGGGACCGTGGCAGATCTGGGCGACCGGCTTGTCGGTGTCGAAGAACGACTTGAGGATCTTGCGGAGTTCGGGGTCGTTGCGCAGGTACTCCGGGGCTCGGCCGCCGGGAATCACCAGGGCGGCGTACTGGCCGGGGTCGACCTCGGAGAACGCGAGGTCGGCGGGCCAGGTGTAGCCGGGCTTCTCGGTGTACGTGTCGAAGCCCGGTTCGAAGTCGTGGACGACGAAACGCAGCGTTTTGCGTTCGGGGGCCGCGATGTGGACCTCGTAGCCTTCTTCGCGGAGGCGCTGGTAGGGGTAGAGGACCTCCAGGGACTCGGCTGCGTCGCCGGTGACGATGAGGATTTTCGCTGGCATGGGCGGTGCGCTCCCCTCTGACGGGTGGTGCGGCGCGACCCTCTCAGGGTGCCCGCTGCCGGAACGGCCGTCGAGGTGGGCACGGCCGGCGGATACGACGTTCCCGCCCTGCCTGCCCCTGTGCAGACTGTCAAAGTTCTGCCCCCGGATTTGTACACATACGGCTCATGACGGGGCCCCGGTGAGGAGCGATAGCCTTGTGGCGTGATCAGCGCGATAGTTCGCGGGGGCATCGGCGCCCTCGCCCTGCGCCCGGTGAGCACGGACGACATCCGTGACCGGGCGGCGGTCGCTGGTCCTCGCGGGCGGGACGGGGCCACGAAGGCCCCCAGGATGCCGCGTCAACCCCGGGTACCGGCACGGCAGAGAGCAGCGTCACACCCGTCGGGCGCGTCGAGAATGGCTGATATCCCCCCGCTCATCTCACCTTGCGGCATAGCGTCGGAGCAGACCGGACACCCCGGGCCGAGGCACTACGTCGGAAGGGAAGAGACCGTACTTCCTTCTACGTCACGCAACGGCGCGCGACAGGAGCCAGAGGACAATGCAGACCAAGCTGGACGAAGCCAAGGCCGAGCTGCTCGAAAGGGCCGCCCGGGTAGCTGAGAACAGCCCGGTCGGGGGGCGCCTACCGACCGGGACGACGAGCGCGGGCACCACCGGCACCCCGGACCGCGAAACCGTGCTCGCGTTCCTCCAGCGCTACTACCTGCACACCGCCCCGGAAGACCTCACCGACCGCGAACCGGACGACGTCTTCGGAGCCGCCTACTCCCACTTCCGACTGGCCGAGAACCGCCCCCAGGGCACGGCCAACGTGCGGGTCCACACCCCGACCGTCGAGGAGAACGGCTGGACCTGCAGCCACTCCGTCGTCGAGGTGGTCACCGACGACATGCCCTTCCTGGTCGACTCCGTCAGCAACGAGCTGACCCGGCAGGGGCGCGGCATCCACGTCGTCGTCCACCCCCAGTTCGTCGTCCGCCGCGACCTCACCGGCAAGCTCATCGAGGTGCTGCCCGCGCCGCCGGCCGGGGAGCCGCTGCCGCACGACGCGCACACCGAGTCCTGGATCCACGTCGAGATCGACCGTGAGACCGACCGCGCCGACCTGAAGCAGATCACCGCCGATCTGGTGCGCGTGCTGTCCGACGTCCGGGAGGCCGTCGAGGACTGGGAGAAGATGCGGGACGCGGCGGTCCGCATCGCCGAGGGGCTGCCCGGCGAGGCCCTGCCCGGCGACCTGCCCGCGCCCGAGGCCGAGGAGGCCCGCGAGCTGCTGCGCTGGCTGGCCCAGGACCACTTCACCTTCCTCGGCTACCGCGAGTACCAGCTGCGTGACGACGACTCCCTGGCCGCCGTGCCCGGCACCGGTCTCGGCATACTGCGCGCGGACCCGCCCCACGCGGGCGACGACAGCCACCCGGTCAGCCCGTCCTTCGAGCGGCTGCCCGCCGACGCGCGCGCCAAGGCCCGCGAGCACAAGCTGCTCGTGCTGACCAAGGCCAACAGCCGGGCCACCGTCCACCGGCACTCCTACCTGGACTACATCGGCGTCAAGAAGTTCGACGAGAACGGCGAGGTCGTCGGCGAGCGCCGCTTCCTGGGCCTGTTCTCCTCCGCCGCGTACACCGAATCCGTGCGTCGGGTTCCGGTCATCCGCCGCAAGGTCGACGAGGTCCTGGAGCGCGCCGGGTTCTCGCCCCACAGCCACGACGGGCGGGACCTGCTGCAGATCCTCGAGACGTACCCGCGCGACGAACTGTTCCAGACCCCGGCCGACGAGCTGCAGTCCATCGTCACCTCGGTCCTCTACCTGCAGGAGCGCAGGCGGCTGCGCCTGTACCTGCGCCAGGACGAGTACGGGCGCTACTACTCCGCCCTCGTCTACCTTCCGCGCGACCGCTACACCACCGGTGTCCGGCTGCGGATCATCGACATCCTGAAGGAGGAACTCGGCGGCACCAGCGTCGACTTCACGGCCTGGAACACCGAGTCGATCCTCTCCCGGCTGCACTTCGTGGTCCGGGTCCCGCAGGGCACCGAGCTGCCGCAGCTCAGCGACAGCGACAAGGAGCGCATCGAGGCCCGCCTGGTGGAGGCCGCCCGCTCCTGGGCCGACGGCTTCGCGGAGGCGCTGAACGCCGAGTGCGGCGAGGAACGCGCGGCCGAGCTGCTGCGCCGCTACCACAACGCCTTCCCCGAGGGCTACAAGGCCGACCACCCGCCGCGGGCCGCGGTGGCCGACCTGGTCCACCTGGAGCAGCTCGACGAGGACAAGACGTTCGCGCTGAGCCTGTACGAGCCGGTGGGTGCCGCGCCCGAGGAGCGCCGCTTCAAGATCTACCAGAAGGGCGGCTCGGTCTCCCTGTCCGCCGTGCTGCCGGTGCTGAGCCGGCTCGGCGTCGAGGTCACCGACGAGCGGCCGTACGAGCTGCGCTGCGCGGACCGGACGACGGCGTGGATCTACGACTTCGGCCTGCGCATGCCGAAGTCGGCGATCGGCAACGGCGACTACCTCGGCGACGACGCCCGCGAGCGGTTCCAGGACGCGTTCGCCGCCGCCTGGACCGGCAAGGCGGAGAACGACGGGTTCAACGCGCTGGTGCTGAGCGCCGGGCTGTCCTGGCGGCAGGCGATGGTGCTGCGCGCGTACGCCAAGTACCTGCGGCAGGCCGGCTCCACCTTCAGCCAGGACTACATGGAGGACACCCTCCGCAACAACGTCCACACCACCCGCCTGCTCGTCTCGCTCTTCGAGGCCCGGATGTCCCCGGACCGGCAGCGGGCCGGGCACGAGCTGGTGGACGCGCTGCTGGAGGAGCTCGACGCGGCCCTGGACCAGGTGGCCTCGCTCGACGAGGACCGGATCCTGCGGTCCTTCCTGACCGTCATCAAGGCGACGCTGCGCACGAACTTCTTCCAGGAGGCCGACAGCGGCAGGCCGCACGACTACGTCTCCATGAAGTTCGACCCGCAGGCCATCCCGGACCTGCCTGCGCCGCGTCCGGCGTTCGAGATCTGGGTGTACTCGCCGCGTGTCGAGGGCGTGCACCTGCGCTTCGGCAAGGTCGCCCGAGGCGGCCTGCGCTGGTCCGACCGCCGTGAGGACTTCAGGACCGAGATCCTCGGCCTGGTCAAGGCCCAGATGGTGAAGAACACCGTCATCGTGCCGGTGGGCGCCAAGGGCGGCTTCGTGGCCAAGCAGCTGCCCGACCCGGCCGTGGACCGCGACGCGTGGCTGGCCGAGGGCATCGCCAGCTACAAGACCTTCATCTCGGCGCTGCTCGACATCACCGACAACATGGTGGCCGGCGAGGTGGTGCCCCCGGCGGACGTCGTGCGGCACGACGAGGACGACACCTACCTGGTGGTCGCGGCCGACAAGGGCACGGCGACGTTCTCGGACATCGCCAACGAGGTCGCGCAGTCGTACAACTTCTGGCTCGGCGACGCCTTCGCCTCCGGCGGCTCCGCGGGCTACGACCACAAGGGCATGGGCATCACCGCCCGCGGCGCCTGGGAGTCCGTCAAGCGGCACTTCCGGGAGCTGGGCGTGGACACCCAGACCCAGGACTTCACCGTCGTCGGCATCGGCGACATGTCCGGTGACGTGTTCGGCAACGGCATGCTGCTGTCCGAGCACATCCGCCTGGTCGCCGCCTTCGACCACCGGCACATCTTCATCGACCCCAACCCGGACGCGGCCACCTCGTACGCCGAGCGGCGCCGTCTGTTCGAGCTGCCGCGCTCCTCCTGGGCCGACTACGACACGGAGCTGCTGTCGGCCGGCGGCGGAGTGTTCCCGCGCTCGGCCAAGGCGATCCCGGTCAACGCGCACATCCGCGAGGCGCTCGGCATCGAGTCGAACGTCATGAAGCTGACCCCGGCCGACCTGATGCGGGCGATCCTGCAGGCGCCGGTGGACCTGCTGTGGAACGGCGGAATCGGCACGTACGTCAAGGCGAGCAGCGAGTCCAACGCGGACGTCGGCGACAAGGCCAACGACGCCATCCGCGTCGACGGCAGGGACCTGCGGGTCAGCGTCGTCGGCGAGGGCGGCAACCTGGGCCTGACCCAGCTGGGCCGGATCGAGTTCGCGCTGCACGGCGGCAAGATCAACACGGATGCCATCGACAACAGCGCGGGCGTGGACACCTCCGACCACGAGGTGAACATCAAGATCCTGCTCAACGGCCTGGTCACGGACGGCGACATGACCGTCAAGCAGCGCAACAAGCTGCTGGCGGAGATGACCGACGAGGTCGGCGCACTGGTGCTGCGCAACAACTACGCGCAGAACACGGCGATCGCCAACGCGCTCGCCCAGTCCAAGGACATGCTCCACGCCCAGCAGCGCTTCATGAAGCACCTGGTGCGCGAGGGCCACCTGGACCGGGCCCTGGAGTTCCTGCCCGCCGACCGCCAGATCCGCGAGCGGCTGGGCCAGGGACAGGGCCTGACCGGCCCCGAGACGGCCGTTCTGCTGGCGTACACGAAGATCACGGTCGCCGACGAGCTGCTGCACACCTCGCTGCCGGACGACCCGTATCTGCGCGGCCTGCTGCACGCGTACTTCCCGACCGCGCTGCGCGAGCGGTTCGAGGAGGGCATCGACAGCCACCCGCTGCGCCGTGAGATCACCACGACCGTGCTGGTCAACGACACGGTCAACACGGGCGGTACGACCTATCTGCACCGCCTGCGCGAGGAGACCGGCGCGTCGCTGGAGGAGATCGTCCGGGCGCAGACCGTGGCCCGCGCGATCTTCCGCTCGGCGCCGGTGTGGGACGCGGTCGAGGCGCTCGACAACAAGGTCGAGGCCACCGTCCAGACCCGCATCCGCCTGCACTCGCGCCGGCTGGTCGAGCGCGGCACGCGCTGGCTGCTGAACAACCGGCCGCAGCCGCTGCAGCTGACCGAGACCGTCGCGTTCTTCTCCGACCGCGTCGAGCAGGTCTGGTCGGAGCTGCCCAAGCTGCTCAAGGGCGCGGACCTGGAGTGGTACCAGCAGGTCTACGACGAGCTGTCCGGCGCCGGTGTCCCGGACGAGCTCGCCACCCGGGTGGCCGGGTTCTCCTCGGCCTTCCCGGCGCTGGACATCGTCTCGGTGGCCGACCGCACCGGCAAGGACCCGATGGACGTCGCCGAGGTCTACTACGACCTCGCCGACCGCCTCGGCATCACCCAGCTGATGGACCGCATCATCGAGCTGCCGCGCGCCGACCGGTGGCAGTCCATGGCACGTGCGGCGATCCGTGAGGACCTGTACGCGGCGCACGCGGCGCTGACCGCGGACGTCCTGTCCGTCGGCAACGGCACCTCCACCCCGGAGCAGCGCTTCAAGGGGTGGGAGCAGAAGAACGCGGCGCTCCTGTCCCGGGCGCGCACCACCCTGGAGGAGATCCGCGGCTCGGACGCGTTCGACCTGGCCAACCTGTCGGTCGCGATGCGGACGATGCGCACGCTGCTGCGCACGCACTCGTAGCGGACCCGCCGACGCGGGCGCCCCCGGCCGTTCCCGGCCGGGGGCGCCCGCGTTTTGGCACGTCTGGGGGAAGGGCGCTTGCTCCAATTGGTTGCTTTTCTTTACGGCGTTTGGGGTAAATCGAGCAGTGAATTTACCTTTTCCTGTTAATCGGGATGATTCGGATAAAGTTGCCCGTGTGACTGTGAACCTCTCCGGGACCCGTCCGGCCGCGACCGTAACCCCCCGTATCCCCGAAAGCCCTCCCGCTCCGGCTCGGCCGGTCACACGAGTCGTCCTCGAAGTCGTGAAATTCGCAGTGGTCGGCGGCAGCGGCGTACTGGTCAATTTCCTGGTGTTCAACCTGCTGCTGCACGGCCTCGGCCGCCCGGCCATGGTGGCCACGGTGCTGGCCAGCTGTGTCGCGATGGGCAGCAATTACCTGGGCTTCCGGTATTTCGCCTATCGGGACCGGGCCTCGCGTGCACCTCGTCAAATCGCACTGTTCTTCGCATTCAGTGGACTGGGCGTGGTCATGGAAAGTGGGCTGTTCTTTGCCGGGTACCACGGCCTGGGAATGCGCGACCCGATCGGCGTGAATGTCGTGAAGGCGCTGTCGATCGTCCTTGCCTCCGCGTTCCGCTTCCTGGTCTACCGCACCTGGGTGTTCGAGCATGATGCGCGCCGCACCTGCTGAGGTACGCCCAGCGGGCCGGGCCGCTCCCGGACAGGTCACCGGGCGTCGCGCCGCCGCTCCCCGGCTGGCCGCCGCGCTGGTCGTGGTCCTGCTGCTCCTGGTGATCGCACGGCTGCCGTGGGCGGGCGACCTCGGCATGCACGCGGCGACCATCGAGCGCCTGCGCCACAACCTCATGCATCCCGGCAACCCGCTCGTCGCCGCCGACACCCCGAGCCCGTACTACTCGCCGTGGATGGTGCTGCTCGGCTGTGTCGCCGACGTGACCGGCCTGTCGGTCTTCGTCGTCCTGCGGCTGGCCGCGCTGGCCGGGCTGGGCCTGCTGTTGACGGGCGTGTGGCGGTACGTACGGACGCTGAGCGCCCATCGGGCCGCGCCCGCGCTGGCGGTGCTGTGCCTGGTCCTGCTGTGGGGGACGGCCCTCATCAACTGGAGCGGCTTCCTCGCCCTCAACTCGCTCGCCCTGACGGTCTCGTACCCGAGCGTGTTCGCCCTCGGCCTCGCCTTCCACTTCTGGGCCTCGCTCACCCGGGCGCTGCGCACGCCGACCGGATGGGGCGGCTGGCTCGGGCTCGGGGCGCTCTGGGCGGTGACGCTGCTGTGCCACCAGTTCACCGGGGTCGTCGCCACCCTCGGCGGCCTCGCCACCGTGCTCGTGGCACGGCCCGCGCCGGCGCTGTGGCCGCGCCTGGGCGCCTCGGCGGCGCTGGGCCTGCTGGTGCTGTGGCTGTGGCCCTACTACGACTTCTTCGCCCTGTCCTCCGCCGGCGGCGACCTGGAGGAGGTGCACCGCGCGCTCTACGCCCACTTCGCGCGACGGTACTGGCTGACGCTGATCGGGGTGGCGGCCCTCGGCCGGCGGTGGCGCCGCGACCGCTGGGACCCGCTCGCGGCCTTCTTCCTGCTCGGGACGGTGGTCTGCCTGGCCGGCTGGGCGAGCGGCCACTACTCCTGGGGGCGGGCACTGCCCGCCGCACTCATCCCGGCCCAGCTCGCGGCCGCTGTCGAGGTGGTCGAGGCCCGGCCGCGTGCGGTGCGGAAGCGGTGGGCATGGGTGCTCGCCGGTGCGCTGGCCCTGGGGGCCTGGACCCAGGCCGGCGTGATCGGATACGTCGTGGGGCGGCAGGCCCTGCCGAAGGCGCTCGCCGTCGACTACACGCCGCCGTGGGCCGGGTACCACTGGATCACCCCGTACGTGAGGTACGGGGACGTGGTCATGGCGCGCGCCTTCCCCTCCCGCCTCATCCCCGCCTACGGGCCCTACACCGTCGCACCCGGCTACCCGGACTTCTTCCTGCCGGACGAGTCGCGGCGGTCGGATGCCGTGGAGCGCTACTTCGCGCGGGGGACGCCAGGCGCCGAGCGGTGGGACCTCCTGCGCCAGTACGGGGTGCGCTGGGTCGTCGACGAGGGGCGGCCCAGGCGGGACCCGGAGTTGCGGCCGGTGGCGCACGGGCCCGGCGGCCAGGCGCTGTACGCCGTGGTGCGGTGAGACGGCGCGGGCCGCGGCAGCACTTCGGGCCGGACACCCGTCGGCATCCGGCCCGAGGACGACGGCGGCGGGCAGCGCGCCACCGCGGCTGCGGTACTACCCCTTGCCGCCGGTGAAGGCCTCGTAGGCCTCCAGGACCTCTTCGGTGGGTCCGTCCATGCGCAGTACGCCGCGCTCCAGCCACAGGACGCGTTCGCAGGTGTCGCGGATGGAGTTGTTGTTGTGGCTGACCAGGAACACCGTGCCCGCCTGCTCGCGCAGCTCGCGGATCCGCTTCTCCGAACGCCGCTGGAAGGAGCGGTCGCCGGTGGCCAGCGCCTCGTCGATGAGCAGCACGTCGTGGTCCTTGGCGGCCGCGATGGAGAACCGCAGCCGGGCCCCCATGCCGGAGGAGTAGGTGCGCATCGGCAGGGAGATGAAGTCGCCCTTCTCGTTGATGCCGGAGAAGTCGACGATGTCCTGGTAGCGCTCCTTGACCTGCTCGCGGGACATGCCCATGGCCAGGCCACCGAGGTAGACGTTGCGCTCGCCGGTCAGGTCGTTCATGAGGGCCGCGTTGACGCCCAGGAGGGAGGGCTGGCCGTTGGTGTAGATGTGCCCGTTCTCCACCGGCAGGAGCCCGGCGATCGCCTTGAGCAGCGTGGACTTGCCGGAACCGTTGGTGCCGATCAGCCCGACCGCCTCGCCCTTGTAGGAGACGAAGGACACCTTCTTCACCGCGTGCACCTTGCGCACGCCCGCCGCCTTCTCGGCCTGCTTGGGGCGCAGGATGCGGTTGAGGGCGGCGGTCGCGGAGCCGCGGCCGGAGCCGGTGCCGTGCACCCGGTAGACGATGTCCACCTGGTCGGCGATGACGGTGGGGATCTTCTCGGCGTCGGCCTCGGGGGCGGGCCGGCCGGTGTGTTCGATGGTCTGCTCAGCCACGGCCGTACTTCTCCTCAGCCTTCCAGAAGTAGATGAAGCCGCCGACGCCGGCGAGCAGCGCCCAGCCCACCGCGTACGCCCACACGTGGTGCGGGAGCTGCTTGGCGTGGAAGCTGTCGATCAGCGAGAAGCGCATCAGGTCGATGTAGACGGCGGCGGGGTTGGCCTCCAGCAGCCGCTTCACGAGGTACGGCAGGTGGGCGGCCTTGAGGGTCTTGTCGATGCTGAACATGACGCCCGAGACGTACATCCAGGTGCGCAGGATGAAGGGCATCAGCTGTGCGATGTCCGGGGTCTTGGCGCCCATCCGGGCCATGATCATCGACATGCCGGCGTTGAACACGAACTGCAGGAACAGCACCGGGATCGTCAGCAGCCAGGAGGCGCTGAGCGGGATGCCGAAGCAGAACAGGATCACCACCAGGGCGGCCATCGAGAACAGCAGCTGCTGGAGCTGCTGGAGCGCGAAGGAGATGGGCAGCGCGGCCCGCGGGAAGTGCAGCGCCCGCACCAGGCCGAGGTTGCCGGAGATGGCCCGCGTGCCGGCCATGATCGAGCTCTGCGTGAACGTCCAGACGAACACGCCGGTGACCAGGAAGGGGATGTAGTCCGCGACGCCGTGCTTGGTGCCCAGCAGGACACCGAAGATGAAGTAGTACACCGCCGCGTTCAGCAGAGGCGTCATCACCTGCCAGACCTGGCCCAGCTTCGCCTCGCTGTACTGCGCGGTGAGCTTGGCGGTGGCGAAGGCGGTGATGAAGTGGCGTCGCGCCCACAGCTGGCGGATGTACGCGGGCAGGGTGGGCCGCGCGCCGCTGACGGACAGGCCGTGCCGGGCGGCGAGGGCCGCGAGGTCGTCCTCGGCCTGCTGCGGGGCGGAGGGCGGTGTGTGGAGGACCTGGCTCACATCCGCTGCTTTCGCTCGGGGGTGGGGTACGGGCGTCCGATTCCGTGCTCGTTGTCCGGTTCTTTACGGTTACGTTCACCGGGCTTTACGTCGGGACGGCACCGTATCGTCGCAACGTGAGAGTAGGACGAAGTGACGTCGGAACGCAACCGTTTCGTCGTAACGCCCTATGCTGGACGCCATGACCACGAACGCCGACGAGCCCCAGACGCGGCCGCGCCGCCGGGTCCCCGCCGGGGCGGCCGTACTGCGGGAGGATGTGACGGAGGCCATCCGGGCGGCCGTCTTCGAGGAGCTCGCGGCCGCCGGCTACGCACGGATGTCCATTGAGGGGATCGCACGGCGCGCGGGGGTCGGCAAGACTGCGGTGTACCGCCGCTGGCGCTCCAAGCTCCACCTGGTCCTCGACATCGTCTCGGCGCTCGCCGTGCAGGGCCTGCCCGCACCGGACACCGGCTCCCTGGAGACCGACCTGCGGCTGCTGTACGAGGTGACCTCCCGAGCCCTGCGCCACCCCGTGGCCTCGCAGATCATCCCCGACCTCCAGGCGGAGGCCGCCCGCAACCCCGACATCGCCGAGGCCATGCAGAAGGCCCTGCGGGAGGGGCAGGAGAGCGTGGTCAGCAGCATCCTGGCGGCGGCCGAACGCCGCGGCGAGATCCGCCCGGGCGTCGACCAGGACCTCGCCCTGGACCTGATCTCGGGCCCGCTGTACTGGCGCGCGGTGGTCATCCGCAGCCCGAAGCTGCCCAAGGGCTATCTGGACGCCCTGACCCGGGCGACCGCCGAGGGCATCAAGGCGCTGTGAACGGAGACCGGGCCCGCCGGGCGGCGGACCCGGCGCGCGGCGCGGCCCGGGCCCGACGCGGGACCCGGTCAGCTGCGGGCCGCCTCCGGGTGGTGGCGGAGCCAGCCCTCCCAGGCCGAGGCGATCATGTCCTGCACGTCGTGCTTGGCGTGCCAGCCCAGCTCGGTGGTGATGCGGTCGGCGGAGGCGACGACGCGGGCCGGGTCGCCGGGCCGCCGTGGGTGGACGGCCGGAGGGCGGTCGTAGCCGGTGACGGCGTTGATCCTGTCGATCATCTCGCGCACCGACACACCCTCGCCACGGCCGATGTTCAGGGTCAGATCGAGGCCCGGGGAGGACTGCAGGGCACGGGCCGTGGCCACATGGGCCTCCGCGAGGTCCACCACGTGGATGTAGTCACGCACGCAGGTGCCGTCGGGGGTGGGGTAGTCGTCGCCGAAGATGCGCGGGGCCGCGTTCTCCGTCAGCTTCTCGAAGACCATGGGGATCAGGTTGAAGACGCCGGTGTCCGCCAGCTCCGGGCTCGCCGCGCCCGCCACGTTGAAGTAGCGCAGTGACGCCGTGGCCATGCCGGTCGCCCTGCCCGTCGCCCGGACCAGCCACTCGCCGGCCAGCTTCGTCTCGCCGTAGGGCGACATGGGGGCGCACCGTGTCTCCTCCGTCACCAGTTCCCCCTCCAGTGCGCTGTGCGGCATGCCGTACACGGCCGCCGATGAGGAGAACACGAACGACGGGACCTCGGCCGCGGTCACCGCTTCCAGCAGCACGCGCAGGCCTTCCACGTTCTCCCGGTAGTAGTGCAGCGGCCGGTCCATGGACTCGCCCACCTGCTTCTTCGCCGCCAGATGGACGACACCGGTGATCCCGTGGTCCTCGAGTGCGCGGGCCACCCGCTCCCCGTCCAGGACGGAGCCCGCCACCAGCGGGATCCCGTCCGGGACGCGCTCGGCGATCCCGGTGGACAGGTCGTCGTACACGACCGCCTGTTCGCCCGCCGCGGTCATCGCGCGGACCACGTGCGCTCCGATGTATCCGGCGCCGCCGGTGATGAGCCAGGTCATGTGCGGGCGTCTCCTCGTCGGTCGGCCATGGCGGGGTTCTGGGTGCGCAGGTGCACCGCGTACGGCTCAGTGAAGCAGGCGCCGGAGCCTGCCGCCGACCACGGCCGCGACTCCGCTCGGCCCGGACGCCAGGCGCAGGGCGAGCGCGCCGGAGTGCGTGGCGTAGGGCTGGACCAGCAGGAGGCCGTGCCTCAGGCTCGGGACGGCGCCGCGGCGCAGCCGGCCGGCCCCCGTCCGCGCGTGCGCGGTCGTCTCCCGCGCCGCGCCGTCGGCGAAGCGCACGAGCAGCCTGAGGTCCCAGATGCCGGCGCCCAGGGCCGTGAGGTCCACGTCCGTCTCGGCCGACCAGGTCTCGTCCGGGGAGGGCGTGAGCGCGACGGTGGTCTTCAGGGTCGCCCGTCCCTCCTCGCGGTGCTGCCACCACACCTCGAGTTCCCCGGGACCCGCCTCTGCCACGCGGCCGTACAGCTCGTGCAGGCGCAGCCGCAGGCGGCTGGTGCGGGCGCCCGGCCGCAGCTCCGCGTCCACGGCGAGGGGCAGACCGGAGACCGGGCGGGCCAGGTGCGGCTCCAGGGTGAGTCCGGGCAGCTCGCCGGACCAGACCGGGGTGCCGTCCTCGGCGCGGGCGTACGGCGGGCACAGCCGGGCCGGGCGGGCGGCGAGCTCCTTCAGCCGGGGCAGGTCGCGCGGCTCGGGGGACGCCAGGACGACCCGGGCGACGAGGCTGCCGGTCGCCGCCGGGTCGACGGCCCAGTCCGCCGCGTCGTACTGCCCGAGGTACTCCCGCGTGTGCGCCCACCACGCGCGCCGGTAGTCCGCGTCGCGCAGGCCCAGCTCGCGCACGTACATGCGCAGGTCGTGATCGAGGAACTTGGCGCGCGCCGCCCGCGCGAGTTCCTTCTGCCCGCCGGCCAGCAGGATCTCGTGGGCCTGCCGGGCGGCCTCCGTGCGGGCCCGCCAGTTCTGGACGCCGCCGCGGTCCAGCGAGATCGACAACTGTCCCGCGGACCGGCGCACGTGCCAGATGTAGACCCGGTCCGGGACGAGGGCGATGCGCGGCGCGGCGGCCAGCACGCGCGCGGTGAAGACGAAGTCCTCGTAGTGGAAGCGGCCCTCGGGGAAGCGGATGCCGTGCTCGCGCAGGAAGGCGGTGCGGTACAGCTTGTTCACGCAGAGGGTGTCCCGCACCAGCTGCGGGAACTGTGCGGGGCCGGCGTACACGGCGCGCTCGGCGTACAGGTGGTCCTGCCAGGGCACTTCGCGCCCCGAGGGGAGCTCACGGCGCACGCACAGGCCGCCGACGACCTCCGCGCGCTCCTTGGTGGCGGCGTCGAGCAGCGCGTCCACCGCACCCGGGGGCAGCACGTCGTCGCTGTCCAGGAACATCACGTACGGCGACGTCACTGCGTCGATGCCGGTGTTGCGGGGGCTGCCGCAGCCGCCGCTGTTGGTCTCGCGCCGGATCACCCGCAGCCTCGGCTCCGCTTCGGCGAGGCGGGTGAGCTGCTCGAAGGTGCCGTCCGTCGAACGGTCGTCGACGGCGACGACCTCGCGTACGGCGGGTCCCTGGGCGAGCGCCGAGCGCACCGCGTCGGTGATGTGGTCGACGTCGTTGTATCCGATGACGACGACGCCGATGTGGGCCTGCTGGGGGTGCGGGTGCATGGAATCCATCGTGCGGGGATGGTACGCGCGGTCGGTGATCCACCGCCAAGAAGGGCTCGGCCGGGAAGGCCTCGGCGCCCGGCTAGGAAGGGCTCAGCGTCCCGTGCGGGAGGCGGTGGGTGTCCGCCCCCGGTTCCTTCGGGAGCACCGCGCCTGTCGTCGAGCGCCACAGCCGGACGAAGGAGAGCACGGCCGCCGCGGCCAGCAGGCCGTTGCGGGCCAGCATCAGCACGCAGCCCGCCCAGGTACAGGCCGCCACCTGGTCGTACAGCGTGGGGTAGGCGATCACGCTGACCAGGCTCGCCGCCCCGAGCAGCGCGGCCACCGGCCGCTGGGTGGTGTGCCGCGAGGTCAGGCAGACCGCGGCCAGTCCCAGCAGCCAGATCATGTACTGGGGGCTGATGACCCGGCTGGTGACGGTGAACAGCAGCACCGCGCTGAGCGCGGCGTCGGACGGCGTCGCCCCGGTCCAGTGCCGGGCGCGCACGCGCCACAGCACCAGAAGGGCGAGGGCAGCGGCCGAAAGGACGAGCGAGAGGTGCGCGACGGTGGAGACGTGCGGGCCGGTGAACTCCAGGGCCCCGTACTGGTACCGGACCGTGCCCGGCCAGCCGGCGTGCGTCGCCAGGGACAGCACCGTGCCGCCGAGCGACTCGATCTGCACGCCCCGGCCGCCCTGCTGGCGCGCGAAGGACAGCGGGTTCCCGAACAGGGCGATCAGGACCGCGAGCGTGGCGGACCCGGTGACGGCCGCCGACATCCACGCCGACCGCGTCGTACGCCCCGGTGGCGTGCCCATCAGCAGCAGGACCGGCCACACCTTGACCAGGGCGCCCAGTACCGCGAACGCGCCGCACGCGCGCGGGGAGCGTGACAGCGCCAGCAGGGCGAGCACGGCCAGGGCCGTGACCTGCACGTCGTAGCGGGCGAGCGGGACGTGCAGCAGCAGTGGCAGACCCAGCGTCCAGTAACCGGCTCCGCGCAGGCTGCGGCCGGGGCGCGTGCCCGCGCGTGCCAGCGCCAGCGCGATCACGCCGTCGGCGGCGAGGGAGAGCACCACGAACGCCTGGAAGTACGTCAGGCCCGGCAGCATCGCGGGTGACAGCAGCACGACCCCCGCGCCGGGCGGGTACTGCCACAGGGGGTCGTAGGCGGGGAAGGTGCCGTGGGAGAGCACGACGTACCAGTGGTGGTAGAGCTGCCAGACCTCCCGCGCCACTCCGCCCCGGTCCAGCAGGGGCAGGGCGCCAAGGGCGAGCAGCGACAGCATGAGGGCCCGTGTGACGAGCCAGCCGGCCGTCAGGACGAGGAGGCGCTGTCTCGTCGACGCACGCGTGAGGGCCCCCGTCACGTTCCTCAGGGCACTCGTCACGGTACTCAGCACGGCACTCATCACGGCGGATCGTAATCCCCGCGAATGCCGTGTCCGGGTCAATACACCCTCAATCACCGGTAACGCCTTGCTCGGCGCCCAAAATCGGCCATGTGGTGTACCCATGTGGTGTACCGGGACTCGTGACCCTGCGTCCCTGCATGCGCAGGCCTCCGGCTATCGGCAGCCCGGCGTCTCGTCCAGCGCCGCCGTGTCGAGCGCGGTGGTCAGCCGGTCCAGGCGGGAGCGCAGGTCGCGGATCTCGTCGAGGCTGAAGCCGGTCGCGGACATGATCCGGCGCGGGACCGCAGTGGCGCGCTCGCGCAGCGCGGCGCCCTCGTCGGTCAGCCGCACCTCCACCGACCGTTCGTCCCGCGCACTGCGCTCCCGGCGCACCAGGCCGGACGTCTCCAGCCGCTTGAGGAGCGGTGACAGGGTGCCGGAGTCCAGGCGCAGGTGTTCGCCCAGCTTCTTCACGGGCGTCTCGCCGTGCTCCCACAGCACGAGCATCACCAGGTACTGCGGGTAGGTCAGCCCCAGTTCCTTGAGGATCACGCGGTAGACGCCGTTGAAGGCCCGCGAGGCGGCGTGCAGGGAGAAGCAGATCTGGCGGTCCAGACGCAGCCAGTCCTCGTCCGGCGCGGTCTGCGGAGCCTGGGTAGTCATGCCCCCAGGGTAGCTCTGCCCCCCATTTAGTTGTGCACAACTGAATTGTGTGCTCTACTTCTGGTCGTGGGACGGCCCGGACCCGACAAGCCAGGGTCCGGCCGCCCGGACATGAACCTTCGAGAGGGATGGTCATCCATGGACGCGCTCTACACCGCCGTAGCCACCGCCACCCACGGTCGTGACGGCCGCGCCTACAGCTCCGACGGGAAGCTGGACGTGCAGCTGGCCCCTCCGGTCGAGCTCGGCGGCAACGGGCAGGGCACCAACCCCGAGCAGCTGTTCGCCGCCGGTTACGCCGCCTGTTTCGCCAGCGCCCTCGGTCTCGTCGGCCGCCAGGCGAAGGTGGACGTGAGTGACGCCGCGGTGACCGGCGAGGTCGGCATCAGCAAGCAGGGCGCGGGCTTCGGGCTGGCCGTCACCCTCCGCATCGAGCTGCCCGCGTCCGTGGACGAGGCCACGGGCCGCAAGCTGGTCGAGCAGGCCCACCAGGTCTGCCCGTACTCCAACGCCACCCGCGGCAACATTCCGGTCGAGCTCGTCGTCGAGTAATCGAGTAATCGAGCGGCCGTCCTACCGCCGGGGTCTACACCCCCGCCCCGCCCCACCTCACCGAGGGATCGGGTTCCGGTCGCCGCGCTCGCCCACCGGGCGCGGCCCCGGAACACCGGTCGCCGCGGGCCGGCGCACCACCCGGTCCAGCAGCAGCGGCCCGCCCACGACCGGCAGCAGCCACGTCAGGACGATCAGCCGCTCGCCCCACACGGTGATGTCGGGGTGTGCCGCCTGGGTGAGGATCCCGGCGCAGGCGGCCGCCACCAGGAAGACACCGTGCGCGTCCGAGGCCAGGCCAGGGACTCCACGCAGGGATGGTCGCCGACGTCCACGACCCGGCCCGAGCTGCCGGTGAGCGGGCCGTCCTGCCCGTGGTGGGCGCGGGCCGGCACGACGAAGTCCGGGCCGAGGCGGCGGGAGAGGCGCTCCAGGTCGAGCGCGGGGCGCCCGGTGCGGCGGTAGTCGCGGTGCGTGGGCGCGTACAGCAGCGCGAGGGTGCCCTCCCGGATGCCGAGCGACTCCCGCAGCCGGGCCACGTCCCGGGGTGTCGCCCTCAGCGCGCCCGGGTTGCAGCCGTGCCCGCGCCCCCGGTAGGCGGAGAAGACGGCATGGTCGGCGCGCAGCGGCAGGCGCAGCTGGACCCGGTAGTGCAGCTGGAGCCCGGCGGCCCGCAGCGCGCGCAGGGACTTGGCGGCCACCTTGACCGTCCTGCGGCGCAGCGTCATCACCAGTCGCAGGGCGCGGAACGTGCGGTGCAGGCCCAGCCGGACCAGGGTGTGCCGCAGCCGGGAGCGCGGGGACAGCGGGGAGCCCGCGGTGCGGTGGCGGCGGTGGTACCCGCGCGCCCGGCGCAGGAACTCGGCACGGCAGGCGCGCGGCAGCCGGTCGGGCCGGGTGAACACCGTCGTGAAGTGGTCGATCACGCGGTGGAACAACACCGGTCGCCAGCACACCGGTTCGGGTCGCTCGTCGAGATACGCGAAGACCCGGTCGTACTGCTCGAAGACGTCGAAGTGCCTGCGGCTGGTGGTGCCGAGGATGCTGCCGTGCCGACGCTGCCGGTAGCGCACGCACACCCGGTCCAGGGTCGCGATCGACTCCGCGGTCATCAGGACGGGATACGTCCAGGGCGTGTCCTCGTAGTGGCCACTGGGGAAGGTGAAGCTCTCGCGCTGCACGAACTCGCGCCGGTACGCCTTGTTCCAGGCCACCATCAGCACCTCAGCAGGCCGGGGCGGTCCACCAGCCGGAAGGGCGCCGGGCCGTTCTCGCTGAGCGGGGCGGCGGCCCTGTCGCGGGCTGCCCGGCCCGTCCAGTCCGTGCGCGCGTAGTCGTAGATCAGGACGTCCGGCTCGCCGGTCCGGGTCAGGCGGGTGGCGATCGACCGGAGCGTGTCGGGGGCGAGGGTGCCGTCGCCGTCGAGGACCAGCAGGTAGTCGCCCGTGGCCTCGGCCATCCCCGCGTTGCGGGCGTGGCCGAGTCCCCGGTTCCCGGGCAGGTGCAGCGGCCGCACGCGTGGGTCGCGCGCGGCGAACTCGTCGGTGATCGCTCCGCACGCGTCGGGGGAGCAGTCGTCGACGGCGATCAGCTCGAGATCGGGACCCGGCTGGGAGAGCACCGAGTCCAGGCACTCGTGCAGGTACGCCTGAACCCGGCACACGGGGGCGATGACACTGAACCTGGGCAAGGAGACATCCAAGGGGCGGCGCGTGCGTTCTGCCCGGGAACGGCCGATGGAGTGAATTGGTTACGTTTGTCGTGGCATGTGGGGGACTGGGGGTGAACAGCAGGGAGCGGACGGGTGTCGGCCCGCCCGCTCCGAAGACCGCCGGTGTGCGGCTACTTGACCGCCCCCGCCATCACGCCGGACACGAACTGCCGCTGGAACGCGAAGAACACGGCCAGCGGGATCACCATGGAGATGAACGCCCCGGGTGCCAGCACGTCGACGTTGTTGCCGAACTGGCGTACCTGGGTCTGCAGGGCGACCGTGATCGGTTGCGTACCGGACTTGGTGAACACCAGCGCCACCAGCATGTCGTTCCACACCCACAAGAACTGGAAGATGCCGAGGCTCGCGATCGCGGGACCGCCGAGCGGCATCACGACCCGGGCGAACAGGCGGAGTTCGCCGGCACCGTCGAGGCGGGCGGCCTCCAGCAGTTCCCTGGGGATCTCCGCGAAGAAGTTCCGCAGCAGGAACACCGCGAACGGCAGTCCGAACCCGACGTGGAACAGGATCACACCGAAGATCGTTCCGAACAGGCCCAACTTGCCGAACAGTTCGGCGATCGGGATCAGCGCCACCTGCACCGGCACCACCAGCAGGCTCACCACCCCCAGGAACCACCAGTCGCGCCCTGGGAACTCCATCCACGCGAACGCGTAGCCCGCCAGCGAGCCGACCACGACCACCAGGACCGTCGCCGGAACGGTGATCAGGACGGTGTTCAGCAGGGAGTTGGTGATGTCGCTGTTCTCCAGGAGCTTCTGGTAGCTGTCGAAGGTGAGCTGCGAGGGCTTGCTGAAGACGTTCCACCAGCCGCCCGCCGCCATGTCCTCCGGCGAGCGCAGCGACGACAGCAGCAGGCCGATCGTCGGCACCAGCCAGAACAGAGCGACGACGATCAGGAACACCCGCACCAGGCCGCCGCTGACGGCTCCCGCCAGCCGCCCGCCCAGGGTCTGCTTCGCCTTCACCGTCCGCGCGGCGGGCGCCGCTTCGGAGAAACTGCCGGCCTCGGCGGTCATCGCCGCACCTCCCGCCTCAGCCTGCGCATGTTGAACAGCATCACCGGGATCACCAGCAGGAGCAGGAACACCGCGATGGCGCTGGCGATGCCGGGCCGCCCCTCCGAGAAGCCCTTGCGGTACAGCTCCAGGGCCAGCACGTTGGCGTCGTCCTGGGAGGAGCCCGGGGCGATGATGAACACCAGGTCGAAAATCTTCAGCACGTTGATCATCAGGGTGACGGTCACGACCGCGAGAACCGGAGCGAGCAGCGGGATCGTGACCCTTCTGAACACCTGCCACTCGTTCGCGCCGTCGACCCGCGCCGCCTCCAGCAGCTCACGGGGCACGCCCGCCAGCCCGGCCGCGATCAGCACCATCGCGAAACCGGCCCACATCCACACGTACGCCCCGATGATGGCCGGCGTCACCAGCGTCGGACCCAGCCAGTCCACCCCGTTGTACGGCGCCTTGAAGTTGCTCGCGGGCAGCCGCAGCCGGGCCCCGTCGGCCGCGGCGGGCAGCGTGAACGTGCCGTCGTCGGCGGCCTCCGTCGAGGCCACCACCTTGCCGTCCCTGACCGCCTCGATCCGCATGCCGGCATAGCCCAGCTCGGACGGGTCGACCCGGCCGAGCCGGCCGACTCCCTTGCCGCGCGTGAAGTCCTGCCAGGTGGTGCCGGTGATCTTCCCCGGCTCGGGCCTGGCCTGCACGGCCTTCTTGGCGCTGCTCGGCATCTGGTCGGGAGCGACACCGAGGAGCGGCAGGGCGACCGACTGGCCCGTGTGCACCGTGCCCGTGGTCAGGAAGCCGCCCTGGTCGGGCCTGAGGGGCGAGGTGCGGCCCGGGTGGGCCTTGGGGAAGGCCGACGACTGGGCGAAGGTGTCGTGGATCCCGACCCACACCGCGTTGGCGACGCCCTTGTCCGGGTCCTGGTCGTACACCAGCCGGAAGATGATCCCGGCCGCCAGCATCGAGATCGCCATCGGCATGAAGACGACCAGCTTGAACGCGGTGCCCCAGCGCACCCGTTCGGTCAGCACCGCGAAGATCAGGCCCAGCGCGGTGGAGACCGCCGGCGCGAACACCACCCAGATGATGTTGTTCTTCAGGGCGGTGCGGATGCCGTCGTCGGTGAACAGGGCCTTGTAGTTGTCGAACCCGGCGAAGCCGTCGCCGGAGTTGGTGTAGAAGCTGCGGACGATCGAGTACCCGATCGGGTAGACCACGAGCGCGCCCAGCAGCACCAGGGCCGGCAGCAGGAACAGGGCCGCCACGGTCCTGCGGGTGCCGGTCACGCTCTTGCGCCGACGGGGGGCGGAGGGCGTCGCCGAGGTCTTGGCGACGCCCTCCGCGGCGGCCGACGTCATCGCCGGACCCGCCCGTGCCGGTGGTGTCCGGTCATCTGTACGTGGTGTCCGGTCATCGTGGGATCAGCTCCCGCTGCCGTAGGCCGCCGCCGCGTCCTTCTCCAGCTTCGCCTGGGTACCCGCGACGTCCGCCGGGTTCTTCAGGAAGTCCTGGAGGTCCTTCCACTCGCCCTTGCCGGGGGTGCCGCCGAAGGCCTGCGGGGCCTGGTCGGACATGTCGAAGCGGAAGTGGTCGCCGGCCGCGACCAGCGCCTTGGCGATCTTCTGCTGCACCGCGTTCGGATACGCGGAGTTGGGCACGTTCTTGTTCGGGGACAGATAGCCGCCCAGCCGGGCCTGGATCGTCGCCGCGTCCGACGAGGCCAGGAACGTGACGAGCGCCTGTGCCGCCTTGGAGTCCTTCAGGATCACGGCCGCGTCGCCGCCGGAGACCACGGGTGCGGTGCCGCCCACGGCCGGGAAGGGGAACACCTTCGCGTCGGTGCCCACCTTGGCCTTGGTCTCACCGATGTTGACCTGGGCGAAGTCGCCCTCGAAGACCATGGCCGCCTTCGGCTGGTCACCGCCGGTGAAGGTCTGGGTGACGGACGCCGGGAACTCCGTCTGCAGCGCGCCGTCCGGGCCACCCGCGACGTATTCCTTCTTGCCCCAGATCTGGGCGAGGGTGGTCAGGGCCGCCTTCACGGAGGGGTCCGTCCACTTGATCTTGTGCTGGGCGAGCTGGTCGTACTTCTCCGGGCCCGCCTGGGAGAGATAGACGTTCTCGAACCAGTCGGTCAGGGTCCAGCCGTCGGCGCCGCCGATGGAGAACGGGGTGACCCCGGAGTCGTAGACGTTCCGTGCGGCGGTGAGCAGGTCGTTCCAGGTCTTCGGCTCACTCGCGTTGGCGTTCTCGAGGACCTTGGCGTTGTACCAGATCAGCGACTTGTTGGCGGCCTTGTAGTAGGCGCCGTACTGCTTGCCGCCGACCTTACCGATGTCCTGCCAGCCCTGTGAGTAGTTCTTGGCCAGCTGCGCCAGGGCCTCCGGGCCGAGCGGCTTGGCCCACTTGTTGTCGACGGCCTGCTTGATGGCGCCCGGCTGCGGGAGCAGCGCGACGTCCGGCGGCTGCCCGCCCGCGATCTTCGAGCCGAGGAAGTTGATGATCGGGTCCTGCGCGGGAACGAAGGTGACCTTGGCGCCCGTGCGCTTCTCGAACTCCGCGAGGACCTGCTTGAAGTTCTTCTGCTCCTGGCCGGTCCAGACGGCGGCGACCTCCAGGGTGGCGCCGTCCAGTCTGGGGAGAGTGACGGTGGCGCCGGTCTCCGTGCCCTTGCTGCTCTGGTCGTCGTTGCTCTTCTTGTCGTTGCTCCCGCCGCACCCGGTGAGGGCGAGCGCGAGTGCTCCCGCGGCGACGGCCGCTGCGGTTTTCGCGGCCCTGTGTGTCCGGATGGTGCTGCTCATGCTGCGCATCACTTCCCCGTTCTTCGTTCCTCGCCGAACGATCGAGCGCTGTCCCGTGCGCCTTTCGGTCTACGCCCGGGGTCTGGCGTCGGCAAGAGTGCCCACGCTGTCAAGCGGACGATCGTGACCACGTCGTGACTCTACGTCAAAACAGCGAGGGCACCTCGGCCGCCGACACCTCCCTGGCCGCCCGCTCCAGTGCGCTGGCCAGCAGGGCCAGATCCGTGGGCCCGTTGCCCAGTTCCCGCACCGAGCGCCGGGTGGGCGGGTCCCCCATGCGAGCCCACTCCAGGGGGACGACCGTGGGGCGCTGGGTCGCCGTCCGGGGGATACGGCCGGTGACGCGGCCGCCCTGGAAGGGCGTCACCCGGCCGTCCGGGGAGGCCAGGTGCCCGCGGCCCGGCGCCGGTTCCCCGCGCTGTTCCCGGCTTGCCTCGAATACCGGGGTGCCCCCGCGGCCGGAGGCCGGCGCGTCCAGCGTGACGCGCAGGGTGGCCCGGCGTGCCGGTTCCGTCTCGGCCGTACGGCCCCCGGGCGCGGTGGCCGCCACCAGGTGCACGCCGAGCCGCTCGCCGTCCCGGGCCACCGCCTCCAGCGCGCGTATGACGGACCCGGCCGCGGGCCGCCCGGTCGAGCCGAGCGGAGGGGAGACGAGGGCGTCCAGGTCGTCGACGACCACGACGAGCCGGGGCAGCGGCGGCGCCGCCCCGGTCCGCGCACCGGCCGCCGCGGGCCGCAGCCGCAGGGTGGAGTTGGGCGGGGTGTCGACGTCGGCGGCCCCGGAGTCACCGCCCGGGGCGCGCCCGGCCGCCGTGCGCTGGGGGACGATGCGGCCGGACACCTCGCGCCGGGTGTGCCAGTCGGCGAAGTCGGCCCGCCCCAGCAGCTCGGCCCGCCGCTTCAGCTCGGCGCTCAGCGACTGGGCGAACTCGCGCATGCGTACCGGGTCGTTGGCGGTGAGGTGGGTGGTGACGTGCGCTACGTCCGTACACACCCGCAGACCGTCGCCGTGGCCGCCGCCCGCGCCGACGCCGTCCCGGCCGTCCAGGAGGACGATGCCGAGACGGTCGGGCCGCTCGGCGGCGGCGAGTGAGGCGACAACGGACCGCAGCAGTTCGGTACGGCCGCTGCCCGCCGGTCCCTCGACCAGCAGATGCGGGCCCTCGGCCACCAGGTCCGCGCAGACCGGTCCGCGCGGTCCGGCCCCCAGCACGGCCCAGGCGCGCCCGCCGAGGGCCGCCGTGTCGTCGGCCGCGTCCGCCCAGCGGGCCAGCAGCGACGCCGGTGTGGCCCGCGCCAGCCCCAACTCGTCCAGCAAGCGCGCCGACAGGGGCAGCGGCGCCGACACCCGCGCCTGCCGGTCGCCGACGGCGCCGTCCGTCCGCAGGGGCGCCAGCGCCCGCGCGAACCGTTCGGCCCACGCGAGCGACACGGCGTCGACGACGGCGACGGTGCCGGGGGCGACGGGTGTGGGGTGCGGATGGCCGGGGGTGCGGCCGGCAGCGGGGGCGGGGGCGGCAGCAGGGGCGGGCGCTGTGGCCGGGGCCGGGTGCGTGTTCGCGGGCGTTCCGGTGATGGGTTGCGCGTGTCCGGGCGTGCCGGTGATGGGTTGCGCGTGTCCGGGGTGCGGGTGCTCCGCGGCTCCGGGGTGCGGGTATTCGATGGCGCCGGGGTGCGGGTATTCGGTGGCCCCGGGATGCGGGTCTTGGGCGGTGGCTTGGTGCGGCGCTCCCGGCGTGCCCGGCGGGGTGTCCCGTCGCGCGTCCGGGCCGGAGTGCGCGACGCGCATGAGCCGCAGCGACGTCGCCACGTCACCGCTGAGCAGCGCGACGGCCCCGCACTCCCGGAACACCGGTGACACCGCGCAGGCGGCCTCGTACGTCTCCGCCACCGGGGACGCGGGCGAGGCGGGGCGGGTCTCGGCGAGACACACGACATGTATGCCGGCCCGTGGCCCCTCCTGCGCCAGCCGCGCGACCCCCTCCCGCACGGCGGCACCTCCCGGGTCGCCGTCCACGACGACCACCGTGTACGGCCCGGGGAAGCCCCGGTCCTCCAGGCTGTCGTCCTCCCGCGCCCAGGAAGGACGCCGGTCGGCGGACCGGTCCGCGCCGCCGGACGCCGGGGCACCCGCCGGGTGGTCCCCCAGCGGGGACGGTCCCGTCGCGGCGGCCCGGGGCTCGGCCAGGCGGTCCTCCAGACGACGCAGCAGTTCGTCCGTACGGGCGGTGGCCTGTTCCCGGTCGTAGGCGAGCAGGAGACGGCAGTCCTGGCCGTGGCCGGGGCGCAGATGGGGGAGCCAGCCCAGCCACGACCAGTCGGCGGAGCGCTCCTCCAGGGGGCGGGTGCGGTCCGCGCTGAGCAGGACGATCTCCAGCAGGTCGGGGGAGTGCAGCGCGGCCAGCTGGGCCAGCACCGCGCGCGCCAGTCCGGACACGCGGGCACGCGGCCCGGCCAGGCCCAGCGACCGCACCTCGCGCAGATCGGCGGTGACCGGCACCGCGGGCAGCAGGCCCGAGCCGTCCGGGACCGCGCGGTCGGTCGTACCGAGCCGTACGGTGAGCGTCTCCGGATGCCCCGGACCGCGCTCCCACAGCCGTGGTCCCGGCCCCAGCGCGGTCAGCAGCAGCGCCGCCGGGTCGGGCCAGGTCTCCGGCAGCTGCGGTCCCGCGTACGCGGGGGCCACGCCCGGCGCCGGTGGGCCGGCCACCCCGTCGTCGTACGTCTCGCGCCGGGCCGCCGCCTGCTCGCCGCGGCCTCCGGCCAGCCGGCGCGCCCAAGCCCCGAGTCCGCCCCGTCTGCGCACACCGTGCGGCACGTCGATGCCCCGGACGGGCGTGCCCTTGCGGCCGCTGACGGACGGTTCCGGGCCGTCGGGGCGTTCGCCCGGGGCCGCCGTACCGTACGCCGGGCCGCCGGACTCCCCGGCCGTCCCGGCGGCGAAGGCCCCGGCGCGCCCGGCCGCCCCGAAGCGTCCGGCATGCGTACTCCCGCCGTCCGGCGCGGAGGACATCCCTGCGGCCGCCGCCGTACCGCGCGCGCCGCCGTGGCCCTCCGCGCGTGGGGCGCGGCCCTGGGCGGGGATTACGGGAGGTTCGACCGGACCGTGCTCCTGGGCTCCCGGCGCGTCTCCCGAGGCACCCCAGCTCGCCGAGCCGTGGGAGAGGGGCGCACGCGTCCCCTCCTCGATCGGCGCTGACGCAAGCGCGTCCGCGGGTGCCGCCGGGGCCTCTTTCGAGGGTCCCGGCCGGGGCCCGTCCGCCGAATCCGTACCCGTATCCGTACCCGTACCGCCGCCCGTGCCGTCTCCGGCGCCCGGCACGCGCGCGGGGCCCACCGCGGTCACGTCCGCGCCGGACCCCGCGGCGGTGCCGACCGGTTCGCGCCGGTCCCCGGAGGGGACCCGTACGTGCCCCTCCCCGTCCGGTGCCGTCTCCATCCGCGCCCCCGGCCCCGCGGCCGGGGTCAGCCGCAGGGCCGATTCGCCGATGCGCAGCAGCGCGCCCCGGGAGAAGCGGACGGGGCGGGGGCCCACCGGCGTGCCGTCCAGCACGGTGCCGTTCGTGGAACCGAGGTCGGCGACCGAGACCCGGCCGTCGGGCGCGACCGTCACCGCACAGTGCAGGCGGGAGACGTCGGGGTCGTCGAGCGGGACGTCGGCGTCGGCGGAGCGGCCGACGGTGATCTGCCCGCCGTGCAGGAGATGGACCCCGCCCGCGTCCGGTCCCGCCACCACGTGCAGCTGGGTCGGGGCGGCGTCGAGCTCGGGGTGCGGCTCGGGATCGGCGGGGGCGCCCAGGGACAGCACCGCGCCGTCCAGCAGCGGCGGCTCGCCGAGCGTGCAGCGCTGGATGTCGAGCCGCTCCGTCCCGGCGTAGAGCACCACCGGGCCGGCACCGCCTTCGCGACCGCGCTCGGGCGCGCCCCGCTCCCGGCCGCGCTCGGGCGCGGCCCCGTCCCCGGTGACCGCGGCGGCGAGCGCCGACGCCACCGCGGCGAGGGCCGTGCCCGCGGGGGCGGTGACCAGCACGTCGCGGCTCGCGGCTCGGCCCTGCGCCGCCGGGCCTCCCGGTTGGGTTGGGTGTTCGGCTGCGCGTTCGGGTGAATGTTCGAGGGAAGCCGAGGGCTTGGGGGTGGGCGGGCCCAGCGGGTCTACGACGGTCAGCCGGATCTGCATCGCCGTCAGCGGTCCCTTCCGTTTCGTCCGCGGTTCGCCTACGGGGCCGCTGAGCCGGTGTCCAGACCGCGACCGTGCTCAGCCCCCCGGGCCTGTGCGCGCTCCCGCCCTCGACACCGACGCACCCCTTCGGCTCGCTCGCCTGCGGGCGCCCGCGAAGGGGGACGAAGCCGTCCCGCGGTCGCCACCGCGGACTTTCCCCACCCCGCCGCACGAGCACGTCGGCCAGTACTGCCAGTACTGGAGGCATCCTCGCACCTGCCACTGACACCGCGCCCGCCGCCCACCGGCAAGTGATCTTGATTGGTCGGCTCTGCCCGCAAAAGTGCCTGACCAGTGCCCCGCGAGTGTCCGCTTGGGACTCGCTTGAGATCGGTCACGTCCGTCTGCGAGCAACCAACCGACCCGAGCCGAGCGTCTTTCCATCGAACATGTACGGCGCGCCGTGCGTAAGTCGCCTCGGAAGGAGCCGGCGCCGACCATGGGTGGACGCCGGGCGCAGTAGCACAACAGCCCGGCACCGCGCAGGGCGGCACTACAGTGGATCGGAGCACATCCTCCCCCACCCTCGGCCTCGTTCGAGCGGGGGAACCCACGACGCCGACCCGGCGTGGGAGACCAGGCAAGCAAGCAGCAGGGAGCGCATGACGTGCGGCCGGTAGGCAGCAAGTACCTGCTCGAGGAGCCGCTCGGACGCGGCGCCACGGGCACCGTCTGGCGAGCCCGCCAGCGGGAGACCGCGGGCGCCGAGGCGGCCGTGCCCGGTCAGCCCGGTGAGACCGTCGCGATCAAGGTCCTCAAGGAGGAGCTGGCCGGCGACGCGGACGTCGTGATGCGGTTCCTGCGGGAGCGGTCCGTGCTGCTCCGGCTGACCCACCCGAACATCGTCCGGGTTCGCGACCTGGTGGTCGAGGGCGATCTGCTCGCCCTGGTCATGGACCTCGTCGACGGCCCCGACCTGCACCGCTATCTGCGCGAGAACGGGCCCTTCACGCCCGTCGCCGCCGCCCTGCTCACCGCGCAGATCGCCGACGCGCTGGCCGCGAGCCACGCCGACGGCGTGGTCCACCGCGACCTGAAGCCGGCGAACGTCCTGCTCCAGCAGAACGGCGGGCAGATGCACCCGATGCTGACCGACTTCGGCATCGCCCGCCTGGCCGACTCGCCCGGCCTCACCCGCACCCACGAGTTCGTCGGCACTCCCGCGTACATCGCGCCCGAGTCGGCCGAGGGCCGCCCGCAGACGTCCGCCGTCGACATCTACGGCGCCGGCATCCTGCTGTACGAGCTGGTCACCGGGCGTCCGCCGTTCTCCGGCGGCTCGGCCCTGGAGGTCCTGCACCAGCACCTGAGCGCCGAGCCGCGCCGCCCGTCCACCGTCCCCGACCCGCTGTGGACGGTCATAGAACGCTGTCTGCGCAAGAACCCGGCCGAACGGCCCAGCGCCGAGAACCTCGCCCGCGGCCTGCGCGTCGTCGCCGAGGGCACCGGCGTGCACGCGAACGCCGCGCAGATCGCCGCCGCCGAGGGCGTCGGCGCCCTGCTGGCCCCGGACCCGGCGCCCGCGACCGTGCCGGGCGGGCCCGGGGCCGCCGACCCGACGCAGGTCCTGCCGCAGGGCGCGGCGTCGTACGACCCGAACGCCGCCACCAGCGTTCTGCCGCACACCGGTGGCCCCCAGGGCGCCGCCGACCCGACCACCGTGCTGCCGAACGGCGGCGGCGCCGACCCCACGCGCGTGATGCCGCCCATGCCGCAGGGCCGGCCGGGCGCCGGGCCGCAGGGGCAGCAGCCCGAGCAGCCGCATCCCTGGCAGACGCAGCTGCGCGCCGCCCGCGACCGCAACGAGCAGACGCAGGTCCAGTACCTGGACCCGGGCGAGGACCCACTGCGCCGGCGGCCGCAGCGGCAGGTCGCCCGGCCGCAGCAGCAGCCGCGGCCCCAGCCCCAGCAGCGTCCGCAGCCCGGCTACGGCTATCAGCAGCAGCCGCAGCAGTACGCCCCGCCGCAGCACCAGCGGCCCCAGCGGTACGCGCCGCCCGCGCCGGAGCCGCAGCGGCCGGCGCGTGAGCCGAGGCCGCCGCGGCAGCGGAGCGCCAACCCCATGAAGATCCCCGGGCTCGGCTGCCTGAAGGGGTGCCTGTTCACGATCATCATCCTGTTCGTCGCGGGCTGGCTGGTCTGGGAGTTCAGCCCGCTGCAGCACTGGATCGGCACCGGCCGGAGCTACTGGGGGCAGCTGAGCCACTGGTTCGGCCAGGTGACCGGCTGGATCAAGGACCTGGGCAGCAAGGTGAAGAGCGGCTGACGTCGGTCTGTGCCGACGAGCGGCGGACCCGGCCCGTACCGCTGGGTCTTTTTCGTACGGGTTCGACTCTCCGGTACCGCTGCGACTCAGGGGATTTGTCGACATCTGACGGGTGATTTCCGTCTCCGCCGTGAAGGTTGGCTCGCCGGACGCGTAGTTTTGTCGGCAACACGCGTCTGTAGGAGCAGCCTTGGCACGGAAGATCGGCAGCCGGTACACCGCGCACCAGATCCTGGGGCGGGGCAGCGCCGGGACGGTGTGGCTGGGCGAGGGGCCCGAGGGGCCCTGCGCCATCAAGCTGCTGCGCGAGGACCTCGCGTCCGACCAGGAGCTCGTGGGCCGCTTCGTCCAGGAGCGGACGGCTCTGCTCGGCCTTGAGCACCCGAACGTGGTGTCGGTACGGGACCTGGTGGTCGACGGCAACGACCTGGCCCTCGTGATGGACCTGGTCCGCGGTACGGACCTGCGCACCCGTCTGGAGCGGGAGCGGCGGCTCGCGCCCGAGTCCGCGGTGGCGATCGTGGCGGACGTGGCGGACGGGCTGGCGGCCGCGCACGCGTCCGGGGTCGTGCACCGGGACGTCAAGCCGGAGAACGTGCTGCTCGACATGCAGGGCCCGCTGGGCCCCGGCGGGTCGCACCCGGCGCTGCTGACGGACTTCGGCGTGGCCAAGCTCATCGACTCGCCGAAGCGGACCCGCGCCACGAGGATCATCGGCACCCCGGACTACCTGGCGCCGGAGATCGTGGAGGGCCTGCCGCCGCGGGCCGCGGTCGACATCTACGCGCTGGCCACGGTGCTGTACGAACTGCTGGCGGGCTTCACGCCGTTCGGCGGTGGCCACCCGGGGGCGGTGCTGCGCCGTCACGTCACCGAGACCGTGGTGCCGCTGCCCGGCATCCCGGACGAGCTGTGGCAGCTGGTCGTGCAGTGCCTGGCCAAGGCGCCGGCCTCACGGCTGCGGGCGTCCGAGCTGGCGGCGCGGCTCAGGGAGCTGCTGCCGATGCTGGCGGGGATGCCGCCGCTGGACGTGGACGAGCCGGACGCGGACACCGACGCGGACGCGGCCGAGGAGCCGCGGGAGGACCCGTCCGCGGCGCCCTCGGCGCCCGACGCGGAGCGGATACGGCGGCGGGGTGCGGTTCCGCTGGTGCCCGGGGCGAAGCCGGACTCCAACCGGGACACGCACACGTCGATGCGGGTTCCGGCGCCGGACGAGCTGGCCGGCGGCGCGCGGGGCACGGCGCGGGCGCCGAGGGCCACGGGAGCGCCACGCCCCGGCTCGGCCCGCCACCGGGCCGCCGCGCGGCGACGCCGGGTGACGCTGGGCGTGGCCGGGGTGGTGCTGGCCGCGGTGCTCGGACTGGGGGCATGGTGGGCGACGTCTGGGGACGGCGGAAGCGCTCCCCCCGACGACTCGAACCACTCGACCCCGACGTCCCCGTGAGATGTCCCACCCGACGCCCGCATCGGCGGGCCTGAGGGACCCGGGGACCCGCCCCGGTCCCTTGCGGGAGGCTGTGCCCCGCACCCCCGCTTCCTGCCCCCCTCGGCGGGCCTGAGGGACCCGGGACCCACCCTGGTCCCTTGCGGGAGGC
>NZ_JBEYZY010000005.1:228396-311978 GCF_040646295.1 Streptomyces sp. NPDC046197 | reverse complement strand
GGCCTGAGGGACCCGGGACCCACCCTGGTCCCTTGCGGGAGGCTGTGCCCCGCACCCCCGCTTCCTGCCCCCCTCGGCGGGCCTGAGGGACCCGGGACCCACCCTGGTCCCTTGCGGGAGGCTGTGCCCCGCACCCCCGCTTCCTGCCCCCCCTCGGCGGGCCTGAGGGACCCGGGACCCACCCTGGTCCCTTGCGGGAGGCTGTGCCCCGCACCCCCGCTTCCTGCCCCCCTCGGCGGGCCTGAGGGACCCGGGGACCCGCCCCGGTCCCTTGCGGGAGGCTGCGCCCCGCACCCCCGCTTCCTGCCCCCTCGGCGGCCCGAATCGGCCGACCGAGCCGCCCCCCGGCGGCCTCGCCCCGGACGCCGGCGGGGGGCTGTGCCCCTGCATCCCCGGGTTCCGCCCCGGTCCCCGGGCGGGGGCGTCCCCTGAGCCCTCGCCTGCTCCCAGGGGCCCGCCCCCTCCGAAGGGTGGGTCGGTGGGCCGGGGGTCTCGGCTGTCTCGCTCGGCGTTTGTCGCTTGGCGGAGCCGTTACGCTGGAGGCGTGGCAGTCCTCGATGTATCCGAAGAGCTCAAGTCCCTCTCCTCGACCATGGAGTCGATCGAGGCCGTTCTGGACCTCGACAAGCTGAGGGCAGACATCGCCGTGCTCGAGGAGCAGGCGGCCGCGCCGTCCCTGTGGGACAACCCGGACGAGGCGCAGAAGATCACCAGCAAGCTCTCCCACCTCCAGGCCGAGGTCAGGAAGGCGGAGGCGCTGCGCGGGCGGATCGACGATCTCGCGGTGCTCTTCGAGATGGCCGATGAGGAGGACGACCCGGACACCCGTGCCGAGGCGGAGGCCGAGCTCGCCGACGTCAAGAAGGCGCTCGACGAGATGGAGGTGCGCACCCTCCTCTCCGGCGAGTACGACGCCCGTGAGGCGCTGGTCAACATCCGCGCCGAGGCGGGCGGCGTCGACGCCGCCGACTTCGCCGAGCGGCTGCAGCGCATGTACCTGCGGTGGGCCGAGCAGCACGGCTACAAGACCGAGGTGTACGAGACGTCGTACGCAGAGGAGGCCGGCATCAAGTCGACCACCTTCGCGGTCCAGGTCCCGTACGCGTACGGCACCCTCTCCGTCGAGCAGGGCACCCACCGGCTCGTGCGCATCTCCCCCTTCGACAACCAGGGGCGGCGGCAGACCTCCTTCGCCGGCGTCGAGGTGCTCCCCGTCGTCGAGCAGTCCGACCACGTCGAGATCGACGAGAGCGAGCTGCGCATCGACGTCTACCGGTCCTCCGGGCCCGGCGGCCAGGGCGTCAACACCACCGACTCCGCCGTGCGCATCACCCACCTGCCCACCGGCATCGTGGTCTCCTGCCAGAACGAGCGGTCGCAGATCCAGAACAAGGCCACCGCGATGAACGTCCTCCAGGCCAAGCTGCTGGAGCGGCGCCGTCAGGAGGAGCAGGCCAGGATGGACGCGCTCAAGGGCGACGGCGGCAACTCCTGGGGCAACCAGATGCGTTCGTACGTCCTGCACCCGTACCAGATGGTCAAGGACCTGCGCACCGAGCACGAAGTCGGCAACCCCGAGGCCGTGTTCAACGGTGAGATCGACGGCTTCCTGGAGGCCGGCATCCGCTGGCGCAAGCAGCAGGAGCAGCAGACGAAGTAGAAAACAGAAGCTTTGTCGACAAGGCAACTGCCCATTTGACGCAGGGCAGTTGCCTTTTCTGTCTTGCGATGTCTGGGTTTTACATCACACTCACAGGCTCCGTCGTTCCCAAAAGGCACACAACAGGATATTGCGCACGCAATGACCTTGACGGTGCCTTGAAAAATGGGAAGGGTGAAGCGTGGCATGCGCATTTCCGGGGCGCATGTGAACCGGGGGACTCGCGCTTTGTCGGCTACCCCCGTCGATCACCGCCCCGCGCGCGGCTCAGTGACCATCCAGCTACTGGGGGTAGCAATCATATGACGAAGAAGACGCGGATCCGTGTCGCGCGCATAGCGGCCGGTGCCGTGATCGCAGCCGGTGCCTCGCTGACCGCCGCGGGTGCCGCCTCGGCCGCCGGTATCGGCATCGGCGTGAACGTGAGCGCGCAGGACGGTGATGTCACGGCCGGTGCGAAGGTGGCCGCCGACGGCACGCAGGACCCGACCAGCTCGGCTCCGACGCCGTCCGACACGGGCCTGCCCACCGACACGCCTCCCACCTCGCAGCCTCCCACCTCTCAGGTGCCGACCTCGCAGCCGCCGGCCAGCCAGCCCGGCCCCACCGAGTCCGGCCCGACCGAGCCCACCGGCAACCCCACCGAGCCGACCCAGGGCCCCACGCACGGCGGTGGCGGCGGTGGGGGCAACGGCAACGGTGGCGGCAACAACGCCGACCCCAACGGTGGCACCTCCGCCCAGGAGGAGGGCAGCTCCGCCCTCACCGACACCGGCGCGGACACCTCGTCCAACACCTCGGCCCAGGGCAACGGAAAGCAGCTCGCCGAGACGGGTGCCGCGCAGACCACCTTCCTGCTGGTTGGCGCCGCCACGATGATCGCCGGCGGTATCGGCTTCCGCGTTCTGCCGCGCCTGATGGGCGGCCGCGGCGGCGCTGCTGCCTGACGGTAGCCGCAGCCGGACGCAGCGTACGCACGCGCGCACGGACGAAGGGCCCGGAGCTTGATGCTCCGGGCCCTTCGTACGCTCTGTTGCCGTGCGGCCTGTTGTCCTTTATGCCCGCGTCACGCGGTACGCCGTGCCCTGCGGTATGCCCGCGTCACGCGGTCTGGTGTGCCAGCAGCGCCACGGCCGCGATCAGCACCGCCAGCAGCGCGATCAGCGCCATGGGGTTCAGCCCCGAGAGGAAGTTCTCCTGCTGCAGCCGCTCGCGGTTCGCGCGGCACACGGGGCACCGGCCCTCGCTCACGGGCGCCGCGCAGTTCGCGCACACCAACCGGTCGTACGTCATGCGCTCGCCCTCCTTGCACCCGTCAACACAGACACAACGTTCGCCGACTCGCGAACGTTCCCCTCTCCACTGTGCCAGGTTCTGCCGGATCCTGCGGGGCAGCCGGGGAGCGGGCCACCGCCCCGGTTCCGTACAAAGTCCCGTACAAAAACACACAACCCTCGCGGAACCGTGACCGGCCCCTGCACTCGTACACCGGCTTCGCGTATGGTCACGCTCATCTACCCCCGGCGACCCGTGGTGCATCCGTGATCCGATTCGACAATGTCTCCAAGGTCTACCCCAAGCAGACCCGCCCCGCCCTCCGGGACGTCTCCCTGGAAGTGGAGAAGGGCGAGTTCGTGTTCCTCGTGGGGTCCTCCGGCTCCGGAAAGTCCACCTTCCTGCGGCTGATCCTCCGCGAGGAGCGGTGCAGCCACGGACAGGTGCACGTCCTGGGCAAGGACCTCGCGCGCGTCTCCAACTGGAAGGTGCCGCAGATCCGCCGCCAGCTGGGGACCGTGTTCCAGGACTTCCGGCTGCTGCCCAACAAGACAGTCGCGGAGAACGTGGCCTTCGCGCAGGAGGTGATCGGCAAGTCCCGCGGCGAGATCCGCAAGTCCGTGCCCCAGGTGCTCGACCTCGTCGGGCTCGGCGGCAAGGAGGAGCGCATGCCGGGCGAGCTGTCCGGTGGTGAGCAGCAGCGCGTCGCCATCGCGCGGGCCTTCGTCAACCGGCCCAAGCTGCTCATCTGCGACGAGCCCACCGGTAACCTCGACCCGCAGACCTCCGTCGGCATCATGAAGCTGCTCGACCGCATCAACCGGACGGGCACGACCGTGGTGATGGCGACGCACGACCAGAACATCGTGGACCAGATGCGCAAGCGCGTCATCGAGCTGGAGAAGGGCCGCCTCGTCCGCGACCAGGCCCGCGGCGTCTACGGCTACCAGCACTGACGATCCACGACGGAAAGGCTTAACCAGACGCCATGCGCGCCCAGTTCGTTCTGTCGGAGATCGGTGTCGGTCTCCGCCGCAATCTGACGATGACCTTCGCGGTCGTCGTCTCCGTCGCCCTGTCCCTGGCCCTGTTCGGCGGCTCGCTGCTGATGAGCGACCAGGTCAACACCATGAAGGGCTACTGGTACGACAAGGTCAACGTCTCGGTCTTCCTCTGCAACAAGAGCGACGCCGAGAACGACCCCAACTGCGCCAAGGGCGCGGTCACCGAGGACCAGAAGAAGGCGATCCTCGGCGACCTGAACAAGATGTCGGTGGTGCAGAAGGTCACGTACGAGTCGCAGGACGAGGCGTACAAGCACTACAAGGAGCAGTTCGGCGACTCCCCGCTGGCCAGTTCCCTCACGCCGGACCAGATGCAGGAGTCGTACCGGATCAAGCTGAAGAACCCGGAGCAGTACCAGGTCATCGCCAGCGCCTTCAACGGACGCGACGGTGTGCAGTCCGTGCAGGACCAGAAGGGCATCCTGGACAACCTCTTCGGGCTGCTGAACGGCATGAACTGGGCGGCACGCATGGTGATGGCGCTGATGCTGGTCGTGGCGCTGATGCTGATCGTCAACACCGTGCGTGTCTCGGCGTTCAGCCGGCGGCGTGAGACCGGGATCATGCGCCTGGTGGGCGCCTCGGGCTTCTACATCCAGGCGCCGTTCATCATGGAGGCCGCGGTCGCCGGGCTGATCGGCGGCACCGTCGCGTGCGGATTCCTGGTGGTCGCGAGGTACTTCATCATCGACCACGGCCTGGCCCTGTCCCACAAGCTGAACCTGATCAACTTCATCGGCTGGGACGCCGTCCTGACGAAGCTGCCGCTCATCCTCGCGACGAGTCTGGTGATGCCCGCACTGGCCGCGTTCTTCGCGCTGCGCAAGTACCTGAAGGTGTGACGCATGCCAAGAGGGCCGTACGGGCAACCGGCCGTACGGCCCTCTTGCGTTGTCCTAGACTCACCGCCATGTCAGGTCGTGACCTGTTCTGTCAGCCCCGCCGCATCGGCCGCGGGGCCGCCCTGACATTGGTCTTCGCGAGCGTGCTCGTGGCCGGCGCGGCCACCGGCTCCCTCCCCGGCCCGGACCGGAAGTCCGCGGCGGACGCCGCCCGTTCGGCCGCCACCGCGAGCAGCCACGACGACAAGACCGCAGTGGCGCGGGCCGCCGCCGAGGCGCTGGCCGACGGCAAGTCCCCGATGGAGGCCGCGGAACGCGCCGTCAGCCGCAGCGGGGACCGCTGGGGTGCCGTGTACTCCCAGGGCGAGTACGAGGAGTTCCAGGAGGCCCTCGACGGCCAGTACACCGGCGTCGGCCTGTGGGCACGGCGCGAACGGGACGGCCGTATCGAGATCACGAAGGTGCAGAGCGGCTCGCCCGCGGCCGCCGCCGGGATCCGCGCCGGGGACCGGCTGTGCACCGTCGACGGACGGAAGGCCGACGGGCTGCCCGTCACGGAGGTCGTCTCCCTGCTGCGCGGCGACGCCGACGACGCGCCGGCCGGCACCGCGGTCGCGCTGGGCATGGAGCGCGGCGGTCGCACATGGGTCGAGACGCTGCGCCGGGCCCGGCTGTCCACCGACTCCGTCACCGTCCGGCGGCTCGCCGACGGCGCCACCGTCATCGGGATCGCCGCCTTCACCAAGGGCGTCGGCGACGCCGTACGCACCGCCGTACGGCAGGCCCCCGCCACCGGCGGGATCATCCTCGACCTGCGGGGCAACTCCGGCGGCCTGGTCACCGAGGCCGTCACCGCGGCCTCCACCTTCCTCGACGGCGGCCTGGTCGCCACCTACGACGTGGACGGCGAACAGCGCGCACTGCACGCGGACCCCGGCGGCGACACGGCCAAACCGCTGGTCACGCTTGTGGACGGCGGCACGATGAGCGCCGCCGAGCTGCTCACCGGCGCCCTGAGGGACCGCGGCCGCACGGTCGTCGTCGGCTCCCGCACCTTCGGCAAGGGCTCGGTGCAGATGCCCAGCCGGCTGCCCGACGGCTCCGTCGCCGAGCTGACCGTCGGCCACTACCGCACCCCGTCCGGCCGCAGCGTCGACGGCCGGGGCATCACCCCCGACCTGGAGGCCGGGCGGGACGCGGTGCAGCGCGCCCAGACCGTGCTCAGCGGCCTGGGCGATCCCTCGTAACCTCCGTTAATACGCTTCCCGCGCACCCCCTCCGTAGTGCGAAAATGGTCGGCACTATGGCTAAGGAAAAAGGGCGCAAGCTGATCGCGCAGAACAAGAAGGCGCGGCACGACTACCTCATCCTCGACACCTACGAGGCCGGTCTGGTCCTCACCGGGACCGAGGTGAAGTCGCTGCGTCAGGGGCGGGCGTCGCTGGTCGACGGGTTCGTCCAGCTCGACGGTCACGAGGCGTGGCTGCACAACGTGCACGTGCCCGAGTACAGCCAGGGCACCTGGACCAACCACAGCGCCCGGCGCAAGCGCAAGCTGCTGCTGCACCGGGCGGAGATCGACAAGCTGGAGTCGAAGTCCCAGGAGACGGGTCACACGATCGTGCCCCTGGCGCTGTACTTCAAGGACGGCCGCGCCAAGATCGAGATCGCGCTGGCCAGGGGCAAGAAGGAGTACGACAAGCGGCAGACGCTCCGCGAGAAGCAGGACCGGCGCGAGGCGGACCGCGCGGTGGCGGCGGCCCGGCGCCGGCAGCGGGCCTAGACCAGGGCCCCTGGGCCGGAGTACGTCCAGCGGCGGGCCCGAGCTCGAGTACGCCCGGCAGGCTCCCGGCCGCCCGGGAATGATCCGGCGTCCGGCGGTGTTGAACCTGCTGCCACGCCCGGATGACCCCGGAGAATACAGTGGCAACGACGTGCTTCGGTCACGTACGATGGCATCGCAGCGGCACAACGTGGCCGGTGTCAGGCCCTCCTCGCGGGGGCCGGAGATTGAAAAATCAACATGGGGATGATCGGTTTCGACAGCGGCTGTCGAACCAGGGGAAGCGTGTCGAGGAAGCGGCCATGATCTCGTAAACCACAGGCCGAAAAAAATAATCGCCAACACCAAGCGCGATTCCTCCCTGTTCGCCCTCGCTGCCTGATAAGCAGCAGGTGAACTCCTAAGGGAGTGTCAGCCCGGGGCTGTTCCCGACCCGGATCCTGGCATCAGCTAGGGGACTAAACCTCGATCCCGGTCACGGGGTGAAGAGGGAAACCAAACAGTGACTGAGCCCGTCGGAGACTTGTCCGCGTGATCTCCGGGGCCGAGAAAAGCGAAGCGGACTGCACACGGAGAAGCCCTGGTTCCGCACCGTTGGACGCGGGTTCGATTCCCGCCATCTCCACTTACCCCATGTGGGCAAGGCCCTGTCGCTCCGAGCGACGGGGCCTTTGTCATGTGATCGGAGCAGATCTGGCATGACCATGGAAGAGCCACGTCACATACTCGTGCGCAGCCGGAGCGACCGGTCCCCTCTGTATGAGCCGTGCGGAGACGGGACGGACGAGGACATCGGGACGTACGCCCGCGCCGTCCCTCTGGACCACGCGAGTCCAGCCCTCCCGGAAGGCCTGGCGGACGCACTGCGCTCCTGGTCGCGGTCCCGCCCCGCGGACGGGTTCCAGTCCCGTCCCCACCTGCGCAAACACGTCAAGCAGGGGCTGGAGGTCGCCCGGGCCCTGGCCAGACACCTCGGGCCGTCGTGGGCGGTGCGCTACTGGGACGAACGTCATGAGACGGCGAAGTGGGTGTGCTGGGGCTGCGACGGCCTGTACTGGGAGCGCGACAGCCACGGCACACCACCGCACCCGGTGGACATCACCGTGGAGGGCGAGTACGCGTTCGGGCCACTGCGCGCCGACGGATTCGGTGACTTCTTCCCCGATGATCCCGTGGCCGCCCTGACCCTGTCCGAAGGCCTGGTCTCCGGTCTGCGCGCGTGGGCCCAGGACATCGACACCACCTTGAACCTGGCCCTGCGGGACCGGGAGGAGGGCAAGTACGACTCCGAGTGGGAGCGGCTGTTCCACGAGGGGATGGACCTGGCGAGGCGACTCGCGCACGAGCTCGGCCCCGGCCGGACGGTGACCTACAAGGGCCTGGCGAACGGTGGTCCGGCCGCGCTGACGTACGTCGCCTGGCGAGGCGACCGGCAGGTGTAGACGCGAAGAACGCGACCGGTGAGGTGGGGCTGACCCCATGGGCAGCGCGCCCGTTGTGGGGTGGCACCCCATATCGGCCGGTAGTGCACGCCCTTACCGTCCCTCCGCATGACACAGACCAGAGCCGCAAGCCGACCCTTCGTCCTGGCGACACTCCTGGCCGCCCTCCTCGCCGCCGTCCTCACCCCGGGCCGGGCCACGGCCGCCTCCCTCCAGGAGGTCACCGGATTCGGGTCCAACCCGGGTGCGCTGCGCATGTTCCGCTACGTCCCGGCCGGGCTGCCCGCCGACCGGCCCGTCGTCGTCGCCCTCCACGGGTGCACCCAGGACGCCGCCGGATACGGGACCGGCAGCGGCTGGATCCAGCTCGCAGACCGCTGGGGCTTCACCGTCGTACTGCCGCAGCAGCAGTCCGCCAACAATCCGTCGGACTGCTTCGACTGGTTCCAGAGCGGGGACGTCGAGCGCGGCCAGGGCGAGGCCGCCAGCATTGCGCAGATGGTCGACCGGCAGCTCGCGGACGTGTCGGGGGACCCGGCCCGCGTGTACGTCACCGGGCTGTCGGCCGGGGGCGGGATGACCGCCGTGATGATGGCCGACTATCGGCGCCGCTGCCCGGGCTCGACCCGGTCAAGCTCAAGGCGGCCATCGGCGGCCTGCCCAACACGGACATGACCGGCGCGCTGCTCGGATCACCGGCAGCTCGGGCCACTGGTCGGGCACCTCGGGCGTGGGCGGCCTGGAGACCGGTCAGGCAGTGCCGCAGAACGCGCACATCCGCATCGGCAGCATCTCCAAGGTCTTCAGCAGATCGCCGCTGCCTCCTTCGGCACCATCGTCCCGGCCGGGAACTGACCCGCGACATCGGGTCAGGCACGCTGAGCGGGCTGGTCGAGTCGCTGCGTGAGCGAGATCAGCAGCGCCACCGCCGCGGCCGTCACCGGCACCCCGTACCCGGCGACCGGGGACACGTGCTCGACCATCCAGCCGCCGCTCGCGCTGCCGCAGGCGATACCGCCGAGGAGGCCGGTCACCGCAAGGGTCATGCCCTCGTTCAGGCGGCCCTCGGCGGTGCGCTGCTGGACCAGCGTCATGTTCGTGACCATGGTGGGGGCGGTGGCCGTGCCCGCGAGGAACAGCGCCGCGGACAGTGTGAGCAGGGAGCCGCTCAGGGCGGCGGCCAGCAGGGGCAGGGTCAGCAGTACGGTCATCGCGGCGACGCACCACGGCAGCCGGTGGGCGGCGGGGCCCTTCGGCCGGAGGGCCCCGTAGAGCAGCCCGGCCGCACAGGAACCGGCCGCCTGCAGACCGAGCGCCACGCCCGCCGCCGACCGGTGGCCCTGCGCGTCCGCGAACGCGACGGTGACGACCTCCATCGCGCCGAACACCGCTCCCATCGCCAGGCACACGGCCAGCTGGGCCGGCATGCCCGGTGACCGCCAAGGTGCCTTCGCCGGGGTGCGCGGCCGGGGCGGCGGCTCGGTCGAGCGCTGGGCGGCGAACAGCAGCACGCCCGTGAGCAGCAGGACCGCACCGGCCAGCGTGCCCGCCTCCGGGAAGAACGTCCCGCACAGGAAGGCAGCGAGGACCGGGCCCAGCATGAAGCACAGTTCGTCGGCCGCCTGCTCGAAGGAGTTCGCGGTGTGCAGGGCCCTGGCGTCGCCGTTGAGCAGATGGGCCCAGCGGGCGCGGGACATCCCGCCGGTGTTGGGGGTGGTGGCCGTGGCGGTGTACGCGGCGAAGAGGGTCCAGTCGGGGGCGCCGTAGTGCACGCACAGCAGCAGCGCGAGGCTGCCCAGCACCGCGCACACCGTGGCGGGCACGGCCACCCGTGCCTGGCCGTACCGGTCCACCAGCCGTGCGATCCAGGGCGCGGTCACCGCGGTCGCCGCGAGACCGGTGGCGGTGACCGCGCCCGCGAGCGCGTACGAGCCCCGGGCACCGGCGATCATCACGACCGCGCTCACGCCGAACATGCCGGAGGGCAGGCGGGCGATCAGGTTCCCGGCCGTGAAGGCGCGGGCCCCGGGCAGCGCGAACAGCCGGCGGTACGGGCCCGGTGGGCGAGGACCGCGGCGGGGTCCTCGGCGCGGACCGAAGTCGACGGCGACGAGGGTGTCGGCGGTGACGGTGAACAGGGGGGATCTGCGGGGAGTCGGTTGCGGCATGCCCCCACCGTCGCCCCGAGCGGATCAAGGGGTCCAACACCTTCTCCGCCCCGATTCACGCACCCGTGTTGTGAGTTCACCGGCGTTGTAGGTTCACCGCATGCCCGCCCACCTGGACCCCCGACTCCTGCGCGCCTTCCTCGCCGTCGCCGAGGAGCTGCACTTCACCCGGGCCGCGGCGCGGCTGTACGTCGCCCAGCAGGCGCTCAGCAGGGACGTACGGCGGCTGGAGCGGGAGTTGGGCACCGAGTTGTTCGTCCGCTCGACGCGGCAGGTGACGCTGACCGCGGAGGGCCGGCGGCTGCTGCCCTACGCGCGGCGGGCCCTGCAGGCCCAGGACGAGCTGCTGGCCGCCTTCGGGCAGGCCCGGCCGCTGCTGGTCGACCTGAACTCGCCGGGCCTGGTCACCGGGCGCCGCGTGCTGCACCGGGCCCGCGAACTGGCCCCCGAACACGAGCTGATGGCCCGCTTCGAGAGCGGGCTGACGGGTGCCGCCGCCGAACTGCTCGGCGGCCGCCTGGACGCCTCGTTCGGCCGGTTCGCGGGCCTGGACCCGGCACTGCGGGCCGGGCTCGACCACCAGCTCGTGCGGTACGAGCCGATGGCGGTCGTGCTCCCGGAGGACCACCGGCTTGCGCCCCTCGCGCAGGTGCCGCTGGCCGCGCTGGCGGGCGAGACCGTGTACGCCGGTGCCGGAAACCCGCGTACGCCGGAATGGACCGACCTCGCGCACCGGCTCTTCGACGGACGCGGCATCGAGGTGGCGCCGCCGGTTCCGCTGGCCGTGGGCGAGGAGGAGTTCGAGCGGCTCATGGCCAAGACGGGCCATCCGGTCCTCGCGGTGATCGGCTTTCCGGCCCTGCCGCGGACCGTGGTGCGGCCGCTCGTCGACCCGGTTCCGCTGTCCCCGGTGTCGCTGGTGTGGCGCAGAGGGCTGACGCACCCCGCGTTCGACGCGCTGCGACGGGCCGCGGTGGAGCTCGCGGGGGCAGAGGGTTGGTTGCGCCGGCCCGAAACGGGCTGGATTCCAGCCGTCGACGAACAGCCGCCGTACTCCTCCTTCGCCGACGCGACGGACAACCGGTCCCGGCCGGTGACCGAGCACGACCTCTCATCCGGTACCCCCGCCGGGTGAGAGCAACGTTCCCTTCCGGTCACCCACAGCCACAGGGCCGAAACGCGTCCTCCCTACCTTCGGGATCCAGATACTCGGCGGACCGTGGAGGCGTCATGACAGCCAGCCGTTGGATCGAGCACTGGGATCCGGAGGACGAGTCGTTCTGGCGGGAGACCGGGGAGAAGACCGCCCGGCGCAACCTGCTCTTCTCCGTCCTGTCCGAACACATCGGGTTCTCGATCTGGACCATGTGGTCCGTGCTGGTGCTCTTCATGGGCCCGGAGTACGGGCTGACCCCGGCCGACAAGTTCCTGCTGACCTCGATGGTCACGCTGGTCGGCGCCGTGGTCCGCGTCCCCTACACCTTCGCCGTCGCGGTCTTCGGCGGACGGAACTGGACGATCATCTCCGCCGGTCTGCTGCTCGTGCCGACCGTCGCCGCGTTCGCCGTGATGAAGCCGGGGACGTCCTTCGGCACCTTCCTCCTCGTCGGCCTGCTCGCCGGCATCGGCGGCGGCAACTTCGCGTCGAGCATGACCAACATCAACGCCTTCTTCCCACTCAGGAAGAAGGGATGGGCACTCGGGATGAACGCCGGTGGCGGCAACATCGGCGTGCCCGTCATCCAGCTGGTCGCCCTCGCCATCATCGGGGCCGGCGGCGGTCCGCGGCTGCTGCTGGGCATCTACATCCCGCTGATCCTGGCCGCCGCCGTCCTCGCCGCCCTCTTCATGGACAACCTCGCCTCCGTGAAGAACGACACCGGCGCCGCCAGGGACGCCGCGAAGGACGCCCACACCTGGATCATGTCCTTCCTCTACATCGGCACCTTCGGATCCTTCATCGGGTACAGCTTCGCCTTCGGGCAGGTGCTGACCAACCAGTTCGGGCGGACCCCGCTGCAGGCCGCCTACCTCACCTTCATCGGCCCCCTGCTCGGCTCGCTCATCCGGCCCGTGGGCGGCCGGCTCGCCGACCGGTACGGAGGCGCGAGGATCACCCTGTGGAACTACGTGGGCATGGCCGCCGCGACCGCCGTCCTCGTCGTCGCCGGTCTGCAGAAGTCGCTGCCGCTGTTCGTCTCCGTCTTCGTCGTGCTGTTCGTGCTCAGCGGGCTCGGCAACGGGTCGACGTTCAAGATGATCCCCGGCATCTTCCAGGCGAAGGCCCTGGCCGAGGGCCTCACCGGTGAGGACGCGGTCTCCTACGGACGGCGGCTGTCCGG
Source organism: Streptomyces sp. NPDC046197 (assembly GCF_040646295.1). NCBI lineage: Bacteria > Bacillati > Actinomycetota > Actinomycetes > Kitasatosporales > Streptomycetaceae > Streptomyces > Streptomyces sp. NPDC046197. The sequence continues at coordinate 299,402 of NZ_JBEYZY010000005.1, read as the reverse complement.
CGCCTCCATGGGGCTCATCGGGGCCGTCGGCGCACTCGGCGGCGTCGGCATCAACCTCGCCTTCCGGCAGTCCTTCCTCTCGTACGGCTCCGGAACCGGCGCGTTCGTCGCCTTCCTGGCCTTCTACGGACTCTGCTTCGCGGTCACCTGGGCCGTATACCTTCGCCGCCCGGTCGTGCAGGCCCGGGCCGAGGCCGCCGCCGAGGAAAAGCCGCAGCTCAGCTATGCCGAGGTGTGACGTAACACCGGCGACATCGAGCCGAACCGAGCCTGTCACGCGCCGTTGACAGGCTCGTTCGGATGCGGGCCAGCTAGGAGAGCCATGTACGACGAACAGCAGCGACCGGAACACGGGCCCCTCGCCGGGTTCACCGTGGGAGTGACGGCCGCGCGCCGGGCCGACGAGCTGAGCGCGCTGCTCCAGCGGCGCGGTGCCAGTGTGCTGCACGCGCCCGCCCTGCGGATCGTGCCGCTCTCCGACGACGGCGAACTCCTCGCCGCCACCAAGGAGATCATCGACCAGGTGCCGGACGTGGTCGTCGCGACCACGGCCATCGGATTCCGGGGGTGGGTCGAGGCCGCCGACGGGTGGGGGCTCGGCGAGCAGCTGCTCGGGCGGCTGCGCGGGATCGAACTGCTGGCCCGGGGGCCCAAGGTCAAGGGCGCGATACGGGCCGCCGGACTGACCGAGGAGTGGTCGCCGTCGTCGGAGTCCATGGCCGAGGTGCTCGACCGGCTCCTCCAGGAAGGCGTCGACGGGCGCCGTGTCGCGGTGCAGCTGCACGGCGAGCCGCTGCCCGGGTTCGTCGAGTCGCTGCGTGCCGCGGGAGCGGAGGTCGTGCCCGTCCCCGTCTACCGGTGGATGCCGCCACAGGACACCGGCCCGCTCGACCGGCTGCTGGACGCCGCCGTCTCGCGCGGGCTGGACGCGCTCACCTTCACCAGCGCGCCCGCGGCCGCGTCGCTGCTGTCTCGGGCCGAGGACCGGGGGCTGCTGCCGGAGCTGCTGGCCGCCCTCCACCACGACGTGCTGCCCGCGTGCGTCGGGCCGGTGACCGCGCTCCCGCTGCAGGCCCGCGGGGTGGAGACGGTGCAGCCGGAGCGGTTCCGGCTGGGGCCGCTGGTGCAGCTGCTGTGCCAGGAACTGCCGGGCCGGGCCCGGGCGTTGCCGATCGCGGGGCACCAGGTGCAGATCCGAGGCCACGCGGTGCTGGTGGACGGGGCCCTCAAGCTCGTGCCGCCGGCCGGGATGTCACTGCTGCGGGCGCTGTCGCGGCGGCCGGGCTGGGTGGTCGCGCGGTCGGAACTGCTGCGCGCGCTGCCCGGTGCCGGCCGGGACGAACACGCCGTGGAGACGGCGATGGCCCGGTTGCGTACGGCCCTGGGGACGCCGAAGCTGATCCAGACGGTGGTGAAGCGGGGCTACCGGCTGGCGCTGGATCCGGCGGCGGACACGAAGTACGCGGACGTCTGACGCCGTCCCCGGCCGTACAGCACCAGCCCCCGCGCCAGGCAGACCGCCGCGCAGGTCGACAGCAGCGTCCGTACGACGTTCCAGGCCACCCAGGGGTTCTCGAAGTGCTCCCGGGCCCTGGCCGGGTCGGCCGTTGCCGCCAGGGCATCGTTCAGCGGGACGTTGAAGGCGACGGTGACCAGGAAGGCCGGCGCGTACGCCGTCAGCGCGGCCCACACCCACCGGCGCAGCCATCGCGCACGGCGCACCTGCCAGGCCGACACTCCCGTCAGCAGCAGCGCGCCGAAGAAGCCGGGGAAGAACACCGGGTTCTGGATCACGTCGTCGATGTTCCGCATGACCTGGACGTAGACGCGGTCGTCGCTGCGGGCCAGGGCCGGCATGACCGCGCACGCGAAGACGTAGAAGACCCCGGAGACCAGGCCGGTCGTGACCGTGGCCGCGCCCAGTACCGCGCCGGCGGTGCCGCGCCGGCCCGTGCCCTTCTCGTTCTCGTTCTCTGCCATGCCTCAAGTCAAGTGATCCGGCGGGGCGACGGACATCGTCCAGGCGCGCGGCCGCATACGCGGTCGTCCAGGAGCGGGCCTGCCGAGGGGTTCCGGCGGCGCAGCCGGGCGGGCACTGTGGGGGAGAACGGTTGTGCGGCCCTCGACGAGCACCCCACCGACCCTCCTGACCGGGTGACCCTAGGCGGTGACAGGCACATGGCACTGGGTACGGCCACGGCCGCGGCCACGCACGAGCTGCGGTTCGACACCGGACGGATCTGCCTCGATCTCCTCACCACCAACCACCCCGAGGAACTGCTCGGCTCCGTCGAGCCGTTGCGTGCCTGGATCACCGGGTCCGGGCTGGTCCCGCCGGGCACCGCGCTGGCGCACGCCGACGCCTCCTGGCTCGTCGCCTTCCGTGAACTGCGCGGTCACGTCGCCCTGTTGGTCCACTGCCAGCTGACTCCGGGCACCCGGCCCCACGATCCCGCCCTCGCCCGCGTCAACGACCTCGCCCGGGCGGCGCCGCCGGCTCCCCGGGCGGTGCGGGGCGACGACGGCACCCTGGTAAGGGAGTTGGCCGGCCTGCCCGAGTGCGCCGGGCTGCTCGCGGTGGTCGCCCGCGATGCTTTGGAGCTGCTCACCGACCCCGTGGCCCGGGCAGCGCTGCGCCAGTGCGAGGGGGACAGCTGCCCGATCGTGTACTTGGACACGTCACGGGGCCGCAGGAGGCGCTGGTGCTCCAGTGAGGTCTGCGGAAACCGCGAGCGGGTGGCCCGCCACCGCCGCCGGGCGGCCCTGGCCCGCGCCTAGGGCACCAACTGGCGTCCGCTTTGCGGCTTCTGTGACAGCGCGGCCGAAGTGATTTCGGCAACATCTCGTTTGGTTCACCGGCCACGCGGGCAATCCCCGTGCCCTTGGGCAATGTGCCGGAAATGTAAAGATCGCGCGGGAGGAATGTGTATCCATGTCCCGCTCGTCACGTCATTCCGAAGAAAACTGTCGCCTCGCTTTGAACACTACGCGACCCCCGTCCGTACCCGTCCGTGCGAGACCGACTGGGGGAACCCCCGGACACCGGAGGTGGGCGTGCGCAAGGATTCCGTCGTGGCCAATGAACGTGGATCGAGGGCCCGACATCGCATGTCCCAGCCCTCGGAACCTGACGAGGAGCTGATGCGTGCTCTGTATCGAGAGCACGCCGGACCCCTGCTCGCGTATGTCCTCAGGCTGGTCGCCGGAGACCGGCAGCGCGCCGAGGACGTGGTGCAGGAGACGCTCATCCGTGCCTGGAAGAACGCCGGTCAGCTCAATCGAGCCACCGGTTCGGTACGCCCCTGGCTGGTGACGGTCGCCCGGCGCATCGTCATCGACGGCCACCGCAGCCGGCAGGCCCGGCCGCAGGAGGTCGATCCGTCGCCGCTGGAGGTCATCCCCGCGGAGGACGAGATCGACAAGGCGCTGTGGCTGATGACGCTGTCCGACGCGCTCGACGACCTGACCCCGGCCCACCGGGAAGTGCTCGTCGAGACCTACTTCAAGGGGCGTACCGTCAACGAGGCGGCCGAGACGCTGGGTATTCCCAGCGGCACCGTCCGTTCTCGGGTGTTCTACGCCCTGCGGTCGATGAAGCTGGCTCTGGAGGAGCGGGGGGTGACGGCGTGATGAGCGAGTACGGGTCTATGCAAGGGTTCGGCACGGGTGGTTCGGGTATGTCTCGGTCCATGCAGGGATCACCGGCCCCGAACGAGCACGAGACCGTCGGCGCCTACGCCCTCGGAATTCTCGGCGACGCCGAGGCAACCGCTTTCGAGGCACACCTCGCCGGCTGTGAGTGGTGCGCGCAGCAGCTCGACGAGCTCGCCGGGATGGAGCCGATGCTGGCCGCGCTCGCGGACCTGCCGGGCTCCGGCAGCCCCGCGATCGGCGAATCCCTGTCGGCCAAGCCCAGCCCGCGCCTGGTGGAGAAGCTCGTCGACGAGGTCTCCGAGCACCGCGCCCACAAGCGCCGGCGCGGCTTCTACCTGGTCGCGGCCGCGGCCGCGCTGATCATCGGCGGCCCGCTCACCGTGCTCGCGGCGACCGGCGGCTCCGACAGCGGCGGCAACAGCAACATGGCCATGGGGCCCGCACAGCAGGCCTTCCAGACCATGAGCGACAAGATGACGGCCACGGACCCGACCACGCACGTCACCGCGACCGTCGCACTGGAGAAGAGGGACTGGGGCACCCACGCGGTCCTGCAGCTCAAGAACGTCACCGGTCCGCAGAGGTGCTCGCTCATCGCCGTCGGCAAGAACGGCGAACGTGAGACGGTGACCTCCTGGTCGGTCCCGAACTGGGGCTACGGCGTTCCGAACGCCAAGACGGAAGAGGCCAAGAACCCGCTCTACGTCCACGGCGGCGCCGCCTTCGCCCCCAACCAGATCGACCACTTCGAGGTCATGACCTTCGACGGCAAGCGGCTCGTCGAGGTCAACGCCTAGACCGAGGCCGGCGCCCGGCCGAGGCCGGTGTGCGGAGAACGACGAGGTCGGCGCACAAGGCGCGGGACCTGTCCGGCAGACCGCCGGGCAGGTCCGTAGCCTCAGGGGGTCCCCTTCGCGTACGGTTGACGGCTGCCCAGCACGTCAGAAGGGGGCCCGGTGGCCGCTCAGGCTCAACAGGAATCCGCGGTCGAATCGGTTCACGGCGAGGCGCACGACTCCGTACGCGACCGAGAGATCAGCGTGGAACAGGAACACCTGGACCGGGTGTACCGACGCCTCGAGGAGAAGATCCACGAGGCCGAGTTCCTCATGCGGGACGCCGCCCAGCGCGGTCAGGTCGGCACGCCCGGCGCGCTGGCCGAGCGTGACGCGCAGGTCTTCCGGGCGGGCATCCACCTCAACCGCCTGAACAACGAGTTCGAGGACTTCCTCTTCGGCCGCATCGACCTGCTGCTCGGCAAGGACGGCAAGAAGGGGCCCGACGGCGCGTACACCGCGGTCGAACCGGCCGAGGGCGCCGTGCGTGCCGACAACACGGCCGACATCGCCGAGACGCTGCACATCGGGCGGATCGGTGTTCTCGACGCGGACTACGCCCCGCTGGTCATCGACTGGCGGGCGCCCGCGGCGGCCCCCTTCTACCGCTCCACCCCGGTCGATCCGGGCCGGGTCGTGCGCCGCCGGGTCATCCGCTCCAAGGGCCGGCGCGTCCTCGGCGTCGAGGACGACCTGATGCGCCCCGAGCTGAAGGCGAACCTCGACGGCCACGAGCTGCCCGTGATCGGTGACGGCGCCCTGATGGCCGCGCTCGGCCAGGCCCGCAGCCACACCATGAGGGACATCGTCGCCTCCATCCAGGCCGAGCAGGACCTGGTGATCCGCGCCCCCGCCGGCTCCGTGACCTACGTCGAGGGCGGCCCCGGCACCGGCAAGACCGCCGTCGCCCTGCACCGCGCGGCCTACCTGCTCTACCAGGACCGGCGCCGGTACGCGGGCGGCATCCTGATCGTCTCGCCGACCCCGCTGCTCGTCGCGTACACCGAGGGCGTGCTGCCCTCCCTCGGCGAGGAGGGCCAGGTCGCCATCCGCGCCATCGGCTCGCTCGTCGACGGCACCGAGGCCACGCTGTACGACTCGCCGTCGGTGGCGCGGGCCAAGGGGTCGTACCGGATGCTGAAGGTGCTGCGGAAGGCCGCGCGCGGCGCGCTGGAGCTCGGCCCGAACGGCGGCCCGGTCTCCGCTGCGAACGGCGGCCCGGCCTCCGGTCGGAACGGCGGCCCGGCCTCCGGTCGGAACGGCGGCCCGGCCTCCGGTCGGAACGGCGGCCCGGCCTCCGGTCGGAACGGCCGCCCGGGCGGTACTTCGGGCGCGTACGCCCCCGCCGGGCAGCTCGCGCTCGGTGACGACGACGCCACACCGTCGGCCCCGGCCGGCCCGCCGACCCGGCTGCGGGTGGTCGCCTTCGGGCGCCGGCTCGAACTGGAGGCCGAGGAGCTGGGCCACATCCGCCGCAACGTCCTCGGCGGCACCGCGCCGGTGAACCTGCTGCGTCCCCGCGCCCGCAAGCTGCTGCTGGACGCCCTGTGGGAGAAGTCGGGCGCGGACGCCCGGCACACCGACCCGGAACTGGCCGCCGAGCTGCGCTCCTCCTTCGACGAGGACGTGAGCGGGGAGGACGCCTTCCACGCGTTCCTCGACGCCTGGTGGCCCGAGCTGACCCCCCAGGCGGTCCTGCGGGCCATGGCCGACGAGCGGCGGCTCGGCCGCTGGGCCCGGCGCATCCTCAACCCCGGCGAGGCGCGCAAGGTCGCCCGCTCGCTGCGGCGGGACGGGTACTCGGTGCACGACGTCGCGATGCTCGACGAGCTCCAGGCGATCCTCGGCGCCCCCGCCCGCCCGAAGAAGAAGCGCGAGCTGGACCCGCTGGACCAGCTCAGCGGGCTGGAGGAACTCATGCCCGTGCGCGAGGAGACGCAGCGCGAACGGGCCGAGCGCCTCGCCCAGGAGCGCACCGAGTACGCGCACGTGATCGTGGACGAGGCCCAGGACCTCACGCCCCTGCAGTGGCGGATGGTCGGCCGCCGCGGCCGTCACGCCAGCTGGACGGTGGTCGGTGACCCGGCCCAGTCGTCCTGGTCGGACCCCGACGAGGCGGCCGAGGCCCGCGACGAGGCGCTGGGTACCCGCCCGCCCGGCTCCCCCCGCCCTTACGGGGACGGCACCGCGGGCCGCCCCTCCCGTGGCCGCCGCTTCCAGCTGACCGTGAACTACCGCAACCCGGCCGAGATCGCCGAGCTCGCCTCGAAGGTGCTCGCCCTGGCCATGCCGGGCGCGCAGGCGCCGTCGGCGGTGCGCTCCACCGGTGTCCGGCCGCGCTTCACCGTGGTCCGGGGGTCACTGGGGAACACCGTGCGGTCGGAGGCCGAGCGGCTGCTGGACCTGGTCGACGGCACGATCGGTGTGGTGGTCGCCATGAACCGGCGCGAGGAGGCCCGGCGCTGGCTCGCCGGGCTCGGCGACCGGGTGGTGGCCCTCGGCAGTCTGGAGGCGAAGGGCCTGGAGTACGACGCCACCGTCGTCGTCTCGCCCGCGGAGATCGCCGACGAGTCGCCGGCGGGCCTGCGGGTGCTCTACGTCGCCCTGACCCGGGCCACCCAGCAGCTCGCGGTGGTCTCCGGCGAGCGGGACGAGCCGGACGCCACCGGGGTGCCGGACCTGCTCCGCGACTAGGACAGGCCCCAGGACAGGGCCCAGCACAGCCCCTGACCGCGGCCGGAGCGCGTGCACGAGAAGGCCCGCACCGTCTGCACGGTGCGGGCCTTCCGTTGGTTCAGTGGCACCGACCCGCCATGCTCGCCTCGCGGCAAGTGGTCGCTCGCAGCGACGAAGGTTGGGCCCGGGGGCTTGGATCGGGCCGGTGCCACATCCAAGGTAACAAACGATCCCTCCAAGGCAATTCCCGTCCCGGGAGTTCACCTGCCCGGCGCCGGTCTCTCCTCCCTCGTACAGTCGAATCTCGCATGCTGGAAGATACTTTCCGAAATCGCCCACCTCGTCCGTGAACAAAATGTCCGTAATGGGGGGCGGCTACCACGTACTCGGCGGTAGGTGCGACGATCGGACGGCACATCTTCGCGACACGGTGAAAGCAGAGGAAGTCGGCCATGGCAACGGCGCCCAGCGTCTCCTACTCGATGACCATCCGGTTGGAGGTGCCCGCGAGCGGAACCGCCGTCTCGCAGCTCACCACCGCCGTGGAGTCCTCCGGAGGCTCGGTCACCGGCCTCGACGTCACCGCGTCCGGCCACGAGAAGCTCCGTATCGACGTCACCATCGCGGCCACCTCCACCGCGCACGCCGACGAGATCGTCGAGAAGCTGCGCGGCATCGAGGGCGTCACGCTGGGCAAGGTCTCGGACCGTACCTTCCTCATGCACCTCGGCGGCAAGATCGAGATGCAGTCCAAGCACCCCATCCGCAACCGTGACGACCTGTCCATGGTCTACACGCCGGGCGTGGCCCGCGTCTGCATGGCGATCGCCGAGAACCCCGAGGACGCCCGCCGTCTGACCATCAAGCGCAACTCGGTTGCGGTCGTGACGGACGGCTCCGCCGTGCTCGGCCTCGGCAACATCGGCCCGAAGGCCGCGCTGCCCGTCATGGAGGGCAAGGCGGCCCTCTTCAAGCGCTTCGCCGGCATCGACGCCTGGCCGCTCTGCCTCGACACCCAGGACACCGACGCGATCGTCGAGATCGTCAAGGCGATCGCCCCCGGGTTCGCCGGCATCAACCTGGAGGACATCTCCGCGCCCCGCTGCTTCGAGATCGAGGCGCGGCTGCGCGAGGCCCTCGACATCCCCGTCTTCCACGACGACCAGCACGGCACCGCGATCGTCGTGCTCGCCGCCCTGACGAACGCACTTCGCGTGGTGGGCAAGGCGATTGAGAACGTGCGCGTGGTGATGTCGGGCGCCGGCGCGGCCGGTACGGCCATCCTCAAGCTGCTGTTCGCCGCGGGTGTGAAGAACGCCGTCGTCGCCGACATCCACGGCGTCGTGCACGCCGGCCGCGAGGACCTCGTCGACGCCGCACCGGACTCCGCGCTGCGCTGGATCGCCGACAACACCAACCCCGAGGGCCTCACCGGCACGCTGAAGGAGGCCGTCCACGACGCGGACGTCTTCATCGGCGTCTCGGCGCCCAACGTGCTCGACGGCGACGACGTGGCCGCCATGGCCGAGGGCGCGATCGTGTTCGCGCTCGCGAACCCCGACCCCGAGGTCGACCCGGCAATCGCCCGTCAGACCGCGGCAGTTGTGGCCACCGGCCGCTCGGACTTCCCCAACCAGATCAACAACGTGCTGGTCTTCCCGGGCGTCTTCCGCGGCCTGCTGGACGCGCAGTCCCGTACCGTCAACACGGAGATGATGCTGGCCGCCGCACAGGCCCTCGCGGACGTGGTGACCGACGACGAGCTGAACCCGAACTACATCATCCCCAGCGTCTTCAACGACAAGGTCGCGGGCGCGGTGGCCGGCGCGGTGCGCTCCGCGGCGGTGGCCGCGGGAGCGTCGGCGTCGGCCACGCAGCTGCCCTGAGGCGGCGCACTGAGCAGCGCGATGCGCCGTCTGTGAGGATTGCCACGGTTGTTCACCGGCGCGTCGCGGAACCGTCGGTGGTTGGTCGCCCTCTATGGTGACGGCCAGGCTGAGGCCCTCTCTTCGTGTGACTCCCAAGGGTGTTCTCACGACTCCTCCGGGTGCCGGATTGGCTTTCCCGCCGCAGGTAGGGGCAGGATGCGTCTCAGGGCGCGAGGGTCTGAGGACGGACCCGGGTCCGGGGACTCACCGAGGACCCTGGCAGCATCGACTTCGCTGTGCCCGACATGCGGCCCCGCCGCGTGGCACGCCTCAACGGCAAGAAGAACACGGGAGTAACAACATGAACCGCAGTGAGCTGGTGGCCGCGCTGGCCGACCGCGCCGAGGTGACCCGCAAGGACGCCGACGCCGTGCTGGCCGCGTTCGCCGACGTCGTCGGCGATGTCGTCTCCAAGGGAGACGAGAAGGTCACCATCCCCGGCTTCCTCACCTTCGAGCGCACCCACCGTGCCGCTCGCACCGCGCGCAACCCGCAGACCGGCGAGCCGATCCAGATCCCGGCCGGCTACAGCGTGAAGGTCTCCGCGGGCAGCAAGCTCAAGGAAGCCGCCAAGGGCAAGTGACCTTGCCGTACGTACGCCACGGGACGGCGTACGACGCCCGGTAGGGCACCACAACGCCGATGGGGCGGCCACCGAATGCCGGTGGCCGCCCCATTGACGTGCGTATCGACGTACGTACGCCCGCTGCCTGACGTACGTACGCCCGCGGCGGCTAGCCGAGTGCCTGTCCCGGCAGCTCCACCTTCGCCCCGAGCTCCATGAGCTTCTCCATGAAGTTCTCGTAGCCGCGGTTGATCAGGTCGATGCCGTGGACGCGGGAGGTGCCCTGCGCCGCCAGCGCGGCGATCAGGTACGAGAAGCCGCCGCGCAGGTCGGGGATGACCAGGTCGGCGCCCTGCAGCCGGGTGGGGCCCGACACCACCGCGGAGTGCAGGAAGTTGCGCTGGCCGAAGCGGCAGTCGGAGCCGCCCAGGCACTCGCGGTAGAGCTGGATGTGGGCGCCCATCTGGTTCAGCGCCGAGGTGAAGCCCAGCCGGGACTCGTAGACCGTCTCATGGATGATGGACAGGCCCGTGGCCTGCGTGAGCGCCACCACCAGCGGCTGCTGCCAGTCCGTCTGGAAACCGGGGTGCACGTCCGTCTCCAGCGCGATGGACTTCAACTGGCCGCCGGGGTGCCAGAAGCGGATGCCCTCGTCGTCGATCTCGAAGGCGCCGCCCACCTTGCGGTAGGTGTTCAGGAAGGTCATCATCGACCGCTGCAGCGCGCCGCGCACGTAGATGTTGCCCTCGGTCGCCAGCGCGGCCGACGCCCAGGACGCGGCCTCCAGCCGGTCCGGGAGAGCCCGGTGCGTGTACCCGCCGAGTTTGTCCACCCCGGTGATGCGGATGGTGCGGTCGGTGTCCATCGCGATGATCGCGCCCATCTTCTGCAGCACGCAGATGAGGTCCTCGATCTCCGGCTCCACGGCGGCGTTGGACAACTCCGTGACGCCCTCGGCCAGCACGGCCGTCAGCAGCACCTGCTCGGTCGCACCGACCGACGGGTACGGCAGCCGGATCTTCGTGCCGCGCAGCCCCTTGGGCGCCTCCAGGTACTGACCGTCGGCCCGCTTCTCGATGCTCGCGCCGAACTGCCGCAGCACGTCGAAGTGGAAGTCGATCGGCCGTCCGCCGATGTCACAGCCGCCCAGGCCCGGAATGAAGGCGTGGCCGAGGCGGTGCAGGAGCGGCCCGCAGAACAGGATCGGGATGCGCGAGGAGCCCGCGTGGGCATCGATGTCGGCGACGTTCGCGCTCTCGACGTGGGTCGGGTCGAGCACCAGCTCCCCCGGCTCCTCACCGGGCCGGACCGTCACCCCGTGCAGTTGCAGCAGACCGCGTACGACACGCACGTCACGGATGTCCGGAACGTTGCGCAGCCGACTTGGCCCACTGCCCAGCAGAGCGGCGACCATGGCCTTCGGCACGAGGTTCTTCGCACCGCGGACACGGATCTCGCCCTCCAGCGGGGTTCCGCCATGGACCAGCAGGACATCGTCGTTGACGGTCATGTATCTCGCGTTCCGATGAGTTGGGCAGGGGCCGGCCGATCACCGTGGGCAGGGGCCGGAGAGACAGAGTAGTCGCCGTATGCCCCCCTTCCGTAAGTCCAGGGACGACCCAGCATCGTCATAGCTGTGTCACAACACGAACCGTTCCGCAACGGGTACATGGGGTCACCGCCCCGCCCGTGCGCCCAGGGCGCTTCCGTGTGCCCTGGGCTGCACTCACTCCCGTAGCCGGATTGGCTCCCCACGCGAAGGGAAGATGCGGGATCATGTCTGGCATGACCGAGGTGTCCTCGCTCACAGGGCGGCTGCTCGTGGCTACCCCCGCCCTGGCGGACCCGAACTTCGACCGTGCGGTGGTGCTCCTTCTCGACCACGACGAGGAGGGCTCCCTCGGCGTCGTCCTCAACCGTCCCACCCCGGTGGACGTGGGCGACATCCTGGAGGGCTGGGCGGACCTCGCCGGGGAGCCCGGCGTCGTCTTCCAGGGCGGCCCGGTGTCGCTGGACTCCGCGCTCGGGGTCGCCGTCATCCCGGGCGGCTCCGGGGACCGGGCCCCGCTGGGCTGGCGCCGGGTGCACGGGGCGATCGGTCTGGTCGACCTGGAGGCCCCGCCGGAGCTGCTGGCCTCCGCGCTCGGGTCCCTGAGGATCTTCGCCGGGTACGCCGGCTGGGGCCCCGGCCAGCTGGAGGACGAGCTGGTGGACGGGGCCTGGTACGTGGTCGAGTCGGAACCGGGCGACGTGTCCTCCCCGTCCCCGGAAAGACTCTGGCGCGAGGTGCTGCGCCGCCAGCGCAACGAGCTGGCCATGGTCGCCACGTATCCGGACGACCCGTCGCTCAACTGATGCGTGTGAGCTTCAGTACCCTTGCGGTATGAGCACTCTTGAGCCCGAGCGCGGGACTGGTACGGGGACCCTCGTAGAGCCGACGCCGCAGGTGTCCCACGGCGACGGTGACCACGAGCGCTTCGCCCACTACGTCCAGAAGGACAAGATCATGGCGAGCGCACTCGACGGCACGCCCGTCGTGGCGCTGTGCGGCAAGGTCTGGGTGCCGGGCCGCGACCCGAAGAAGTACCCCGTGTGCCCCCTGTGCAAGGAGATCTACGACTCCATGGGCAGCGGCGGCGAGGGCGACGACAAGAAGTAGCAGTCCGGCCCGCAGACAGCCGGCCGGCCGCTCGGCCAAGACCCCTTGGGCCTCCGGGGCGCGTTCCGCGCGCGCCGGGGGCCTTTGCCGTGGGGCTTGTCCCCGTTCCCGCGAATTCCCTAGCCTGCCGTGTGTTGTGCAGAGCGAAATTCTTATTGCGCATGCTGCAACGCATCGCAGTGGCGTCGGCGACCGGAATGCGGACGCGCCCGTGGCGGTAAAGGACTGACCTGATGAGTGGTATTCCGTACGAGCAGTTCCGGGGCCTCCACGTGGAACTGGTCCCTGCCCCGAGCCGCTTTTCGGCCTCGTTGCCCGGAGGTGGTCAGGGGTGCTTCATCGACGCCGAGACGGAGATCGAAACCACGCCGGGCACCGAGCGGGTGGCTCGGTGGCTGCGGACGACCGTCGGTGCGGCGACCGGATATCCACTGCCCCCGCACACCGGCAACCGGAACCGCATCCTGCTGCGGATCGTCCCCGCACTCGCCGCGGAACCCGGCGGCCCCGAGGCGTACCGCCTGAGCGCCGACGGCCATGTGATCGTCATTGACGGGGCGAGCGAGACGGGCCTTTTCTGGGGCACCCAGACCTTCCGTCAGCTCCTGGGCCCGGAGGCCTTCCGCCGGGCCCCGGTCGCCGTCCGGGAGGAATGGAAGTTTCCCGCCGTCACCCTCCACGACAGCCCCCGCTTCCGCTGGCGCGGCCTCATGCTCGACGTGGCCCGGCACTTCATGCCGAAGGACGGCGTGCTGCGTTACCTCGATCTCATGGCCGCGCACAAACTCAACGTCCTCCACCTCCATCTGACGGACGATCAGGGCTGGCGGGTCGAAATCAGGAAGTACCCGAGGCTGACGGAGGTCGGCTCCTGGCGGTCGCGCACGAAATTCGGCCACCGCGCGTCACCACTGTGGGAGCACAAGCCGCACGGCGGCCACTACACCCAGGACGACATACGGGAGATCGTCGCCTACGCCGCCGAGCGGCACATCAGCGTCGTCCCCGAGATCGACGTACCCGGCCACTCGCAGGCCGCCATCGCCGCGTATCCGGAACTCGGCAACACCGACGTCGTCGACACCAACGCCCTGACCGTCGGGGAAGACTGGGGAATCTTTCCGAACGTACTCGCCCCCACGGAGCGCACCCTGCGCTTCTACGAGGGCGTCTTCGAGGAACTTCTGGAGCTGTTCCCGGCGGACGCGGCCGAGTTCTCGGCGTTCGTCCACGTCGGGGGTGACGAATGCCCGAAGGACCAGTGGAGGCGCTCCCCGGCCGCGCAGGCACGCGTCAAGGAACTCGGGCTCACCGACGAGGACGGTCTGCAGGCGTGGTTCATCGGCCATTTCGACAAGTGGCTCACCGCGCGGGGCCGCAGGCTCATCGGCTGGGACGAGATCCTGGAGGGCGGCCTGGCCGCGGGGGCGGCCGTGTCCTCGTGGCGCGGGTACGCGGGCGGGATCGCCGCCGCGCGGGCCGGCCACGACGTCGTCATGTGCCCCGAGCAGCAGGTGTACTTGGACCACCGCCAGGCCCCCGGCGAGGACGAGCCCGTACCGATCGGCTACGTGCGCACCCTGGAGGACGTCTACCGGTTCGAACCGGTTCCGCCCGAGCTGACCGAGGAGCAGGCGCGGCACGTGCTCGGCACGCAGGCCAACGTGTGGACCGAGGTCATGGAGGACTCCGCGCGCGTGGACTACCAGGCCTTCCCCCGGCTCGCCGCCTTCGCCGAGGTCGCCTGGAGCGCCCTGCCCGCCCCGGCGGAGCGGGACTTCGCCGACTTCGAGCGGCGGATGACCGCGCACTACCGGCGGCTCGACGCGCTGGGCGTCGCCTACCGCCCGCCCACCGGACCGCGCCCGTGGCAGCGGCGCCCCGGCGTGCCCGGCCGCCCGATCGACGGTCCACCGCCCGTTCGGTAACAGTTACGAACACACGTTGGAAAAAGCCCCCAAGCGTCACCGAAGGGGGGAATATTCACCCGCAGCGGTGATGCCGTCCGAAAACGGACCATCTCCCCGATGAGGTGGGCGAATGCCTCCTGGCGGACCCCCGCGTCCGGGTCCTGCGAAGATGTGCCAGAGTTGCCACGTCCGCCCTGTCAGCACGTACCGTACGGCAGCACAGGTGGGACCAGGTGGGGCAGCGGGAAGGGGCAGCCGGTTTGACCACGCACGCACCGCAGGCGGCGCAGGCCGTCACGCTGCCCACGACGCTGGACGAGGCCGTGGCGACGCTCACCGCCATGCCCACCGCCGTCCCCGTGGCGGGCGGCACCGACCTCATGGCCGCCGTCAACTCCGGGCAGCTCAGGCCCGCCGCGCTGGTCGGCCTCGGCCGGATCAGCGAGATCCGCGGCTGGCAGTACCAGGACGGCCACGCGCTGCTCGGTGCGGGCCTCACCCACGCGCGCATGGGCCGCCCCGACTTCGCCGCCCTGATCCCGGCGCTCGCCGCCGCGTCGCGCGCCGCGGGCCCGCCGCACATCCGCAACGCGGGCACCCTGGGCGGCAACATCGCCTCGGCCGCCCCCGCCGGGGACGCGCTGCCGGTGCTGGCCGCCCTGGAGGCGACACTGATCATGGCGGGCCCGGGCGGGGCCCGCCGGGAGATCCCGGTGTCGCACCTGCTGGCCGGCGTGGAGATGCTCCGCGCGGGCGAGCTCATCGGGTACGTGCGCGTGCCGCTGCTGCACGCGCCGCAGGTCTTCCTGAAGGCGACCGGCCGGGCCGGGCCGGGCCGCGCGGTCGCGTCCGTGGCGCTGGTCCTGGACCCCGCCCGGCGCGGAGTGCGGTGCGCGGTCGGCGCCATAGCGCCCATGCCGCTCAGGCCCCTGGACGCCGAGCACTGGGTGGCCCAGCTCATCGACTGGGACAACAACCGCACGATCGTCCCGGAGGCGCTGGAAGCCTTCGGGGAGTACGTCGCCACGGCCTGCATCCCCGATCCGGCCCCGGCCGAGGACGGGTCCCTGCAGCAGCTCCCGCCCGCCGTACTGCACCTGCGGCGCACCGTTGCCGCGCTGGCCCGACGAGCACTGGGGAGGGCGCTGTCGTGACCGACGACCAGCACGGAGAGGGCACGCCCCGCGGCGGCGGCCGCTGGGACCCGCTGCCGCAGGGCGACTACGACGACGGTGCCACCGCCTTCGTGAAGCTCCCCGAGGGCGGCATCGACGCCCTCCTGGCCGCCGACAGTCCGCTCGCCGCGCCCGGCCACGGCTATGTGCCGCCGCAGATAACGGTGACGCCCGCGTCCGACGAGGCCGCCGACCCCGCGGCCACCGGCGGCTGGAACGCGCCGGGCGCGCCCGCCGAGGGTGCTCGGTGGCCCGACCCGAACGCGGTGCCCCAGGAGGCCGACGCGAACGACCGGTTCACGTACCGCCCCGCGGCCACCCAGCAGTGGAACTTCGACGAGGTGCAGGCCACCCAGGCGGGCCAGACCCCGGCCGCCCCCGGGCACGACGTCCCCGGACACGACGTCACCGGGCAGTGGTCGATCCCTGTCGCCGATGGTGACCTACCGGACGAATCGGGCGAGTTCACCACCTCGTCCCTGATCCAGCAGTGGGGCGGCACCCCTCCGGCCACGCTTCCCGGCGGCGCCGCGGCACCCTGGGCGACTCAGGCGGCGGGCCGGCCGTGGGGAGAGCAGCGGGCCGGCTCCGGTACCCAGGAGCAGCCCGAGGGCGAGCCGAACCGGGACGGCACCCACGAGGAACGGCCCGCCCGGGGCGGGTACCCGGCCGAGCATGCGTCCGGGAGCGCGCACGAGGCCGAGCCGGCCGGGGACGCCTACGACACGGAACCGGTCCGGGGGACCCGCCCGGCCGGGCAGCCCGACGGGGCGGCGTACGAGGGCGAGCCGGCCGACGGCGCCCACCGGCACTCCGCGCCGTCCGAGCAGATCCCGCACGTCACCGGCCGGCCGGCGGCGGCACCGCACCCGGCCGACGAACGCGCGGAGGCCGACGCCTCCTCCGGCCGTCCGCACCCCGGCCCCGGGGCGCACCCGGCCGACCAGGCCCTCCCGCAGTCGGCGTCACCGGCGCCGGAACCGCCCGACTCCGCGCACGACTCCCGGCCCCCGCACGGCCGGGACGCCGAGGCACCGGCCGGACCGCGCGTCCCGCCCCGCGCCGGACACGGCACCGAGCCCGAGGCCGGGTCCGCCGCGGACGACGCACAGCCCGCTCACGGGACGGCCGGGGCCGCCGAGGAGACGCAAGGGGTCGCAGAGGCCGCTGAGGGGCCCTCAGGGCCTCCCGCGCGGCCCGAACCCGCCGGGACCCCGGGAGTGGATCCCCGGGCCGCCCAGGAGGCCGCCAGGGCCTCCGGCCCCGCGGTCGTGGACGCCGACTCCGCGGGCCCCGACGCCAACTCCGCGCGCCCGCAGGACAACCAGGAGAACGCGGCGTCCCCGGACGAGCCGCCCCCAGCGGCCCCGCACGACGAGCACCCGCTCGCCTCCTTCGTGCTGCGCGTCAACGGCGTGGACCGGCCCGTCACCGACGCGTGGATCGGCGAGTCCCTGCTGTACGTGCTGCGGGAGCGGCTCGGTCTCGCGGGCGCCAAGGACGGCTGCTCGCAGGGCGAGTGCGGTGCCTGCAACGTCCAGGTCGACGGCCGCCTCGTCGCCTCCTGCCTGGTCCCCGCGGTCACCGCGGCCGGCAGCGAGGTCCGTACGGTCGAGGGCCTGGCCGCCGACGGACGGCCCTCGGACGTGCAGCGGGCGCTCGCCCGGTGCGGCGCCGTGCAGTGCGGCTTCTGCGTACCCGGCATGGCGATGACCCTGCACGACCTGCTGGAGGGCAACCCGGCGCCGACCGAACTGGAGGCCCGCCAGGCGCTGTGCGGCAACCTGTGCCGCTGCTCCGGCTACCGGGGCGTCCTGCAGGCCGTCCAGGAGGTCGTCGCCGAGCGCCAGGCGCACACCGCGGCCGACGGAACCGAGTCGGACGCCGACGAACCGCGTATCCCTCACCAGGCGGGCCCGGGCGCCGGCGGAATCCACCCCTCGGCGTTCGAGACCCCGGGACCGCATGACCCCTACGGCCAGGACGGAGGCCAGGCGTGAGCAACGAAGCCGCCACCGCTGCCGCCACGGAGACCGCCCCCGCCCCCGAGCCCCTGCCGCACGGTCTCGGCTCCTCGTTGCAGGCCGCCGACGCCCGCGCCAAGACGGAGGGCACCTTCCCGTACGCGGCCGACCTGTGGGCCGAGGGCCTGCTGTGGGCGGCCGTACTGCGCTCGCCGCACCCGCACGCGCGCATCCTGTCCATCGACACCACCCACGCGCGCGAGATGCCCGGCGTACGGGCCGTCATCACGCACGAGGACGTCCCCGGCAGCCCGCTGTACGGCCGCGGCACCGCCGACCGGCCGGTGTTCGCCTCCGAGGTCGTACGCCACCACGGCGAGCCCATCGCGGCCGTCGCCGCCGACCACCCCGACACCGCGCGGATGGCCGCCGCCGCCGTCATCGTCGAGTACGAGGTGCTCGACCCGGTGACCGACCCCGAGCAGGCCTTCGAGGCCGAGCCGCTGCACCCCGACGGCAACCTGATCCGGCACATCCCGCTGCGCCACGGCGACCCGGACGCCTCCGGCGAGGTCGTCGTCGAGGGCCTGTACCGCATCGGCCGCCAGGACCCCGCCCCCATCGGCGCCGAGGCCGGCCTGGCCGTGCCGCGCCCCGACGGCGGCGTCGAGCTGTACCTCGCCTCCACCGACCCGCACGGCGACCGCGACACCCTCGCCGCCTGCTACGGCCTGGAACCCGAGCGCGTGAAGGTGGTCGTCACCGGCGTGCCCGGCGCCACCGCCGACCGCGAGGACCGGGGCTTCCAGCTCCCGCTCGGCCTGCTGGCGCTCAGGACCGGCTGCCCGGTGAAGCTGACCGCGACCCGCGAGGAGTCCTTCCTCGGCCACACCCACCGTCACCCCACCCTCCTGCGCTACCGCCACCACGCCGACGCCGAGGGCACGTTGGTGAAGGTCGAGGCACAGATCCTGCTCGACGCGGGCGCCTACGCCGACACCTCCTCCGAAGCGCTGGCGGCCGCCGTCTCCTTCGCCTGCGGCCCCTACGTCGTGCCCAACGCCTTCATCGAGGGCTGGGCCGTGCGCACCAACAACCCGCCCTCCGGCCATGTGCGCGGCGAGGGCGCCATGCAGGTGTGCGCCGCCTACGAGGCGCAGATGGACAAGCTGGCCAAGAAGCTCGGCCTGGACCCGGCGGAACTGCGCCTGCGCAACGTCATGGCCACGGGGGACGTCCTCCCGACGGGCCAGACGGTGACGTGCCCGGCCCCGGTGGCGGAACTGCTCCAGGCGGTACGGGACCACCCGCTGCCCCCGCTGCCCAAGGACACCCCCGAGGAGGAGTGGCTGCTGCCCGGCGGTCCCGAGGGCGCGGGCGAACCAGGCGCCGTGCGCCGCGGTGTCGGCTACGGCCTGGGCATGGTGCACATGCTGGGCGCGGAGGGCGCCGACGAGGTCTCGACGGCGACCGTGAAGGTCCAGGACGGCGTGGCGACGGTGCTGTGCGCCGCCGTCGAGACCGGCCAGGGCTTCACCACGCTGGCCCGGCAGATCGTCCAGGAGACGCTCGGCATCGATGAGGTGCACGTGGCGCCGGTCGACACCGACCAGCCTCCGGCGGGCGCGGGCTGCCGCGGCCGTCACACCTGGGTGTCGGGCGGCGCGGTGGAGCGGGCGGCGAAGATGGTCCGCACCCAGCTGCTGCAGCCGCTCGCGCACAAGTTCGGCATGTCGACGGAGCTGCTGCAGATCACCGACGGCAAGATCACGTCGTACGACGGCGTCCTGTCCACGACCGTGACCGAAGCCATGGACGGCAAGGAGCTGTGGGCCACCGCCCAGTGCCGCCCGCACCCGACGGAACCGCTCGACGAGTCCGGTCAGGGCGACGCCTTCGTGGGCCTCGCCTTCTGCGCGATCCGCGCGGTGGTCGACGTCGACATCGAACTGGGCTCGGTCCGGGTGGTCGAACTGGCCCTCGCCCAGGACGTCGGCCGGGTGCTCAACCCGGCGCAGCTGGTCTCCCGGATCGAGGGCGGCGTCACCCAGGGCGTGGGCATAGCGCTCACCGAGAACCTGCGCACCCCGCGCGGCCTGATCCGCCATCCCGACCTCACGGGCTACGCCCTGCCCACGGCCCTGGACGCCCCCGACATCCAGATCGTGAAGCTGGTCGAGGAACGGGACGTGGTCGCCCCCTTCGGCGCCAAGGCGGTCAGCGCGGTGCCGGTCGTGACCTCCCCGGCGGCGATCGCCTCCGCCGTACGCGCCGCTACCGGCCGACCCGTCAACCGCCTCCCGATCCGCCCCCAGGCGGCGGTGGTCACCACCCCGTGAGCCGGGCGGGCAGCCCGTCCGGCATGGCGTGATGGGCGCCGCGCCACCGACCCCGCCCCGTGCCACCGGGGGCCACCGGGTCGGCCGAGGGGCGTTGTCAGTGGTGCCGCGTAGTGTTCCAGGCAGTGGGGACGACGGCCGCCACCGAGGCGGGGCGGCCGCACGACACGTCCTGCCCGGGTGCACCCGGGGGACCGGGGACTCATCTGCGCGGGGGAGAAATGAGCACGACCGACGCCGGCACCACGGCGATCACCACGTACTTCTTCCACGACCGCCCCGACCTCACGGAGGGCCGCCCGCCGTCACCGTCCCTGGAGACGCTGATCCGGTTCACGGCCGTGGCCGAGGAACTGGCGGGCCTGCACGGCCGGTTCACCTCCCCCGCGGGCCGTTCCGGGCACAGGGCGTTGACGGAGGCGTCCCGGCACCTGCTCGCGGTGTTCGAGGACGGCACGGACGGTGAGGTGCCCCCCTTCCGGAATGCGGGGACCCGGATCCGACCGTCGGCCCTGATCGCGGGCGCGGGCGGGGAATGCGGCCTGACCCTGGATCTCCCCGCCCGCCTGCTGGACCAGGAGTTCGGGCAGGGCCGTGTCGCCCGCTTCGAGGACGTCGACTTCCCCGCGACGCTCACCCACGAGCCGACCCGCCGCTTCCTGCGCGAGACGGGCCTGCCCGAGGACGGCATCCTGTTCCAGCTGGACACGGACGTCCCGCTGCCGACCCTGGCGGAGTACTGCGCGGACGAGCGACCCGGCGACTTCACCCCCGACCAACTCCCCGCCCAGCGCGATCACTTGATACGCCTGGGCCACCTGGTGGAGAACAACAGCCTGGTGGTCGACGGCACGACGGGCGCGATCCTGACCTGGAGCGAGCCCGAGGCCACCCTCCACCCCCTGACCACGGACGTCTCCACCCTCGCCGTCACCCTCTGGCTGCTGCACCGCGAGCGGACGATCCGTGCCCTGGTCCCCCCGCACGGAGGAACCAGGGCACGCCAGGGTCACCGGACGAGGTGAACGGTGACCTTCGTGTCCGTGCTGCCGACGTTGACGCCGTGGACGAAGCCGGCGGCGGTGCGGTACACCCCGGGACTTCGATCTGCAGTGCGTCGGAACCTTCACCCTGGGCCAGAATCAGATCACCGTGCGGGGACGGTTCGACCCCCGTGTGCCGGGCGGGGCCGACCTGGCGATCACCGGAGGCACTGGCGCTTGATCATGCGCATGTCGGGATCTCCCCGGAAGCGGGGCCACAGGCGGGCGATTACCGAACGCCCGTCATTCATGTCGCTACGTAATCACGATTCCGGCCCCGGACCGGGAGGCGCCGACCGGCATCCGGGTGCGCGCGGGACTGGCGCGGCGCCCCGCAGTAAAAGGGGTAAAAAGGGGGCGGCACTCCGGTGGGAGTGCCGCCCCGTCTTGACTTGCCGGCTGGTCAAGGCGCCGGAGGCCGTGGCGGGAATCGAACCCGCGTAACCCGCTTTGCAGGCGAGTCCCTGAGCCACTCGGGCACACGGCCGTGTTGATGGAACGACCGTAGGGTGGGGCGCGGGGCGGGCTCAAGGGAGGCGTGTGGGCTGCAATGCGACTGCCACACGCCGTTCACGAACGGGGTGACGCCGACGCCCGGTCGTACGACCAAGGTCCCTGCCGGGTGCCGACTCCCGACAGGGGCCAAAGTGGGTCGTGGACCTTACGCTGGCCGGCATGAGCGCCCTCGAACCAGGTGACACCGGCGTCGCAGAAGTCCCCGGCACGGCCCGGACGACCGGCGCACCGGATGCCACCGTGCTGAGCCGGCCCTACCGGTCGCTCACCGTCGGCATCGTCACCGTCGTCCTGCTGATCGCCTTCGAGGCGACCGCCGTCGGTACCGCGATGCCGGTCGCGGCGCGGGAACTGAACGGGGTACCGCTGTACGCGTTCGCGTTCTCGGGGTACTTCACCACGAGCCTGTCCGGCATGGTGCTCGCCGGGCAGTGGTCGGACCGCCGCGGGCCGCTCGGGGCGTTGACCACCGGGATCGGCGCGTTCGCGGCCGGGCTGCTGCTGGCCGGGACGGCGAGCGCCATGTGGGTGTTCATCGTGGGGCGGGCGGTCCAGGGACTGGGCGGCGGGCTGGTGATCGTCGCCCTGTACGTCGTCGTCGGCCGCGCCTACCCGGAGCGGCTGCGGCCGTCCATCATGGCGGCGTTCGCCGCGGGCTGGGTCGTACCGTCGGTCGTCGGCCCGCTCGCCTCGGGCGCGGTGACCGAACACCTGGGCTGGCGCTGGGTGTTCGTCGGCATCCCGGTCCTCGTGGTCTTCCCGCTGGCGATCGCACTCCCTCGGATACGCCGGCTGGCCTCCGGCCCGGTGAGGGCTGCCGAGCCGGCACCCGAGTCGTTCGACCGCCGCCGGATCCGGCTCGCCCTCGGGATCTCCCTCGGCGCCGGACTGCTGCAGTACGCGGCGCAGGACCTGCGCTGGATCTCCCTGCTGCCCGGCGCGGCCGGGGCCGCGCTGCTGGTGCCGGCCGTGCGGGGACTGCTGCCACGCGGGACCTGCCGGGCGGCGCGCGGGCTGCCGTCGGTGGTGCTGCTGCGCGGCGTCGCCGCGGGTTCCTTCATCGCCGCCGAGTCCTTCGTCCCCCTGATGCTCGTCACCCAGCGCGGGCTCTCGCCGACGCTCGCCGGATTCTCGCTGGCGGCCGGTGGGGCCACCTGGGCGCTCGGCTCCTGGGTGCAGTCACGGGCGCGCGTCGCGCCGTACCGGGAACGGCTGATGACCCTCGGCATGCTGCTGGTGGCCGCCGCCGTCGTCACCGCGCCCAGTGTGCTGATCCACACCGTCCCCGTCTGGACGGTCGCCGTCGCCTGGGGCTTCGGCTGCTTCGGCATGGGCCTGGTGATCGCCTCCACCAGCGTGCTCCTGCTGCGCCTGTCCGCCCCGGAGGAGGCGGGCACCAACTCCGCCGCCCTGCAGATCTCCGACGCCCTCTCCAACGTGCTGCTCCTCGCGGTCGGCGGCGCCGCGTTCGCCGCGCTCGGCGGCGGCACGGTGACCGGCACGGCCACGGCGGCCTCCGGTTCCGTCTCCACCTCCCATCCGGCCGCCTTCGCCGCGGTGTTCCTGCCGATGGCGGGAGTGGCGCTGGTGGGGGCGTGGGTGACGACACGGCTGCGGGAGCGGTGACCCGGCCGCTCCGCCGGGGGTGAAGGAAGTGATCTGTGACGCGTGTCGCACCCGGGCCCGGTGCGGCGCCGTTGCGCGGAGGGGCGGGCGAGGACACCGGTAGGGTGGCCCGGTTGTCATACGTAGCCGAGCAGCCCGACCCCTCCACGGAGACCGTGACTACCGCCCGCCCATCACCCGCCACCACCCTCAACGGAGGGCCCTCCGGGCCCAGCCCTATGACTGCTTCCTCCCACTCCCACCACCTCTCCCCGGCCTTCCCGGGCCGCGCTCCCTGGGGCACCGCCAGCAAGCTGCGTGCCTGGCAGCAGGGGGCGATGGAGAAGTACATCCAGGAGCAGCCGCGCGACTTCCTGGCCGTCGCGACCCCGGGCGCGGGCAAGACGACCTTCGCCCTCACCCTCGCCTCCTGGCTGCTGCACCACCACGTCGTGCAGCAGGTGACCGTGGTCGCGCCGACCGAGCACCTGAAGAAACAGTGGGCGGAGGCGGCCGCACGGATCGGGATCAAGCTCGACCCCGAGTACAGCGCCGGACCGCTCGGGAAGGACTACGACGGAGTCGCGGTCACCTACGCCGGTGTCGGCGTGCGCCCGATGCTCCACCGCAACCGGGTCGAGCAGCGCAAGACCCTCGTGATCCTCGACGAGATCCACCACGCCGGTGACTCCAAGTCCTGGGGCGAGGCGTGTCTGGAGGCCTTCGAGCCGGCCACGCGACGGCTCGCGCTCACCGGTACGCCCTTCCGGTCCGACACCAACCCCATTCCCTTCGTGACGTACGAGGAGGGGACGGACGGAATCCGGCGGTCCGCCGCCGACTACACCTACGGGTACGGCAACGCGCTCGCCGACCATGTCGTCCGCCCGGTGATCTTCCTCTCCTACAGCGGCAACATGCGCTGGCGGACCAAGGCCGGTGACGAGATCGCCGCCCGGCTCGGCGAGCCCATGACCAAGGACGCCGTCAGCCAGGCCTGGCGCACCGCCCTGGACCCGCGCGGGGAATGGATGCCCAGCGTGCTGCGCGCCGCCGACCAGCGGCTGACCGAGGTCAGGAAGGGCATCCCGGACGCGGGCGCCCTCGTCATCGCCTCCGACCAGGACTCGGCCCGCGCCTACGCCAAGCTCATCCGTGAGATCACGGGCACGAAGGCCACCCTCGTCCTCTCCGACGACGCCGGCGCCTCGAAGAGGATCGACGAGTTCAGCGAGAGCGACGACCGCTGGATGGTCGCCGTCCGCATGGTGTCCGAGGGTGTCGACGTGCCCCGGCTCGCCGTCGGGGTCTACGCCACCACCATCTCCACGCCGCTCTTCTTCGCGCAGGCCGTCGGTCGTTTCGTACGGTCCCGGCGGCGTGGCGAGACCGCCTCCGTCTTCCTGCCGACCGTCCCCGACCTGCTCACCTTCGCCAACGAGATGGAGGTGGAGCGGGACCACGCCCTCGACAAGCCGAAGAAGGAGGGCGAGGAGGACCCGTACGCCGAGTCCGAGAAGGAGATGGAGGAGGCGAACAAGGAGCAGGACGAGGACACCGGCGAGCAGGACATGCTCCCCTTCGAGGCCCTCGAGTCCGACGCCGTCTTCGACCGGGTGCTGTACGACGGCGCCGAGTTCGGCATGCAGGCCCACCCGGGGAGCGAGGAGGAGCAGGACTATCTCGGCATCCCGGGACTCCTCGAACCCGACCAGGTGCAACTGCTGCTCCAGAAGCGGCAGGCCCGGCAGATCGCGCACAGCCGCAAGAAGCCCGACTCCGAGGCCGACCTGCTCGAACTGCCCGCCGAGCGGCGGCCGGTGGTCAGCCACAAGGAGATGATGGAGCTGCGCAAGCAGCTCAACACGATGGTGAGCGCCTACGTCCACCAGAGCGGCAAGCCGCACGGGGTGATCCACACCGAGCTGCGGCGGGTGTGCGGGGGGCCGCCGAGCGCCGAGGCGACGGCCGGGCAGCTGCGGCAGCGGATCGCCAAGGTGCGGGAGTGGGCTACGCGTATGCGGTGAGGGGGGCTTTCCCACCCGCCCGCCCGTCTCGGTGGGTTGGGAGGCCCCCTCCCGGGGCTCCGCCCCGGACCCCAGCGGGGGCTGCGCGCCCTGCACCCCCGGTGGTTTCGCCCGGACCCCGGCGGGGGCTGCGCGCCCTGCACCCCCGGGGGGCGCTCCGCATACTCCTGGTGGCTTCGTCCCGGGTTCTGGCGGGGGCTTGCCCGCCCGCCCGTCTCGGTGGGTTGGGAGGTTCCCTCCCGGGGCTCCGCCCCAGACCCCAGCGGGGGCTGCGCCCCCTGCACCCCCGGTGGTTTCGCCCGGACCCGGCGGAGCCGCACCTCCTGCACCCCCGGTGGTTTCGCCCGTACCCCGGCGGAGCCGCACCTCCTGCACCCCCGGTGGTTTCGCCCGCACCCCGGCGGAGCCGCACCTCCTGCACCCCCGGTGGTTTCGCCCGCACCCCGGCGGAGCCGCACCCCGGCGGAGCCGTACCCCGGCGGAGCCGCACCCCGGCGGAGCCGTACCTCCGGATGGCCGCCGCCAACTCCACCCCGGCCGCAGCCCCCTGGGCGTATCCGGACAAACCCAGGTAGGCCATATCTGCCGGTGACCGGATTCTGGACGGAGCCTTCCGCTCAGCGAACCGGCTTCGCTACTGTCCCGCTACGCACACGCCCCGTGGCAGTGCCGCCGCGGAGCGCAGCCGTGAAGCGACCGTGTTCGGAATGACCCGGACCGCCGGCCGATCGGCGGCCTCTGAAGCGCGTCACTGACGGGACTCGGTGACGCATGCCGCGAGGAGGGCCGCCGACCTCACCACCGAAGGAGTGGGCGTCGTGACCGCGGAGACCTCCCAGACGCTCGACCGGGGACTCAGAGTCCTCAAACTGCTTGCCGACACCGATCACGGGCTGACCGTAACGGAGCTGTCCCAGAAACTGGGCGTGAACCGGACTGTCGTGTACCGGCTGCTCGCCACGCTGGAACAGCACGCGCTGGTACGCCGTGACCTCGGCGGCCGTGCCCGGGTCGGGCTCGGGGTGCTGAGGCTGGGCCGGCAGGTGCATCCGCTGGTGCGGGAGGCGGCGCTGCCGGCGCTGCGGTCGCTGGCCGAGGACATAGGGGCGACGGCCCATCTGACGCTGGTGGACGGGGCGGACGCACTGGCCGTCGCCGTGGTCGAACCGTCGTGGACGGACTACCACGTGGCCTACCGGGCCGGATTCCGCCACCCGCTGGACCGGGGCGCGGCGGGCAAGGCGATCCTCGCGGCACGCCGCCAGCCCATGGCCGAGCCCGGCTACACGCTGACCCATGGAGAGCTGGAGGCGGGAGCCAGCGGAGCGGCTGCACCGCTGCTCGGGGTCACGGGGGTGGAGGGCAGCGTGGGCGTCGTGATGCTGGCGGACGCGGTGCCCGAGCGGGTGGGGCCGCGGGTGGTGGAGGCGGCCCGGGAGGTGGCCGAAGCGCTGCGCTGAGGCGAGCGGCGCGAGGCCCGGCGCAGGGGCAGGGGCAGGGGCAGGGACAGGGGCCGAAGCCGACGTACGGGCGGCTGCCTCGCGGGCGCTGCGTCCCGGCGCCACTGTCCGCGGCCGTGTTGCCTTGGCCGATTCGCCAAAACACCGTGCGCACCACTGGCCGTTCCCCTCACCTCCCCCCGGCCACCTCTCCGCATCATCAAGGGCCTAACAGCCCGTCGGTGGAGGGAGTGGCACGGTGGACACGGTCGGTACGCGGCCCCGGATGGGGCAACAGGCAAGACACACAAGCCGGTTGACGCGGCGACAGGCCGTCGGCTCGCTGGTGGACGAGGCCGCCGGAAGTCCGCTGAAGCGGACCATGGGCGTCACACAGCTCACGCTGCTCAGCGTGGGCGCCACCCTCGGCACCGGGATCTTCGTGGTGCTCGGGCAGGCGGTGCCCGAGGCCGGGCCGGCGATCGTCGTGTCGTTCGTGCTCGCCGGGGTGACCGCACTGTTCTCCGCGCTGTCCTACGCCGAGCTCGCCGGGATGATCCCCGGCTCCGGGTCGTCGTACAGCTACGCCTACGCCACGCTCGGCGAGCTCGTCGCCTGGGTCTGCGGGTGGTGTCTGATCCTCGAATACGGCGTGTCCGTCGCCGCCGTGGCCGTCGGCTGGGGACAGTACGTCAACGAACTGCTCCAGCTCACCGTCGGCGTCACCCTGCCCGACTCCCTGAGCGCTCCGCCCGGTGCCGGCGGAACGCTGAACATCCCCGCCGCCCTCATCGTCGTCCTCGCCATGGTCGTCCTGCTGCGCGGCGCCCGGGAGAGCGCCGTCGCCAACACGATCATGGTCGCGGTCAAGATCGCCGCCCTCGTGCTGTTCTGCGCGGTCGCCTTCACCGCCTTCCACGCCGGGAACTTCCAGCCGCTCTTCCCGCTCGGCGCCGCCGGCATGAGCGCGGGCGCCGCCTCGCTGTTCTTCTCCTACATCGGGTTCGACGCCGCCTCCACGGCGGGCGAGGAGGCCCGCGACCCGCAGCGCGACCTGCCCCGCGCCATCGTCCTGTCCCTCATCCTGGTCACCGCGCTCTATGTCCTCGTCGCCGTCGCCGCGCTCGGCGCCATGCCGTGGCAGAAGTTCGCGGGGACGGAGGCGACGCTGAGCGAGGTGCTCGTGCAGGCCGTCGGCGGCGGGAACCTGTGGCCGGTCCTGCTGTCCGTCGGGGCCGTGGTCGCCACCACCAGCGTCGTACTCACCGTGCAGTACGGGCAGATCCGCATCCTCTTCGCGATGGCCCGCGACGGGCTGGTCCCGCCCCTGTTCGCCAAGGTGCACCCGCGCACGGGCGTGCCGCGCGCGAACACCGTGATCGTCTCCGGCTTCATCGCCGTGCTCGCCGCACTCGTCCCGCTCGGCAGCCTCGCCGACGCCACCAGCATCGGCACGCTGTTCGCCTTCATGCTGGTCAATCTGGCGGTGGTGCTGCTGCGCCGGCGCAACCCCGGCGCGCCCCGCTCCTTCCGAGTCCCCTTCTCGCCCGTCACACCGCTCCTCGGTGTCGGCTTCTGCGCCTACATGCTGTTCAGCCTCGGGGCCGACACCTGGATCGCGTTCGGTGCGTGGATGGCCGTCGGGCTCGTGATCTACGGGTTCTACGGCATCCGCCACTCCAAGCTCGACGAGCCACAGACGCAGACGCAGACGCAGACACAGACACAGACACAGCCAGTGCCACGGCCACAGTCGCAGCCACGGCCACGGCCACGGCCACAGTCACAGACAGAGACCCAGCCACGGCCACGGCCACGGCCGCAGCCGCAGCCGCAGTCGTACGACAACCCGCAGGACCCCGCATGAGGACGATCGACCTCACCGCCGACATCGTCGACCTGACGCGTGCCCTCGTCGACATCCCCTCCGAGAGCGGGCAGGAGGCCCCCCTCGCCGACGCCGTGGAAGCAGCCCTGCGCACGCTTCCCGGGCTCACCGTGGAACGGATCGGCAACTCGGTCGTCGCCCGCACAAGCCTCGGCCACTCCCGACGTGCTCTGGTCGCGGGCCACCTGGACACCGTCCCGGCCGCTGGGAACCTCCCCTCCCGTCTCGACGGCGGTCGCGTACACGGCCTCGGTGCCTGCGACATGAAGGGAGGGGTCGCCGTCGCCCTGCGCCTCGCGGCCACCGTCCCGGCCCCCACCCGCGACCTCACCTACGTCTTCTACGAGTGCGAGGAAGTCGAGGGCGACCGCAACGGCCTGCACCGCATCGCCACCGAGCGCCCCGACCTGCTTCGAGCGGACCTCGCGATCCTCATGGAGCCCTCCGACGCCGGAGTCGAGGCGGGCTGCCAGGGCGTGCTCACCGCCGACATCACGGTCAGGGGAGCGCGGGCGCACACCGCGCGGGCGTGGATGGGCGTCAACGCGGCCCACGCGGCCGCTCCGGTGCTCCAGCGGCTCGCCGACCACACGCCCGAGCGGGTCGTCATCGACGGGCTGGAGTACCGCGAAGGCCTCGGCGCTGTGGCCGTACGTGCCGGGGTCGCGGGAAACGTCGTACCCGACGAGTGCGTGGTCACGGTCAACGCGCGCTTCGCGCCCAGCCGCTGTCCCGAGGAGGCGGAGGCGTACGTGCGCGGGCTGTTCCCCGAGTACGAGGTCCGGGTCACCGAGGCCGTGGCGGGCGCCCTGCCGAGGCTGGACCGGGTCGCCGAACTGGTCGACGCGCTCGGTGCGCGGCCCCGGCCCAAGCTCGGCTGGACCGACGTGGCCCGGTTCGCGGCGCTCGGCACGCCCGCCCTCAACTACGGCCCCGGCGACCCGTCGCTCGCGCACACCGCGGGGGAGTACGTGCCCGTGGAGCACCTCGTGGAGTGCGAGGAGCGGCTCAGGACGTGGCTCCGGCAGCGCCCCTGAGGCCCGCCAGCGTCCTCAACTGCAGCCACAGCACCAGTCGTTCGTCGGGGTCGTCGAGGTCGATCCCGACGTGCTGCTGGATCTGCTTCAGGCGGTAGCGGCAGGTGTTGGGGTGGACCGAGAGCAGCTTCGCCGCGCCCGCCATGTCGCAGCCCGCGTCGAACCAGGACACCAGGGTGCGGGCGTACTCGGTGCCGTGCCCGGCGTCGTACTCCAGCACCCGCCGCCAGGAGCCCGCCCCCAACTCCGGGCGCTCGCCCATCACTTCGGTCAGCCGGAGCAGCGTCACCCGCGGGCGCAGCTCGTCGACCGTGGCGAGGGGCAGCTCGTCGCCCAGCATCCGCAGCACCAGGTCCGCATCGGCCCGCGACCCCGGTACCCCGCCGAGGTCCGCCACGACCTCGCCCAGCGCCGCCCGCACCGGCACCCGCAGCGCCTGCCCGGCCCGTCCCACGATGTCCTCGGCCAGCTGCCGGTGGCGCCGGTCCGTGGTCGTCCGGCTCCACGGCGCGCCGGCCCCCGCCTCACCGCCCCTGCCCCGCTCCCCGGCCGCCGGGAGGAGCGCGTACACCACCCCGTCGACCAGCACGCACGCGTGCCGCCCGTACCTGGCCTCGCACTGGAGGCGTACGACGTCCAGCAGGCGCAGCGCGGTCCGCTCGCTGTCGGGGCCGCTCGCCGCGGAGGCCAGGACGAAGGCCGCCACCCGCACGGCGTCCAGCCCCAGACGGTGAGCGGCCGTCGAGACGTCCGCGCTGCCCTCCAGCAGGCGGCGCAGCAGATCGCTGTTCTGGTGCCGGGCCAGTTCCTGGGCCGCCCGGGCGCGCAGCAGGAGCAGCGCGGCGGTCGACGCGCCCTGCGCCAGGGTCTTCTCGGCGTCCGCCGCAAGGGTGCCGTCGTCGACCACCCAGACCGAGCCGAGGGTTTCGCCGCCCGCCCGCACGGCCGTCGCGAGCCGCGGCAGGTTCTCCGCGCCGAGCGCGGGCAGCCGTACCGGCCGGTCGGTGGCGAACACCACCCGGTACTGCTCGCTGTTCTCCGCGCTGCCCGGCACCTGCAGACCCAGGATCCCCTGCCGGCGGTCCTCGTCGACCGGCTGGCCGGGAACGGTGGAGTAGGCGAGGATGCGCTGGCGCGGGTCCTCCACGGCGGTCGCGCCGCCGGTCGCCGCCGCGATCGCGTCGGCGAGGGCGAACAGGTCCCCGAGCCCGCTGCCGGACGGCACCGGCCGCGCGCTGATCGCCGAGGCCAGCAGCAGGTGCACGTGGTGCCAGGCGATGTCCTCGGCGACCGACAGCAGCGCCACACCGTGCGCCTGCGCCTCGCCGACCGGCCCGTCCGCGCCGCGCACCACGACCCCGCTCAGACCGGCCCCGGCCGCGGCCCGCACCAGTGGCCCGGCCGCGGCCGCCCGCACGCCCACCGCCAGCAGCAGTGCGCCCGGCGCCTGCGGGAGCGGGTCATGGGCATCGTGCAGCACGGCCTCCGTCACCGGGACGCCCAGGCCGTTCGGGGCCGTGAGCAGGCGGACGGAGGAGCCGCCGACCACGTCCAGGAGGTCGCCGAGCGTGCAGGCGTCCATGGGGCTCCTCGGGTGCGGAGTTGCTTGCGGGAGTTGCTTGCGGAGTTGGCCGCTGCGTTGCTGCCGAATTGGCCGATCCCAAAAGGAACGTACGCAGTCCTTGTCGCTCCGCACAACCCGTGCGGGCGCACCGGCCCCGAGACTCGAGCCATGAACGGACTCACCCTCCGCGCCGTCCACGATGTCGCCGGGCTCGCAGCCGTCGCCGACTTCTTCAGCGACGTCTGGCAGACCCCGCGTACCGCCCCGCCGTACCCGGCCGAAGTGCTGCACAGCCTGGTCCACGCGGGCGGCGCGGTGCACGCGGCCCACACCGACGACGGCGTGCGGCCGGCCGGCGCGTCCGTCGCGGTGTTCGGGCCGCCGACGGCGCGGGAGGCGTACTCGCTGGTCGCCGCCGCCGACCCGGGCCTCGGACACGCGGTCAAGCAGGCCCAGCGCGCCTGGGCCCTGGACCGAGGCGCCCGCACCATGCGCTGGACCTTCGACCCGCTGGTCGGCCGCAACGCCCGCTTCAACCTGGTCAAGCTGGGCGCGGTCGGCACCGAGTACCTCGTCGACTTCTACGGGCGCATGGCGGACGGCGTGAACGACGGCGACGAGAGCGACCGGCTGACCGTCACCTGGGACCTGGCTCGGCCGACCCAGCCGCACGAGAGCGGCGACAACGGGGAGCGTGACGCGGCCCCCGCCACGCACCTCGCGCCCGACGGCGCGCCCCTGGCCCGCCGTGACCTCGCCGACCGGCACGTCTGGTGCCGGGTCCCCGACGACGTCGTGAAGCTGCGGGCCACGGAGCCGCTGCTCGCCCTGCGCTGGCGGCACGCCGTCCGCGAGGTGTTCACGGAGGCCTTCGCGCAGGGCTTCACCGCCACCGGGATGTCCCGCGACGGCTGGTACACCCTGACCCGCGGCGCGGACGGAGCCGGGGCATGAAACTCGAACGCGTCGAGATCGTCCACGTGGCGATCCCGCTCGTCACCCCGTTCCGTACGTCCTTCGGGACCATGACGACGAAGGACACCTTCCTGCTGCACGTCGTCACGGACACCGCCGAGGGCTGGTCGGAGTTCGCCGCCGACCCCGAGCCGCTGTACTGCTCCGAGTTCACCGCCGGTGCCGAGATCGTGCTCCGCGACTTCCTGCTGCCGCGCGTCGCGGCACTGCCCGAGCTCACCACGGCCGCCGTCGCCCCCGCGCTGGCCGGGATCAAGGGACACGAGCTGGCGAAGGCGGCCCTGGAGACGGCGCTGCTCGACGCGGAGCTGCGGGAGTACGGCATGCCGCTCGCCACCTACCTGGGCGCGGTGCGCGACCGGGTGCCCGCCGGTGTCTCGGTCGGCATCAAGGACTGCGTCGGCGAGCTGCTGGACGACGTCGAGCGCTATCTCGCCGAGGGCTACGTCCGGATCAAGCTGAAGATCGAACCGGGCTGGGACGTCGAACCCGTACGAGCGGTGCGCGAGCGCTTCGGCGCGGAGCTGCCCCTCCAGGTCGACGCGAACACCGCGTACACGCTCGCCGACGCCGAGCACCTGCGGCGTCTGGACGACTTCGGGCTGCTGCTGATCGAGGAGCCGCTGGAGGAGAACAACCTGCACGCCCACGCCCGGCTCCAGCAGCGGCTGGCGACCCCCGTCTGCCTGGACGAGTCCCTGCACAACGCGCGCGACACCGCGTCCGCGATCGCGATGGACGCGTGCCGGGTCGTGAACGTGAAGCCCGCCCGGGTCGGCGGCTACCTGGAGGCGCGCCGCATCCACGACGTGGCGCAGGCGCACGGGGTGCCGGTGTGGTGCGGCGGAATGCTGGAGACCGGCATCGGCCGCGCACCGAACCTGGCCCTGGCCGCCCTGCCGGGCTTCACGCTCCCCGGCGACACCTCGGCGTCCGGCCGCTACTTCGCGGAGGACATCACCGAGCCGTTCGTCCTGCGCGACGGTCACCTGCCCGTGCCGGCCACCCCCGGCATCGGCATCGCACCGCTGCCGGACGCGCTGCGCCGGTTCACGCGGGAGCGGCGGGACCTGTACGCGGGCTGACCGGCACCGGAGTCCGGGCGCAGGCCGTCGCGGGAAAGGGCGGTCCGACCCGGGGGGAGGGGCGGTCGGCGGCCCGGGGGAGGGGAGCCTACCGCCGCCTGGCCGGAAGTCGTCACCGCGTTAGATTGATCCCGTGTTCTCTCGCCTCACGCGCCCCCAGGCCGTCGCTGTCTGTGCCCTGCCCGTCGTGGCCCTGCTCGCCACGGCGGCGTTCGCACCGCTGCCGTTCGCGGTGGCGCAGCCCGGCATGACGGCGAACGTGCTCGGCGAGAACAAGGGAACCCAGGTGATCACCATCACCGGCGCGCCGACCCGCACGACCAGCGGACAGTTGCGGATGACGACGATCGAGGCGACCGGCCCGGACGCGAACGTCTCGCTGAACGACGTGATCGACGGCTGGTTCGCCACCGACCGGGCGGTGATGCCGCGCGACGCGGTCTACCCGAGCGGCAACAGCGTCAAGGAGATCGAGCAGCACAACGCCCAGCAGATGAAGCAGTCCCAGGACGCGGCCACCCAGGCCGCCCTGAAGTACCTCGGCGTCAGCGGCAAGAACATCGACGTCACGCTCAAGCTCGCCGACGTCGGCGGTCCCAGCGCGGGCCTGCTGTTCTCCCTCGGCATCGTCGACAAGCTCCACGGCGACGGCAGCGGCGGCGACCTCACGGGCGGCCGTACGGTCGCGGGCACCGGCACGATCAGCGCCGACGGCACGGTCGGTGCGGTCGGCGGAGTGGCCCTCAAGACGCAGGCCGCCCGGCGCGACGGCGCCACCGTCTTCCTGGTGCCGAAGGCCGAGTGCAGTGACGCGAAGTCCCAGCTGCCGAAGGGCCTGCTCCTGGTCCCGGTGACCACCCTGAAGAGCGCGGTGAACTCCCTGGTGACCCTGGAAAAGGGGAAGGGCGCGGTGCCGAGCTGCTAGGGCCTGTCTAGGGGGTGGGGACCGTCCTCGGGGTGGCCGCGAGACGCAGGCCGACTTCGACGCGCACGGCTGGGCTCGCATCCTCGAGGAGGGCGTCGTCGAAGCGCAGACCCCGCAACGCCCCCGCCCCCTGCTCCCCCGCCCCCTGCTCCTCCGCCGCCTACTCCTCCGCCGCCTGCTCCACCAGTGGGATGATCCGCAGAGGGACGGGGTTCTCCATGACGATGGCCGTGGAGGCTCGGACGATGCCCTCGAAGCCGACCACCCGGTCGATCACGCGCTGGAGGTCGGCGTTGGAGCGGGCCACCAGGCGGCACAGCATGTCGCCCGTGCCCGTGGTGGTGTGCAGTTCCAGCACCTCCGGCACCGTCGCCAGGTGCGCCCGTACGTCGGCCCCCTGGCCCTGCCGGATCTGCAGCGTCGCGAACGCGGTGACCGGGTAACCGATCGCCGCCGGGTCGACCTCCGGGCCGAATCCGCGGACGACCCCGTTGGACTGCAGCCGGTCGAGCCGCGCCTGCACCGTCCCCCGGGCGACCCCCAGCCGCCGGGACATCTCAAGGACGCCGATGCGTGGCTCGCGCGCCAGCAGCACGATGATGCGGCCGTCCAGTTGATCGATCGCCACGGCAGCCTCCCAAGTGGTCATCCTGTACAGAAAGCCCGCCGTATGCGGGCCCTCACCGGTCAGATTGCCCAGTGAAGACACAAACTATTGCGCACCTTGCGGGGCGGGGTGAGGCTTCGCCCATGACGCAGACCACACACCACACTCCCGACACCGCACGGCAGGCCGACCCCTTCCCGGTCAAGGGAATGGACGCGGTCGTCTTCGCCGTGGGCAACGCCAAGCAGGCGGCGCACTACTACTCCACCGCCTTCGGCATGCGGCTGGTGGCCTACTCCGGACCGGAGAACGGCAGCCGCGAGACCGCCTCGTACGTGCTGGAGAACGGCTCGGCGCGGTTCGTCCTCACCTCCGTGATCAAGCCCGCCACCACCTGGGGCCACTTCCTCGCCCAGCACGTGGCCGAGCACGGCGACGGCGTCATCGACCTCGCCATCGAGGTCCCGGACGCGCGCGCCGCGTACACGTACGCCATCGAGCACGGCGCCCGGTCGGTCACCGAGCCGTACGAGATGAAGGACGAGCACGGCACGGTCGTCCTCGCCGCGATCGCCACCTACGGCGAGACCCGCCACACCCTCGTCGACCGCTCCGGCTACGACGGCCCCTACCTGCCCGGCTACGTGGCGGCCAAGCCGATGGTCGAGCCGCCCGCCCAGCGCACCTTCCAGGCCATCGACCACTGCGTCGGCAACGTCGAACTCGGCCGGATGAACGAGTGGGTGGAGTTCTACAACAAGGTCATGGGCTTCACGAACATGAAGGAGTTCGTGGGCGACGACATCGCGACCGAGTACAGCGCGCTGATGTCGAAGGTCGTGGCCGACGGCACCCTCAAGGTCAAGTTCCCGATCAACGAGCCCGCCATCGCCAAGAAGAAGTCCCAGATCGACGAGTACCTGGAGTTCTACGGCGGCGCGGGCGTCCAGCACATCGCGCTCAACACCAACGACATCGTGCAGACGGTCCGCACGATGCGCGCGGCCGGGGTGGAGTTCCTCGACACCCCCGACACCTACTACGACACCCTCGGCGAGTGGGTCGGCGACACCCGCGTCCCCGTCGAGACCCTGCGCGAGCTGAAGATCCTCGCCGACCGCGACGAGGACGGCTATCTGCTGCAGATCTTCACCAAGCCGGTCCAGGACCGCCCGACCGTCTTCTTCGAACTCATCGAGCGCCACGGCTCGATGGGCTTCGGCAAGGGCAACTTCAAGGCCCTGTTCGAGGCGATCGAGCGCGAGCAGGAGCGGCGCGGCAACCTGTGATCCCGTCGGCAGCGCCCGTTCCGCACGACGCGGTCACGGGCGCTGCCGGGGTGCGACGTCGGCCGGCAGCTCCTCCGCCGGCGCCTCACCCAGCGCCTCCAGCGCGGCCCTGGCGTCGGGCGCGCCCAGCGGCGAGAAGTACGGGTTGGTCCGCAGCGCCTCCTCGAGGTGGCGCCGAGCGGGCCCGGTCAGGTCCAGGTCCTGCTCGATCATCCCGCGGTGGTACGCGTACAGCGCACTGCGCACCCCGCCTCCCTTGGTTCTGTCGGTCGCCTGTGTGGCGAACTTCAGGGCCTCCTCGTCCTCCCCGGTCCGGTGCAGCGCCCAGCCCAGCGCATCGGCCACCGCGATGCCCGGCTGCCGCTGCCACTCGGCACGCAGCCGCCGCACGGCGGACTCCGCGTCGCCGTGGTCCGCCTCGAACCGCCCGAGCACCAGGTCGTCGTCGACCCCGGCGGCCGCGTCCCGGCGTACCCGCGACCGCAGCACGCCGTACTGCGCCTGCGCCCACTGCTCCTGCCCCATCGACTCGTACAACTCGCCCAGTTCCAGGGCGTATTCGGGGCGGGGTTGCTTGTCCAGCGCCGACTGGTAGGCCCGCACCGCCTCCGTGGTCCGGCCGAGCGCGGCCAGCGTCCGCCCCTGCCCGGCCAGCGCGGCCCACTGGTCGGGGTCGAGTCGCGCGGCCGCCTCGAAGTGCCGCAGCGCGTCGTCGCGGTCCCCGCGCTCCCAGGCGATCCTCCCGGCCTGCTCCAGGTAGGCCGCGCGTTCGGCGGGAGTGGCCGCGGCCGCCGCCGCGTCCGACAACTGGGCCGCCGCGTCCTCGCGCCAGCCCCGGTCCCAGTACACGGCCGCGGCCGTCGCCTTCACGGCCGGCCCGTGGTGCAGCTTCACCAGCTGGTCGAGGGTGCGCTGTGCCGCCTGGTAGTCGCCGAGGCCGGTGTAGGCGTCGATGAGCGGCGGATACGTCGTCCACCGCTTCGGCTCCAGTTTCAGCGCCTGCTCGCCCCACGAGCGGGCGGCCTGGAAGTCCCGGCGCCCGTTCGCCAGGGCCGCCAGGCCGCCCAGGGCCTGGGCGCCGCGCGCCGGGGCCAGCCGCAGCGAGGTCCGCAGTGCCGTGTCGGCCCTCGGATAGTCGGCCGCGTCGGCGGTCCGCCCGGCCCGCTCCACATAGGCGGCCCCGAGCACCGCCCACGCCTGCGCGTCGCGCGGCTGCGCCCGCAGATGCCGCTCGCGGTCCCCGATCAACGCCGACAGGGCGGGCAGCGCCGCCGGCACCCCGGCCGCGACCGCCGCCGGCACCCCGGCTGCGACCGCCGCCGGTGCACCCGGCGCACCCTGCGCACCCGGCGCGCCGGGGCCGGGCGCCGGCCGTGCCGGGCGCCGCTGCGCCGGCAGCACCATCCACGCCGCGCCCAGCAGGGCCGCGATGGTGACCAGGGACAGGAACACCTGGCGCAGGCGGCGGCGCCCGCGCCGCGACTCGGTCATCAGGGAGGCGGCCGGGCTCTGCTGTCGGTTTCCCATGGCGCATACTGTGCGTCGATACGACTACCGCCACCCGGTAGGCGGAGGGGTACGGCCTACGGGGTTCACACCGATGGCCCCGAGTGTCACGCTGTGATCATGAGCCGTATTCAAGCCGCCCCAGACGAAGTCCGGGGCAACCTCACCGACCGGCTCCTCGCGGGCCTGCCGGCCGAGGCGGTCCTCACCGATCCCGACGTCACGGTCTCCTATGCCAACGACATGGCGAGCTTCTGCCCGTCCGGCACGCCGGCCGTCGTCGTCCTGCCGCGGACCGTCGAACAGGTCCAGCACGTCATGCGCACGGCGAGCGAGCTGCGCGTCCCGGTCGTCCCGCAGGGCGCCCGCACCGGCCTGTCCGGCGCGGCCAACGCCTCCGACGGCTGCATCGTGATGTCCCTGACCAGGATGGACCGCATCCTGGAGATCAGCCCGGTCGACCGGATCGCCGTGGTCGAACCGGGCGTCGTCAACGCCGCCCTCTCCCGCGCCGTCAACGAACACGGGCTGTACTACCCTCCCGACCCCTCCAGCTGGGAGATGTGCACCATCGGCGGCAACATCGGCACCGCCTCCGGCGGGCTGTGCTGCGTGAAGTACGGGGTCACGGCCGAATACGTCCTCGGACTCGACGTCGTGCTGGCCGACGGCCGCCTGATGTCCACCGGCCGCCGCACGGCCAAGGGCGTCGCCGGGTACGACCTCACCCGCCTGTTCGTGGGCTCCGAGGGCTCGCTCGGCATCGTCGTCCGCGCGGTCCTGGCGCTCAAGCCACAGCCGCTCCAACAGCTGGTGCTGGCGGCCGAGTTCGCCTCCTCGGCCGCCGCCTGCGACGCGGTGTGCCGGATCATGGCGGGCGGCCACGTGCCGTCCCTGCTCGAACTCATGGACCGTACGACGGTGAAGGCCGTCAACGACATGGCGCACATGGGGCTGCCGGAGACCACCGAAGCCCTGCTGCTGGCCGCCTTCGACACCCCGGACCCGGCCGCCGACCTCGCCGCGGTCGGCACGCTGTGCGAGGCGGCCGGCGCCACCCAGGTGGTGCCCGCCGACGACGCGGCCGAGTCCGAGATGCTGCTCCAGGCACGGCGGCTTTCGCTGACCGCGCTGGAGGCGGTCAAGGGCACCACGATGATCGACGACGTGTGCGTACCGCGCTCCCGGCTCGGCGACATGCTGGACGGGATCGCGCGGATCGCCGAGAAGTACCAGCTCACCATCGGGGTCTGCGCGCACGCCGGAGACGGCAACACGCACCCGACGGTCTGCTTCGACGCGCAGGACTCCGACGAGTCACGGCGCGCCCGCGAGTCCTTCGACGAGATCATGGCCCTCGGCCTCCAGCTCGGCGGCACGATCACCGGCGAGCACGGTGTGGGGGTGCTGAAGAGGGAGTGGCTGGCGCGCGAGATCGGCCCGGTGGGGGTGGAGATGCAGCGGGCGATCAAGCAGGTCTTCGACCCGCTCGGCATCCTGAACCCGGGCAAGGTGTTCTGACCGCACGGTGGCACCCCCGCGTTCACGCGCCGGGGGCGAGCAGCTCGGCCAGCTCGTCGTCGATGCCGAGCCGCCTGCCCTCGGTGCCCGGGGGAACCACCCGCAGCGTGCGCTCCAGCCAGGCCGCCAGCTGCGCGGCCGGTGCCTCCAGCAGGGCCTCGCCGTGGGGTGAACTCAGCCCCAGCGCGACGACGCCGCGGCCCTCCGCCCGCGCCGGCCACACCCGTACGTCCCCGCGCCCGCAGGGCCGGAACACCCCTTCCACGAGCAGTTCGCGGGCGAAGGTCCAGTGCACGGGCTGGTCGGAGTCGATGTGGAAGACGATGTGGACGGCGTACGGTTCGTCGGTGCGGTAGCCGAGCCGCGCCGGGACGGGGATGCCGGTCTCGGGCGACACGACGAGCCGGAGCTCCAGCTCCCGCTCGACCACGGTGTGGTGCATGGCGTGCGTCTCCTCTCGGGTACCGGGCCCGCGATGGACCCGTACGGGTGGAGAGGGGAGCGGGGCGCGGGGCATTACGCGGGTTGAGGGAACTTTCTTCCGCCCGTGCTTCCGGGCTTGTGACGTACGTGCACGAGGTTGCCCGGAAAGGAGCGGGTCCGGCGGGACCGGCGGTGGCGCGTGCGCGGGTCTGATAGATGTGGAGGCCCCAATCGACCCCCGAGCAGATACGGGACGACGGACATGAGCGCCCCAACTCCGGCACCCGGTGACGACAGACCCCGCGAGGGGTACTACCCGGACCCGTCCATTCCTGGATATGTCCGGTACTGGAACGGCGGGGCCTGGGTGCCGGGCACCAGCCGGCCGGCGCCGACCGACGGCGAGCCGCTGAGCCCGCCGCCCGGCGTGCGTCCCGCGGCGCCCGCGATCGCGGCGGTCGAGGAGACGGGCCCGCACTTCTTCGACGAGGATCCGCCCGGCGGGCCCGCCCCCGCCGGGGACCCGCACGGCGGCCGCCCCCAACCGGCGTCGGCCTGGGGCGCCGACCGCGCCCAGCAGGGCGGTTTCGGCGGCGACCAGGACCGTCGCGTCTCCTGGGGTGCCCCGGGGGCGGCCGATCCGAGGGTCCCGCGCCAGGACGGGACCCCCGACGGCGTACAGCCGGACGGCCGCGCGGCCCGCACGGACGGCACGGCGTCGATTCCGCCCGCCGGCCCGGATCCGGCGGGGGCCTCCGCCGACGGCACGTTCGTGTTCCGGCGGCCCGCGGCGGGGGCCGGGGAGGCCGCCGCGGCAGCGGGCGGCACCGCGGCGGCCGGGCCGTCCGCTCCCGGCGTCCCGGGCTCCGGCCGCCCCGCCGACGACGGCGGCCCGGCCTTCCGCCCGGCATCACCCACGGGTCGGCGCGGCGGGCCGGCGGGTGCGGCCGCGCCGATCGCGGGGCCGGGAACGGCCGCTTCGCCCGGCGGGCCCGCGGCGGCCGGCGGTGCCGCGGATCCGAACGCCGGTCCCGGCGGCCCGGGGTTCGGTGCCGGAAAGGCGGCCGCCGCCCGGGCGGCGCAGGCACAGGCCCCGGCCGCCATGCCGCCCTCCGGGTTCGAAGCCACCCCCGCCACACCGCACGGATCCTCCTCCCCGCGCTCCGGTCCGTCCGTGCCTCCGCGGTCCGGCGCCGCGCAGGCCGCCCCCGCCAATCCGGCGGGCCACCCCGCCACGCCGCCCGCGGCCGCCGTCTCCTCGCCGATGACCACCGGCCCCGGTGGCGGGCAGTCCTCCTGGGCCCAGCAGGTGCACCGGCTGGCGGCCGACGATCAGCCGGTCGCGCCGTGGAAGCCGCCCGTCGACGACCCGTTCCAGGCGGCCGCCCGGCGGCAGGCGGCGGCGCGGCCCGCGGGCGTCGGCAGGCGGCTGGCCGCCCGGCTCGTCGACACGGTCGTCCTCGCCGGGGTCACCGCCGCGGCCGCCGTGCCGCTCGGCGCCAGGGCGATCGACCATGTCAACGCGAAGATCGACGCGGCAAAGCTCTCCGGCCGCACCGTCACGGTCTGGCTGCTCGACGGCACGACGGCGACGTACCTGGGCATCGTCCTCGCCGTGCTGCTGCTGTCCGGCGTCGTCTACGAGGTGCTGCCCACCGCCAAGTGGGGGCGCTCGCTGGGCAAGAAGCTGTGTGGCCTCCAGGTCCGGGACATCGAGGGTCACGAGCCGCCGTCCTTCGGTGCGGCCCTGCGCCGCTGGCTCGTCTACAGCGTCCCCGGACTGCTCGGCGTCGGGCTCGTGGGCGTCATGTGGTGCCTGTTCGACAGGCCGTGGCACCAGTGCTGGCACGACAAGGCGGCGCACACCTTCGTGGCCGGCTGACCT
Organism: Streptomyces sp. NPDC046197; assembly: GCF_040646295.1. Taxonomy (NCBI): domain Bacteria; kingdom Bacillati; phylum Actinomycetota; class Actinomycetes; order Kitasatosporales; family Streptomycetaceae; genus Streptomyces; species Streptomyces sp. NPDC046197. The sequence goes on along the minus strand of NZ_JBEYZY010000005.1, from coordinate 258,361 downwards.
CCTCGGCGCGGGCGGCCCCGGCCGGGTCGCCCTTACGGCCGCGCACCGGATGCGCGGTCCCGGGGCTCGCGGTCCACTCGGCCCATGAGCACCGAACCGCCCCCCGGCTCCGGCCCGCCGCCGCCTCCGGGCGCCGGCCCGCCCCCGCCTCCGCCCGGCTCCGGCCCGCCGCCCCCGCCCGGCGGGCCGCCCCCGCACTACGGTGGCGGCCCGTACGGCGGTGACTCCTACGGTGGTCCCTACCCCGCCGACCCGCTCGCCGGCATGCCCCCGCTGGCCGACAGCGGCAAGCGGACGCTCGCCCGGATCGTCGACCTGATTCTGGTCACCATCGTGATCTGGCTGGTCACCTGGCCGCTGCAGGCCCACCAGTACACGGTGAACGCCAACCGGGTGGAGTTCGGCAAGCCACTGACGGAGGCGGTCGTCTCCGCCGTGCTCTACATCGCCTACGACACCTTCATGATCAGCCGTACGGGGCAGACCCTCGGCAAGAAGTGGCTGAACATGCGGGTGGCCAACCTCGCCGACGGCACCACCCCGTCCGTCCAGACCTCGCTGGGGCGCGCCGCGGTGCTCTGGCTGCCCTTCTGCTTCTGCTGCGCCTGCATCTGGCTGGCGATCTGCGGCGGTTGGAGCTTCATCGACCGGCCCTACAAGCAGGGCCTGCACGACAAGGCCGCCAAGACGGTGGTGGTCAGCACCAGTTGACGTACCGCCGGGGAAGCGGCACCGCCAGAAAGACGCCACAGCCGGAAAGACGCCACAGGCGGGAAAAGGACGGCGGGCCCGTGTCGTACGGGCCCGCTGATCCGTGTCAGGACGCCGTCGGCTCCCGGACGGGCTCCACCCCGGCGGGCACGGTCTCCCGCCGCACCGCCACCGGCTCCGGCTGCGCGGGCACCTCGGTCCGCTCGGCGGCCGGCCTGGGCTTCGGCAGCGGGACCGTCATGGCGACGAGCAGCCCGAGGGCGAGCGCCGCAAGGGCGATGACCGCGATCCCCACGCCCGAACTCGTCTGGGACAGCAGCAGCATGGCGAGCGTCGAGAAGATCACGGTGCAGGAACCGTAGGCGAGCTGTGCGGCGGTCGGACGAGGCATGGCAATCGGTCCTCGGAAGTGGGGTCTCCCCTTGGGCCTCTCACGGGGGGAGGGTGCGGACAGAACAGGGGTGAGACAGAGACGTCGGCCTGGCTTTCCGCCGGCTTCCGGGCGTTCCGCCAATCGACTCTATTCGCCTGCATGCCCGAGTGGAACGCCCGGTAAGCGTGACCTAACCCACGGTGCCGGTGCATCGGGGGCGCACGGAGTCATACCGTCCACGAAGTGGACGGCCTCGCGCGCCCGTCGACCCTCGGCATCCAGCCGTCCGTAAAGCGAACGTTGGCTTCGTATAGTTCAGTTGAACTGTCCAAGTCAAGGTCTGTCTTTTCTTGTAAACCTCTAGTCAAATGTCGTCACTTGACTACACGCGTTGATCGCGCGCGGACCTTCCAGGCCAGAGACCCCCCTTCCGCGCGCCCGAAAACGCGTCAGGGGAGGACATCAAGTGACCAGCAGACCGCGGACGTTCAGAGCGGCCGCGACAGGTGTCGCGCTCGCGGCGGCCACCGCCGCGTTCTCGACGTTCGCCGTGGCGGAGGCCGCAACGACCGGCACGCCCGCCTCCGTGACCCGGCACGACCCGCAGCCGGTCAAGCAGCACAAGCACGACCTCGACGGCCCGCTGAGCAAGACCCAGGACGCCCAGCGCCAGGAGGCCCTGAACCAGGTCATCGAGGGCAGGACCAAGGTCCAGGACCGCCATGGCTCCAAGGTCGTCCAGCTCAAGGGCAAGAAGGGCGACACCAAGTACGTCGAGCTGGGCCGGGAGAAGACCGACAAGATCTTCACCATCCTGGTGGAGTTCGGCGACAAGACCGACCCCAAGTACGGCGGCACCGCGGGCCCGCTGCACAACCGGATATCCGCGCCGGACCGCACCAAGGACAACAGCACCGCCTGGCAGAAGGACTTCGACCAGAAGCACTTCCAGGACCTGTACTTCGGCGCCGGCAAGGGTGTCGAGTCGGTGAAGAAGTACTACGAGAAGCAGTCCTCGGGCCGCTACTCGGTCGACGGCGAGGTCTCCGACTGGGTCAAGGTCCCCTACAACGAGGCGCGTTACGGTTCCAACTACTGCGGCTCCACCAACTGCCCCAGCGTGTGGAACGTGGTCAGCGACGGTGTGAACGCCTGGGTCGCCCAGCAGAAGGCGGCCGGCAAGTCCGACGCCGACATCAAGGCGGACCTGGCCAAGTACGACCAGTGGGACCGCTACGACTACGACGGCGACGGCAACTTCAACGAGCCCGACGGCTACATCGACCACTTCCAGATCGTGCACGCCGGCGAGGACGAGTCCGCGGGCGGCGGCGCCCAGGGCAAGGACGCGATCTGGGCGCACCGCTGGTACGCCTTCGGCACCGACGCCGGCGCCACCGGCCCCACGGGCAACAAGCTGGGCGGCGCGCAGATCGGCGACACCGGCATCTGGGTCGGTGACTACACCATCCAGCCCGAGAACGGCGGACTGGGCGTCTACGCCCACGAGTACGGCCACGACCTCGGCCTGCCGGACGAGTACGACACCGCCGGCGGCGAGAACTCCACCGGCTTCTGGACGCTGATGTCCTCCGGTTCCTGGCTCGGCCGCGGCAGGGACGCCATCGGTGACCTGCCGGGCGACATGAACGCCTGGGACAAGCTGCAACTCGGCTGGCTCACCTACGACACGGCCAAGGCCGCGGTCAACTCCTGGCACAAGCTGGGCGTCTCCGAGTACAACACCAAGTACCGGCAGGCCGTGGTCGTCTCCCTGCCCGACAAGGCGGTCACCACCGAGGTCGTCACCCCGGCCCAGGGCGCGACCCAGTGGTGGAGCGGCAGCGACAACGACCTGAAGAACACGCTGACCCGTTCCGTCGACCTCACCGGCAAGAAGTCGGCCGCTCTCACTCTCGACGGCTGGTACGACATCGAGGCCAACTACGACTACCTCTACACCGAGGTCTCGACCGACGGCGGCGCCAACTGGACCGCGCTGGACGGCACGGTGGACGGCCGGCCCATCCCGCGTGACGGCAGCGGGCAGCCGGTCCTGACCGGAACGGCCGACGGCTACAAGAAGCTGGCGTACTGGCTCGACGCCTACGCGGGCAAGAAGATCGACCTCCGGTTCCGCTACCAGACCGACGGCGGCGTGGCACTCAAGGGCTTCGCGGCCGACGAGATCACGGTGACCGCGGACGGCTCGGCGCTGTTCTCCGACAACGCGGAGAGCGCGGACCCGGCCTGGAAGGCCAACGGCTTCTCCCGCATCGGCGCGTCCTTCACCAAGGACTACAAGCAGTACTACATCGCCGAGAACCGCCAGTACGTGTCGTACGACAAGACGCTGAAGACCGGCCCGTACAACTTCGGCTTCTCGACCCGTCCGGGCTGGGTGGAGCACTACCCGTACCAGAACGGTCTGTTGATCTGGAAGTGGGACACCTCGCAGAAGGACAACAACACCAGCCAGCACGCGGGCACCGGTCTGATCCTCCCGGTCGACTCGCACCCGGCGCTGCTGAAGTGGTCCGACGGCACGCTGATGCGCAACCGCGTCCAGGCCTACGACTCGCCCTTCAGCCTGTACGGCACGGACGGCATCACGCTCCACAAGGCGGACGTCGTGACCATGATCAAGCCGTCGAAGGGGGTGCCGGTCTTCAACGACCACACCAGCACCTACTACGACGCCTCGAACCCGGCCGGCGCTGTCAAGATCACTGACACCAACACCAAGATCAAGATCACCAGGGAGGCCAGGGACGGCTCCACGATCGAGCTCGAGGTCGGCCGCGCGGTGAAGTAGTCAACGTTTTCGCAGGTCAAGCGCGTATCGGCGGTGACCCCCTGGCGGGTCGCCGCCGATCGTGTTTAGGTGCGTCCTGTGGTCCTCTTATTGACACCGACCGGAACGGGGATGTGACCGCATGGCCGCAGGAGGTTTCTGCAAGCTGCCGAACGGCACGGTGGTGGTGGCACTGAACCTGCCCAGCCCCATCGCCGACGGCGTGGCCGTGGGCACCCCCATCGGCGGAGTGCGGGTACTCGTCCATGCGCAGAACCGCGCCCGTGCCCTGACCCGCCTGCGCAACCTGGGCCTGCGGGCGATCTACCTGCGGGGCAACGCGGCCCCGCCGACCCCGGACGAGATCACCGCGGTCCTGCACCACCCGGACGGCCTGATATGGCGCACATCCGTGGACGGCGCAGGCGGCGCAGGCGGCGCGGTCGGCGCGCTCGGCCGGCCGGAGCTGTGGCGCCCGATCCGGGCGTTGCTCAGGCGGCAGCCGACGGCCCAGGCGTGATCGTTCCCTACGCCACGACGGGCTTGCCCGAGAGCTCGACGCCCGCCTCCCGCATCTCCTCCAGCGCCCGGTCGGTGGTCTCCTGGGCCACGCCCGCGGTCAGGTCCAGCAGGACCTGTGTACGGAAGCCCTCCTTCACGGCGTCCAGCGCGGTGGCGCGCACGCAGTGGTCGGTGGCGATGCCCACCACGTCCACCTCGTCGATCTCCCGGGCCTTCAGCCAGTCGGCCAGGGACACCCCGTTCTCGTCGGCGCCCTCGAAGCCGCTGTACGCCGCCGTGTACTCCCCCTTGTCGAACACGGCGTCTATCGCGCCGGAGGCGACCACGGGGGCGAAGTTCGGGTGGAAGCCCACCCCCTCCGTGCCCGCCACGCAGTGGGCGGGCCAGGAGCGGACGTAGTCGGGGTTGTCGGCGAAGTGGCCGCCGGGCGCGATGTGGTGGTCGCGGGTCGCCACCACGTGCCGGTAGCCGGCGGGTGCCTGGCCTATCAGCTCGGTAATCGCGGCGGCGACGTCGGCGCCCCCGGCCACCGCGAGGCTGCCCCCCTCGCAGAAGTCGTTCTGCACGTCACAGACGATCAAGGCGCGGCGCATGGTCGGTGTCCTTCGACTGTCGGGTCGGGAGAGGATCGGGACAACCCGCGAGGAGTTCGCGGGAGAGGGATGCGGGCCCGGCCGGTGAACTTATGAGCCTAGAGACTTCGGGAGCCCGGCGGGAGGGGGCGTTCGCCAAGCCGCGGGGGCGCACCGGCGGTGTGCGGCGCCGGGGGCGGAGCACGACGGACCGGGACGGCCTGCGAAAGTGAGCACCGGTTTTAGCTACCCGAGGGCCCGTTGACGTACTCCGTCGGAAGGACGGGTTCCCCGCGCGAGAGCTGGGTGGCCGAAAGCGGCAGGCCCGCGCGGGCGACCGTGTGCCGGTCCCGGACGGCGTCCAGCGGCTCCCGGGCGACCACGTCGCCGCCCTTGACCAGCTCCACCAGCAGCTGCCGGTCGGCCAGCTCGGCGGGCACCGGTCCGGTGCCGAGGACCTCGGCCTCCGCGACGCCGTGCTCGTCCAGCCGCCGCGCCGCCCACTTGCGGCCGCCGATGGAGGTCTTGCCGCCCCTGGACTTCTTCGCCACCGGCGCCAGCGGTGCCCCGGGGTCTGCCGTCTCGGCGCGGGCGACCAGTTTGTAGACCATCGAGGACGTCGGGTGGCCGGAGCCGGTCACCAGCTGCGTCCCGACGCCGTACGCGTCCACGGGCGCCGCCGCCAGTGAGGCGATGGCGTACTCGTCCAGGTCGGAGGTCACGATGATCTTGGTGCTACGGGCCCCCAGTTCGTCGAGCTGCTGCCGCACCCGGTGCGCGACCAGCAGCAGGTCGCCGGAGTCGATCCGCACCGCGCCCAGCTCGGGCCCGGCGATCTCGACGGCCGTACGGACCGCCTCGGCGACGTCGTAGGTGTCGACGAGCAGGGTGGTCCCCCGCCCGAGCGAGTCGACCTGGGCCTGAAAGGCGTCCCGCTCGCGGTCGTGCAGCAGGGTGAAGGCGTGGGCGGCGGTGCCCACGGTGGGGATGTGGTAGCGGAAGCCGGCCGCCAGGTCGGAGGTTGACGTGAAGCCACCGATGTAGGCGGCCCGCGATGCGGCCACGGCGGCCAGCTCGTGGGTGCGGCGGGCGCCCATCTCGATCAGCGGCCGGTCGCCCGCAGCCGAGGACATGCGGGAGGCGGCGGCCGCGATCGCCGAGTCGTGGTTGAGGATCGACAGGATCACGGTCTCCAGGAGCACGCACTCGGCGAAGGATCCTTCGACCCGCATGATCGGCGAGCCCGGGAAGTACACCTCGCCCTCCGGGTAGCCCCAGATGTCACCGCTGAAGCGGTAGCCGGCCAGCCACTGCAGGGTCTGCTCGTCCACGATCCGGCGGTCGCGCAGGAATCCGAGGACGCCCGCGTCGAAGCGGAAGTTCTCCACGGCGTCGAGCACACGCCCGGTGCCCGCCACGACGCCGTACCGGCGCCCCTCGGGCAGCCGTCGGGTGAAGACCTCGAAGACGCTCCGTCGCTCGGCGGTCCCGGCCTTCAGAGCGGCCTGCAGCATCGTCAGCTCGTAGTGGTCGGTGAAGAGCGCCGTCGAGGGAACGTCCACCGGCAGCCCAAAGCCCGCTGTGTTCATGGCAATGGATCGTACTCCCATCTCGTCACTTTGACGATTTGTGGGACGCCCGTCCGCCGGGTCCGTTTGTGCGACCACCCCCCTGTGGTGGCAGCATGGGCCGTGTGACGGCAGCCGCACCCATCGAGATCGAGAAAACCGAGTCGGCGGAAGAGGTCTTCGCCGTACCTGAACCCGACGTCCCATGGGTGACGATCGTCCACAACGATCCCGTCAATCTCATGAGCTACGTGACGTATGTCTTCCAGATGTACTTCGGATACACCAAGGACAAGGCCACCAAGCTCATGCTCGACGTCCACCACAAGGGCCGGGCCGTCGTCTCCAGCGGAACGCGCGAGGAGATGGAGCGGGATGTGCAGGCCATGCACGGCTATGGTCTGTGGGCCACCCTCCAGCAGGACCGGAAGTAGCGAACTCCCTTCATGCCAGGACACTTCGAACCGCTCCCCGGCGGCGGCGCGGCCGTCGCGCTCGACGAGGTCGAGATCTCCATCATCCGGTCGCTGGCCGTGCAGCTCCTGGAGCTCATCGGCCCCGGCCCGGCCGAGGGCGCCGGCGACCCGCTCGCCGAGCTGTTCGCCGAGGGGCCGAGTGAGCCCCCCGCGGACCCGGTCCTCAAGAGGCTCTTCCCGGACGCCTACCGCGACCCCGAGCAGGCCCCCGCTTCCCCCGGGAAGGCCGAGGAGCAGCGCGCGCACTCCGCCGAGTTCCGCCGCTACACCGAGAACGACCTGCGCGCCGGCAAGCGTGACAACGCCCTCGCGGTGATCCGCTCGCTGGACGAGCTGGCGGCCACGGGCGGGGGCGGGGCGGTCCTGAAGCTGTCCCCCGAGGAGTCCAAGCGGTGGCTAGGCGCCCTGAACGACCTGCGCCTGGCCATCGGCTCCCGGCTGGAGATCGTCGACGAGGACGACACCGACGACCTCTACCGCCTGCCGGACGAGGACCCGCGCAAGCCGATGGTGATGGCCTATCTGTGGCTGGGCGGGCTCCAGGAGACGCTCGTCTCGACGCTGCTGCCTTAGGGCCTGTCCGGCGGATCGTGCCGGAGTCGCTGAGCGCCAGGGTGTTCGCTCAGAGGACGCTCAGATCCGGATAACGATCCCGTTACCGTTGCGGACGCTTGTGTCCGCTTCAGGTTGCTTTTGTCCCCTTCTTCCCATGTCGTGCGCCACATCACGCCCCGCGATCAGTGTTTCGGGCGTGATAAATCTTCACGACCGCCCGACGGACGCCACCCATGTCCCGTCGGGTGCGCCACCGAGCCGGCGACCGCCGGCATGGCACAACTCCATCAATCCGGGGGGATCGAAACCCGGTCCGAGGTCGACGAGCGGCCCGGGTCGGCATGGAGAAAGGCGCACCACACCATGACCTCATCGCAGGTCGGTAAGCACTACGACGGCAGTGAGGCCGTGAGCGGCGACGCCCCCGAGGAGGGGTACGAGCGTGGGCTCGGCAGCCGCCAGGTCCAGATGATCGCGATCGGCGGCGCCATCGGCGTCGGCCTCTTCCTGGGTGCCGGGGCGAACATCGCCAAGGCCGGACCCAGTCTGATCCTCATGTACGCCCTCGCGGGCGTGATCATCTTCTTCATCATGAGGGCGCTCGGCGAGCTGCTGCTCTACCGCCCCGTCTCGGGCTCGTTCGCGGAGTACTCCCGCGAGTTCTGCGGCCCGTTCTTCGGCTACTTCACCGGCTGGACGTACTGGCTGATGTGGGTGGTCACCGGCATGGCCGAGCTGACGGCCGCCGCGATCTACGTCCACTACTGGTTCCCGTCGGTCCCGCAGTGGGTGACGGCGCTGGTCTTCCTGGTCGTCCTGTTCGTGGCCAACCTGATCTCGGTGAAGCTGTTCGGCGAGATCGAGTTCTGGTTCTCGATGGTCAAGGTGACCGCGCTCATCGGCATGATCGTCATCGGCCTGGGCGTGCTGACCTTCGGCTTCAGCGCGGCCGGTGACACCGCCTCGGTCGCCAACCTCTGGCAGTTCGACGGCTTCTTCCCCAAGGGCATCGGCTCGTCCCTGATGACCCTGCAGGGCGTCATGTTCGCCTACCTCGCCGTCGAGCTCGTCGGCGTCACCGCGGGTGAGTCCGAGGACCCGGAGAAGACCCTCCCGAAGGCGATCAACACCCTGCCCTGGCGCATCGCCCTGTTCTACGTCGGCGCCCTCACCGTGATCCTGTGCGTGGTGAAGTGGACCCAGTTCGCGGCCGGCGTCAGCCCCTTCGTGAAGGCCTTCGCGGTCATCGGCATCCCGGCCGGTGCGGGCATCGTCAACTTCGTGGTGCTCACCGCCGCCCTGTCGTCCTGCAACTCGGGCATGTACTCCACGGGCCGCATGCTGCGCACGCTCGCCGACAACGGCGAGGCCCCGCGGGTCTTCAGCAAGCTGTCGGCGTCCAAGACCCCGGCGCTCGGCATCACCGTCTCGGTGGCCTTCATGGCCATCGGCGTGGTCCTGAACTACATCGTTCCGGAGAAGGCCTTCGGCTACGTCACCTCGGTCGCCACCGCGGCCGGCATCTGGACCTGGCTGATGATCCTGGTCAGCCACGTGCTCTACCGCCGCGCGGTGAACGCGGGCCGGCTGCCCGCCTCCGCCTTCCCGGCGCCGGGCGGCGCGGTGTGCAGCTGGATCGCCATCGGCTTCCTGCTGTTCGTCACCTGCCTGATCGCCTACGATGCCGACTCCCGGATCTGCCTGTACGTGATGGCCGGATGGGCCGCCGCCCTGGCCATCGGCTGGGCCGTGCTCAAGGCCCGCAACCCGCAGGTCGCCGAGCGCCGCGAGCCGGAGCTCGAGAAGGTCGGCTGAACCCGGCCGGTTCGATGCTCGGACGTCCAGCCGCAGGGGCTGCTCGTGGAAGCCCCTGCCGCTGCCGCTCAGGACGTCCGTCATGTGGGCCGTTCCGTACCACTCTTCGGTACGGGACGGCCCTTCTCTATGCTGACGGTCATGCTGACCCTCACCCAGGCCCTCTACGACCAGATCGTCGCCCACGCGCGCCAGGACCACCCCGACGAGGCGTGCGGCGTGGTCGCCGGCCCGGCGGGCTCCGGCCGCCCCGAGCGCTTCATCCCCATGCTCAACGCGGCCCGCTCGCCCACCTTCTACGAGTTCGACTCGCAGGATCTGCTGAAGCTGTACCGCGAGCTGGACGACCGCGACGAGGAGCCGGTGATCATCTACCACTCCCACACGGCAACCGAGGCGTACCCGTCCCGGACCGACATCTCCTACGCCAACGAGCCCGGGGCGCACTACGTGCTGGTGTCGACGGCGGACACCGACGGCCTCGGCGACTTCCAGTTCCGCTCGTTCCAGATCGTGGCGGGCGAGGTCACGGAGGAGGAGGTCAAGGTCGTGGAGGCGTACTGATCTCACACCGTGGATGAATCCTGTCCGAGGAGCGAGATCACATTCCGGGAGGCGGACCGGGAATCGATACGATGACCCCATGGTTCTCCACGACGTGAGCGACAGGACGCCGGGCATGCTGCTCGTGGCGCGGCTGCACGTCGACCTGTGCAGGTTGAACAGCGCCATCTGTTGACGTTCCCTGCCGTCGCACGGCCGTGAGCCACGGCGCGCCGCCGCGCGCCCTCCCCCCGGGCTCCCGGCTTCGTTCGAGCAGGGGGATCCCCATCCAGACACCTCCGACAGGAGCCCGCAACCATGGCCATCGAGGTCCGCATCCCCACCATCCTCCGCCCGTACACCGACGGCCAGAAGGCGGTGGAAGGCACCGGGGAGACCCTCGCCGAGCTGTTCGCCGACCTCGAGACCCGGCACCCGGGCATCCAGGCCCGCATCGTGGACGAGGGGCAGCTGCGCCGCTTCGTCAACGTCTATCTGAACGACGAGGACGTCCGCTTCGTCGACGGCATCGGCACCAAGCTGGCCGACGGCGACACCGTGACGATCCTGCCGGCCGTGGCCGGCGGCATGGCGTGATCGGTCGCTGATCAACGATGCGATACGACTCGCCGCTGGCCGCGGTGGGCAACACCCCCCTGGTGTGCCTGCCGCGGCTGTCGCCGTCCCCGGACGTCCGGATCTGGGCGAAGCTGGAGGACCGCAACCCGACCGGCTCCGTCAAGGACCGCCCCGCCCTGCACATGATCGAGCAGGCGGAGAAGGACGGCCGCCTCACCCCGGGCTGCACGATCCTGGAGCCGACCTCCGGCAACACCGGCATCTCGCTCGCCATGGCGGCCAAGCTCAAGGGCTACCGCATGGTGTGCGTGATGCCGGAGAACACCTCCCAGGAGCGCCGGGACCTGCTCGGCATGTGGGGCGCCGAGATCATCTCTTCCCCGGCCGCGGGCGGCTCCAACACCGCCGTACGCGTGGCCAAGGAGCTGGCCGCCGAGCACCCGGACTGGGTGATGCTCTACCAGTACGGCAACCCGGACAACGCCGGTGCCCACTACGCCACGACCGGCCCGGAGATCCTCGCCGACCTGCCGTCGATCACCCACTTCGTCGCCGGTCTCGGCACCACCGGCACCCTGATGGGCGTCGGCCGCTACCTGCGCGAGCACAAGCCGGACGTGAAGATCGTCGCCGCCGAACCGCGCTACGACGACCTGGTGTACGGCCTGCGCAACCTCGACGAGGGCTTCGTGCCGGAGCTGTACGACGCCTCCGTCCTCACCACCCGCTTCTCCGTCGGCTCGGCCGACGCGGTCGCCCGCACCCGTGAACTGCTGCAGCAGGAGGGCATCTTCGCGGGCGTCTCCACCGGCGCGGCCCTGCACGCGGCCATCGGCGTCGGCCGGAAGGCGCTGAAGGCGGGGGAGAGCGCGGACATCGTGTTCGTCGTGGCCGACGGCGGCTGGAAGTACCTCTCGACCGGCGTCTACACGGCGGCCACCACCGAGGAGGCCATCGAGGCCCTGCACGGTCAGCTCTGGGCGTAGCCGCGCATCAAGCGCATACCAGCCCCCTCTTATGAGGGGGCCAACCCCATCCTATGGAGGGGCAAAGAATTCCGTCCGGTACTGCCCGGTAGCCCGCGCCCGGGGCTACGGTCCTCCCGCACCCTGTCATGTCACGTTCACTCGGCGTGCCGGGGCGTACAAATGTCATGCTCATGACTGCGCGGTCTCCCCGCCGCTACGCGCGTCACGGGCCTGCCAACCCGGTGCGAGAAACCCCACTTCCCGATGGAGGCAGTACCCCATGCGTGAGTCACGCCCGAGCGGGCGCAGACGGAGTCTGCGAAGACTTCTGGCCGTCGCCTTCCCCGCCCTCGCTCTGACCGTCGCCGGTCTCGTCGCCGCGCCCACCGCCGGCGCCCGGTCCGCCGCGGTCGACCCGCACACCACCAGGGCCGCGCAGAACGCCAAGGCCCTGACCGACCCCGAGCGGCAGACCTTCCACCCGACCGGAAAGGCCGGCCAGAAGGTCCCCACGTCCCACCTGTGCGCCACCGCCAAGCCCGGCCACGCGTCCTGCTTCGCCCAGCGCCGTACCGACATCAGGCAGCGGCTCGCCTCCGCGCTCGCCGCCGCCGCGCCCTCCGGCCTCTCCCCGGCCAACCTGCACAGCGCCTACAACCTGCCCTCGACCGGCGGCTCCGGCCTGACCGTCGCGGTCGTCGACGCCTACAACGACCCCAACGCCGAGTCGGACCTGGCCACTTACCGCTCGACGTACGGCCTGTCGGCGTGCACCAAGGCCAACGGCTGCTTCAAGCAGGTCAGCCAGACCGGCTCCACCACCTCGCTGCCCACGAACGACAGCGGCTGGGCGGGCGAAGAGGCGCTCGACATCGACATGGTCAGCGCCGTCTGCCCCAACTGCAGCATCATCCTGGTCGAGGCCGACTCCGCCACCGACACCGACCTGGGCACCGCCGAGAACGAGGCCGTCTCGCTCGGCGCCAAGTTCGTCTCCAACAGCTGGGGCGGCTCCGAGTCCTCCTCCCAGACCGGTGAGGACACCTCGTACTTCAAGCACCCGGGTGTCGCCATCACCGTCTCCGCGGGTGACTCCGGCTACGGCGCCGAGTACCCGGCGACCTCCCAGTACGTGACCGCCGTCGGCGGCACCGCGCTCACCACCGCCTCGAACTCGCGCGGCTGGAGCGAGTCCGTCTGGAACACCAGCTCCACCGAGGGCACCGGCTCGGGCTGCTCCGCCTACGACCCGAAGCCGAGCTGGCAGACCGACAGCGGCTGCTCCAAGCGCATGGAGGCCGACGTCTCCGCGGTCGCCGACCCGGCCACCGGCGTCGCGGTCTACGACACCTACGGCGGCTCCGGCTGGGCGGTCTACGGCGGCACCAGCGCCTCCGCCCCGATCATCGCCGGCGTCTACGCCCTCGCGGGCACCCCGGGCTCGGGCGACTACCCGGCGAAGTACCCCTACACGCACACGAGCAACCTGTACGACGTCACCAGCGGCAGCAACGGCTCCTGCCCGACCTCGTACTTCTGCAATGCGACCACCGGCTACGACGGCCCGACCGGCTGGGGCACCCCCAACGGCACGGCCGCCTTCTCCTCCGGCGGCAGCACCGGCAACACGGTGACCGTCACCAACCCGGGCAACCAGTCCACCACCACCGGTGGCTCGGTCAGCCTGCAGATCCAGGCGACGGACAGCGCGGGAGCGGCCCTCACCTACAGCGCCACCGGCCTGCCGACCGGCCTCTCGATCAACAGCTCGACCGGCCTGATCTCCGGCACCGCCTCCACCGCGGGCAGCTACAACGTCACCGTCACCGCCAAGGACGCGACCGGCGCCTCTGGTTCCACCTCCTTCGGCTGGACGGTCGGCTCCTCCGGCGGCACCTGCACCGGGGCGCAGCTGCTCGGCAACCCGGGCTTCGAGTCGGGCAACACCACCTGGACCGCCACCAGCGGCGTGATCACCAACGACAGCGGTGAGGCGGCGCACAGCGGCTCCTACAAGGCCTGGCTCGACGGCTACGGCTCCAGCCACACCGACACCCTGTCCCAGTCGGTGACCATCCCCTCCGGCTGCACGGCCACGCTCACCTTCTACCTGCACATCGACACGGCGGAGACCACCCGCAGCACCGCGTACGACAAGCTGACGGTGACCGCCGGTTCGAAGACCCTGGCGACGTACTCGAACCTCAACGCCGCCTCCGGTTACGCGCAGAAGTCCTTCGACCTGTCCTCGCTGGCCGGCTCCACGGTCACGCTGAAGTTCAGCGGGGTCGAGGACTCCTCCCTGCAGACCAGCTTCGTCGTCGACGACACGGCGCTGACGACCGGCTGACCCGCATCCGCGCCCGGCACCGAAGCACCGAGGGGGCCCCGGCCGCGCAGGCGGCCGGGGCCCCCGGCGTGCGTGCGGGAAGGGATCCTGATGTGCTGGAGGAACGTCACATCGGCAGAAGGACAGGGCACGGCATCCCGGGCACAGCAGAAAGGCGGCCGCCCATGCGCCGTACGACGCTTCACCGCACCACCACCGTCGCCGCCGTGGCGGCGACCCTCCTCCTCACGGGCTGCGGCGCGCAGCACGACCGAGGGGGCTCCGGGAGCGACGGCGCGAAACCGTCGGCACCCCGGCCGGTGACGTCACCCGCGACCCCGTCCCCGTCCGCCTCCGGCCCGGGATCCCCGTCGGTATCCCCGTCCGCGACCCCCTCGGCCCCGACGGCCCCCGCGGGCTGCGCGGACCGCTCCGAACTCCGCGTCGCCGACTCCGGCCATACCGTCTGCCTGCACGTCGGCGGCCAGGTCCGGCTCACCCTGGACGGCACCAAGGACCGCCCCTGGTCACCGGTGAAGGCCTCCGGCACCGTCCTCAGGGCCGGCAACGCCGGCATCGTGATCCTGCCCGGTGACGCCGTCGCCGCCTTCGACGCGGTCGCTCCCGGGACGGCGCGGCTGACCTCCTCCAGGCCGCTGTGCCCGACCCGCCCGGGGCAGGTCGCGTGCAAGGGCATCCAGGAGTGGACCGTCACGGTGAGGGTGACACGGCCATGAGAGGTCCCCGGCGGCTCAGCCGGCCAGGTACCGCACCTGGTCCCACAGCACCGGGTCCACGATCCCCACCCGGCGCCGGAAGTCCCACACCGGTACCTCGCGCACCTCGTCGGTCTCCAGGAAGCTGGTGCGCCCCTGCGCGTCCCCCACCGAGCCGGGCGGCAGGGGGATCACTCCGGCCCGCTCGTCGTGGTACTTGCTGGTGATCTTGGCGACCCTGGCGCGCTTGCCGTGGACGGACAGCACCAGACAGGGCCGGTCCTTCGCCCCCGGACCCTCCTCGAACGGGACGTTCGCCCACCAGATTTCCGCCGGCTGCGGACGGGCCGCAACGCCCCGGCCGGTCGGGCGCCCCGGCGGACGCGTCCTGCGGCCCTCGGGCCGACGGCCCCGACCCCAGCCGTCAACGAGCGTGGCGACGAGCGCGAGCAGTACGACCGCCGCGAGCGCCAGCCACCAGGACGTGTCCATAAGGACGACGTTACCGGCGCGCGCCCCTCGGTGCGCGCCCTCTGCGCCGCACACCCGGGGCCCGCCACCGCCCCAAGCGAGCGATTTCGGGCACCCGTTTGGATTGAGCGGCCACCATCCAGCCGAACCGGTGACACCGCAGGTGAGTTCGCCCACAACAGCCCTTGCGGGAGGAGCGACCGGCCGTTTTGCGCCTTACGCTCAACGGACCGCACGACCCCCGTCACCTTCTGTATGTCCCCCGCCAGCGGAGGTTTCTGCTTCATGAAGCTCACCGTCGTCGGCTGCTCGGGGTCGTTCCCGTCCGCGGAGTCGGCCTGTTCGAGCTACCTCGTAGAGGCCGACGGCTTCCGGCTGCTTCTCGACATGGGCAACGGCGCCCTGGGCGAGCTGCAGCGCCACTGCGGTCTCTACGACCTCGACGCCATCTTCCTGAGCCATCTGCACGCCGATCACTGCATCGACATGCTCGGGTACTTCGTCGCGCGCTACTACCGGCACGAAGGCGGCCCCTGCGCTCCGCTCCCGGTCTACGGACCCGAGGGCACGGAGCACCGGCTGACCACGGCCTACGCCGACACTCCCACCGCCTCGTCGATGAGCGAGGTCTTCGACTTCCGCACGGTGAAGCCGGGCAGCTTCGAGATCGGCCCGTTCGCCGTGCACACCGAGCGGGTCCTCCACCCCGTCGAGGCGTACGCCATCCGCGTCGAGCACGGCGGGAAGACACTGACGTACTCCGGCGACACCGGAGTCAGCGAGGCGCTGGACGAAGTCGCCCGCGACGCCGACCTGTTCCTGTGCGAGGCAGCCTTCACGCACGGCAAGGAGAACATCCCCGACCTGCACCTCAACGGCCGCGAGGCGGGCGAGACCGCCACCCGCGCCCGCGCCCGGCGCCTGCTCCTCACCCACATCCCCCCGTGGACCGACCCCCAGGTCAACCTGGCGGACGCACGCGCGGTCTACCAGGGCCCGGTGGAGCTTGCGGCGCCGGGAGCGACGTACGAGGTCTGACCCACGACGGGGGCGACGTACGGCATCCAGGCCCACGACGGGCCGGCGTATCCAGGCCCATGAAGCCCGAACAGACCCCGTGACGCCCGAAGGCCCCCGGAGCAGCTCGGCTCCGGGGGCCTTCGTCACGGTGCGGGGCACGATGCGGGGCTCACGCCTTCGTGAGGTCCTCGACCTCCTCCTCGGGCTCGCGGCCCGGAGTGGGGAGGTTGAACTTGTTGATCGCGAAGCGGAAGAGGAAGTAGTAGATCGCCGCGAACACCAGGCCGATCGGGATGATCAGCCAGGGCTTGGTGGCCAGGTTCCAGTTGAGCGCGTAGTCGATGAAGCCCGCGGAGAAGGTGAAGCCCGCGTGCACGCCGAGCGCCCAGGTGATCGCCATGGACAGGGCGGTCAGCACCGCGTGGATCACGTACAGCAACGGGGCGATGAACATGAACGCGAACTCGATCGGCTCGGTCACACCGGTCACGAAGGAGGTCAGGGCGAGCGAGACCATCATGCCCATGACGGCCTTGCGGCGCTCGGGGCGGGCGGAGTGCGCGATGGCGATCGCGGCGGCCGGCAGGCCGAACATCATGATCGGGAAGAAGCCCGACATGAACTGTCCCGCGGTCGGGTCGCCGGCGAAGAAGCGGTTGAGGTCGCCGTGGACGATCTGGCCCGCCGAGTTCTTGAAGTCGCCGATCTGGAACCAGGAGACCGTGTTCACGAACTGGTGCATGCCGACCGGGATCAACGCGCGGTTGATCAGACCGAACAGAGCGGCACCGAGGGCGCCCAGACCTGTGATCCACTCGCCGAAGTGCGAGATGCCCTCACCGATCGGCTTCCACACCAGTCCGAAGAAGACGCCCATGGCGGTGCCCACGAAGGCCATGATGATCGGCACCAGCCGGCGGCCGTTGAAGAAGCCGAGCCAGTCCACCAGCTTCTTGCGGTGGTAGCGCTGCCACAGCACCGCGGCCAGCAGACCCATCAGGATGCCGCCGAGGACACCGGGGTTGTTGTAGGTCGCCGCTATGTCCGCGCCCGGTTGCACCTTCGCCTCGGTGACCGGGAAGGCCTTCAGAACGTTGCTGTACACCAGGAAGCCGACCAGGGCCGCGAGCGCAGTGGAGCCGTCCGCCTTCTTGGCGAAGCCGATCGCGACACCGATGCAGAACAGCATCGGAAGGTTGTCGAAGATCGCGCCACCCGCCGTGGCGAACACCGCCGTGACCTTGTCGGGCAGGTTCAGCTTGTCGTGCACGTCCTGCTGCCCGAGCCGCAGCAGGATGCCCGCCGCCGGCAGTACGGCGATCGGAAGCTGCAGGCTGCGGCCGACCTTCTGCAGGCCCTGGAACAGGCCGGATCCCCGCTTCTTCGCGGGAGCCGCCGTTGTCGCGGTGGCGGTGCTCATACGTCCTCCAACGGGTGGTGGTCTACACCACTCAGTGGTGTAGACCTGTTTTAGCAGATGAAGGTGGCGTAAGGAACCCGCGATTCCTGCGACCGCACCGCTACGCGGCGTACCGGCTCCGGCCCCGCCGAAACCGGCGCTCAGGCCTTGGTGACGTCCTCGACCTGGTCCTCCGGCTCCCGGCCCGGAGTCCTCAGATCGAACCTCGTGATCGCGAAGCGGAAGACGGCGTAGTACGCCGCGGCGAAGCACAGGCCGATCGGGATGATCAGCCAGGGCTTCGTCGCCAGGTTCCAGTTGATGACGTAGTCGATCAGGCCCGCCGAGAAGCTGAACCCGTCGTGCACTCCCAGCCCCCATGTCACCGCCATCGACACCCCGGTCAGCAGCGCGTGCACCGCGTACAGCCCCGGCGCGATGAACAGGAACGAGTACTCCAGGGGCTCCGTGATGCCCGTGACGAACGACGTCAGCGCCACCGACAGCATCAGACCGCCGACCTCCTTGCGGCGGCCGGGCCTTGCGCAGTGCGTCATCGCCAGCGCCGCCGCGGGCAACGCGAACATCATGATCGGGAAGAAGCCCGAGGTGAACTGGCCCGCGTTCGGGTCGCCCGCCAGGAACATGTTGATGTCGCCGTGCACCACCGTGCCGTCGGGCTTGGTGTAACTGCCGAACTGGAACCAGATCGGCACGTTCAGGAACTGGTGCAGACCCACCACCAGCAGCGCACGGTTGGCGACCCCGAAGACGCCCGCGCCCCAGGCGCCCAGCGCGTAGAGCCAGTCGCTGAAGCTCTCCAGGCCGTGACCGATCGGCGGCCAGACCCACAGGCAGGCGGCCGCGACCACGATCGCCACGAACGACATGATGATCGGCACCAGCCGGCGGCCGTTGAAGAACCCCAGCCAGTCCACCAGCCGTGTCCGGTGGTACCGCTGCCAGAAGAACGCGGTGAGCAGACCCATGACGATCCCGCCGAACACCCCGGGGTTCTGGAACGTGAAGGTGCTCAGGCTGCCGTCGGCCGCCTGGCAGCCGAAGGAGGGGAGCACCTTCGAGCCGCCGGGGCAGTGGGGGAACTGGCGCAGCACGTTGTAGTAGACGAGAAAGCCCGCCACCGCCGCGAGCGCCGTCGAACCGTCGGCCTTCCGTGCCATGCCGATGGCCACGCCGACGCAGAACAGCAGGGGCAGACCCAGGGAACCGTCCAGCAGCGCGCCCCCCGCGCCCACCATCACCTTGGAGACGTTCGTCCAGCCCAGGCCCTGGTCGCCGAAGACGTCCGGCTGTCCGAGCCGGTTCAGGATGCCCGCGGCCGGCAGCACGGCGATCGGCAGCTGAAGACTGCGGCCCATCTTCTGCAAGCCCTGGAACAGGGTGTTCCAGCGGGCGCGCGCAGGGCCGGCCGTGCTGGGGGCGCTCTCGGCACTCATGGCGTCCTTCCGCGCGTTTGGCCACCGCCCGCAAGCTGGTGTAGACCAGTTGGCGCACGGTTCCGCTGTCGTGACGCCATCATTCGGCACCCACGACACGGCCGCTCGCGAAGATGGGCCAACTGTGGGTTACTGCGACAAAGCGGTTCGGATCAGGGGAGAAGGAACATGGCCAGCAAGGCTGAGAAGATCGTTGCCGGGCTCGGCGGCATCGACAACATCGATGAGATCGAGGGCTGCATCACCCGGCTCCGCACCGAGGTCAACGACCCCTCACTGGTCGACGAGGCCGCACTCAAGGCCGCCGGCGCCCACGGCGTCGTGAAGATGGGCAGCGCCATCCAGGTCGTCATCGGCACCGACGCCGACCCGATCGCGGCGGAGATCGAAGACATGATGTGAACACGCGAACACCTGAACGCGTGAACAGGTGAACGCCGGCGCACCTCCGGAATTCACCCCCAGGGGCTCCTTCCCACCGCGGGAGGGGCCCCTTCCACGTGGGGGACTAGGCTCGAGGTCATGTCTCGAATCGACGGCCGCACCCCCGAACAACTCCGCCCGGTCACCATCGAACGCGGCTGGAGCAAGCACGCCGAGGGCTCCGTCCTCGTCTCCTTCGGCGACACGAAGGTCTTCTGCACCGCCTCCGTCACCGAAGGCGTCCCGCGCTGGCGCAAGGGCAGCGGCGAGGGCTGGGTCACCGCGGAGTACGCCATGCTGCCCCGCTCCACCAACACCCGCGGCGACCGGGAGTCCGTCAAGGGCAAGATCGGCGGCCGCACCCACGAGATCTCCCGCCTCATCGGCCGCTCCCTGCGCTCGGTCGTCGACTACAAGGCGCTCGGCGAGAACACCATCGTCCTCGACTGCGACGTCCTCCAGGCCGACGGCGGCACGCGCACGGCGGCCATCACCGGCGCCTACGTCGCACTGGCCGACGCGATCGCCTGGGCGCAGGCCAAGAAGCTGATCCGCCCCGGCCGCCAGCCGCTGACCGGCACGGTCAGCGCGGTCTCCGTCGGCATCGTCTCCGGCGTGCCGCTGCTGGACCTCTGCTACGAGGAGGACGTCAAGGCGGACACCGACATGAACGTCGTCTGCACCGGCGACGGCCGCTTCGTCGAGGTCCAGGGCACCGCGGAGGCCGAGCCCTTCGCCCGCGCCGAACTCGACGCCCTGCTCGACCTCGCCGTCACCGGCTGCGCCGAACTCGCCGTGATCCAGCGCGCGGCACTGGAGACCACCCTCGCCAAGTAGGGCCTCCGCAAACCAGGCCGCGACGAGCCGCGCACAGGACCCGCGCACAGGACCCGCGCACAGTAAAGGGCACCCCAAGAAGCCCGGCGGGCAAGGGCAACCCCACCGCGCGCCCCCGCGTCCCTACCGGTACGGGCGTACGGCCCATCGCCGTACGCCCGGCCAGGAACGGGACCGCCCACGGGCGCCCACAACGGGGAGGGAACCCAGCCATGGCCGCGAGCCGACGCCGACGCCCGGTCCGCAGCGCAGCCGTCGCCGCCACGGCGGCCGCCCTCGCACTCACCGCGGGTGCGCTGACCGGGTGCGGCGCGGTGGACAAGGCGATCGACTGCGTGCACACCGCCGACTCCATCGCCGACAGCGTCACCAATCTCCAGCAGGCGGTGGAGAGCGCCACGAACGACCCCACCCAGACCGACAAGTCCCTCGCCTCGATCGAGAAGGACCTGCGGAAGATCGGCGACAAGACCGACAACGCCGACGTCAACAAGGCCGTCGACCACCTCGACAAGGCGGTCGGCGACGTCCGCACCGCCGTCAAGAACGGCGACCGCACACCGGACCTCAGCCCGGTCACCGACGCGGCCGGCGAACTGACGAAGGTCTGCACGTCGTAACGCCGGGCAGCGCGAGCCGCCCCCGCCCCGGCCGGGATACTGGACGGCATGACCCGCCTGATCCTCGCCACCCGAAACGCCGGAAAGATCACCGAACTCAGGGCGATCCTCGCCGAGGCCGGCCTGACCCACGAACTCGTCGGTGCCGACGCCTACCCCGACATCCCCGACGTCAGGGAAACCGGCGTGAGCTTCGCCGAGAACGCGTTGCTGAAGGCCCACACCCTGGCCCGCGCCACCGGCCTGCCGGCCGTCGCGGACGACTCCGGGCTCTGCGTCGACGTCCTCGGCGGCGCACCCGGCATCTTCTCCGCCCGCTGGGCGGGCCGCCACGGCGACGACAAGGCCAACCTCGACCTCCTCCTCGCCCAGCTCTCGGACATCGCCGACGAACACCGCACCGCCCACTTCGCCTGCGCGGCCGCCCTCGCCCTGCCGGACGGCACGGAAAGGGTCGTCGAGGGCCAACTGCGCGGCACCCTGCGCCACACCCCCGCCGGCACGAACGGCTTCGGCTACGACCCCATCCTCCAGCCGGACCACGACACCCGGACGTGCGCGGAGCTGACGCCGCAGGAGAAGAACGCGATCAGCCACCGGGGCAGGGCGTTCCGGGCGCTGGTGCCGGTGGTCAGGGAACTGCTGGGCTGACGAAGACGAAGGCCCACCCGGCTGCTGGTACCGGGTGGGCCTTCGTACGGCGTGCGGCCGGTGGGACTCGAACCCACACGGGCGTGAACCCACTGGGACCTAAACCCAGCATGACTGCCAGTTCCATCACGGCCGCTCGGGCGGTCGGGGTGCCCGACCGCGCGGCGCTCAGTCTACGGGCAGGTCAAGTCGGGCCGCGAGGCTTGTGGTCAGATCCCCAGATCCTTGATGATCTTTGCCACGTGGCCTGTCGCCTTGACGTTGTACAGGGCGCGTTCGACCTTGCCCTCCTCGTCGACGATCACCGTGGAGCGGATGACGCCGACGACCGTCTTGCCGTAGAGCTTCTTCTCGCCGAAGGCGCCGTAGGACTCCAGGACCTGCTTGTCGGGGTCGGCCAGCAGCTTGACCCGCAGGCTCTCCTTCTCGCGGAACTTCGCCAGCTTCTCCGGCTTGTCGGGGGAGATGCCGATCACGTCGTACCCGGCGCCGGCCAGGAGGTCGAGGTTGTCGGTGAAGTCGCAGGCCTGCTTGGTGCAGCCGGGGGTGAGGGCCGCCGGGTAGAAGTAGACGACGACCTTGCGGCCCTTGTGGTCGGCCAGCGACACCTCGTTTCCGTCGGCGTCGGGAAGGGTGAATGCGGGGGCCGCATCCCCGGGCTGGAGTCGCTCGGTCATCGGGCTCGTCTCCTCGTAGGCGGATCAGTGGTCGTCACCGCGGTCGGTGCCGTTCCGGTCCGAGCCTAACCGGGGGTGCCGACAGCACGGTCGGACGCGGAACTGACAGACTGTCCTGAACAGGCATCAGTTGACTTCGGAGGCGGTACGGTGGCGGACACCGCGGACACCAGAACCCCGGCTGAGATCGAGGCGGACATCAGGCGCCGCCGCGAGGTGCTGGCCGAGACGCTCGACGAGATCGGGGTGCGCGTGCACCCCAAGACGATCGTCGGGGACGCCAAGGCCAAGGTCGTCTCCAACATCGATCACACGCTTGGACGGGCCTACGTGCAGGTCAACCGCGTGGTGAGCGACGTGCGGGCGCAGTTCGTGGACGAGGACGGCGCGCCGCGGCTGGAGCGGGTGGTGCCGGTCGCGCTCGTCGCCGTCGGCCTCGTCGGGCTGCTCGCCCTGGGGGCACGGCGGCGTCGGGACTAGGGCCTTGTCCGGCCCTGGCGACCCACCCGCGTACGGAAGTGCCGAAGGCAGGTAGGTTCAAGGTGTGAGCGGCAACAGAAGCGAGAACAGCACCCATCACGAGAAGCTGCCCATCCGGATGCTGCACGACCGTGTGCTGGTCCGGCAGGACACCAGTGAGGGCGAGCGGCGTTCGGGCGGCGGCATCCTGATTCCCGCCACGGCGGCGGTGGGACGCCGGCTGGCGTGGGCGGAGGTCGTCGCGGTCGGGCAGAACGTGCGGACCGTGGAACCGGGAGACCGCGTGCTGTTCGATCCGGAGGACCGCGCCGAGGTCGAGGTGCGGGGCACCCCGTACGTGCTGATGCGCGAGCGTGACCTGCACGCCGTGGCGGCGGACCGGTTCGAGGGCTCGGAGGACTCCACCGGCCTGTACCTGTAGACGAGTCCGGACAAGGGGCTGGTGACCATCGTCACCAGCCCCTTCTTGCCGTCCCCTTGCTAACGTCGAAGGAGCCCGACGAGACGCGCCGTACCGGGACGTACGCAAAGACGACGCACCCGGTCAGTGATCCGCAAGTCGTCTCGGAGGTGCCGTCATGGCCTGGGTCCTGCTCGTCGTCGCCGGTCTGCTGGAGGTCGGCTGGTCGGTCGGGATGAAGTACACCGACGGGTTCACCCGGCCCCTGCCCAGCGTGCTCACCGGCGTCGGCATCCTCGCGAGCATGCTGCTGCTGTCGTACGCCGCGAAGTCCCTGCCCATCGGTACCGCCTACGGCGTGTGGGTGGGCATCGGCGCGGCCGGTGCGGCGGTGGTCGGCATGGTGGCGCTGGGGGAGCCGGCGACCGCCGCCCGGATCTTCTTCGTGTGTCTGCTGCTGGTCGCCGTGGTGGGGCTCAAGGCGACCTCGGGTCACTGACGTCCGGCGGCCAGGTGCTGTGTGCCTCCGGTGCCGGTCGTCGTACCGGCGTCACCCGTCGTGCCTCCCGGATTTCCGCCCGCGGTGGTCCCGGTGGTGCCCCCGGGGTCTCCGCCCGTGGTGCCGCCGGTGTTCCCGCCGTTGTTCCCGCCGGTGGTGCCGCCGGTGGTCGGCGTGCCGCCCGTGGTGCCGCCGTCGTTCCCGCCCGTGGTGCCGCCGGTGGTCGGCGTGCCTCCGGTGGTGTCGCCGCCGGTCGTGGGGGTGCCCCCGGTGGTGTCCCCGGTGGTCCCGCCGGGTGTCTGGCCGCCGGTCTGACCGTCGGTCTGGCCCTGGTCCTGGCCCTGGGTGTCCTCGCCGCCGGTGGTGTCGGTGCCGCCGGCGTCCTGGCCGCCGATGCCCGGCGTCTGCACGGTGGGGGGCGGCGGGGGCTGGTCGGCGCCGCTCTGCACCTGCAGGTCGAAGTCGGTGACCGGGGCGCCCTTCAGGGCGTTCTTGGTGAACTGCGCCCAGATGTCGGCGGGCGGCCCGCTGCCGTTCATGCGGTCCAGCCCCAGGGCGCCGTACAGCGGCTTGTGGGCGGCCGTCACCGGGTCCTGGCCCATGACGGAGACGACGGTGGCGAGGTCGGGGGTGTAGCCGGCGAACCAGGCCGCGGTGTCCTCCTCGGCGGTACCGGTCTTGGCTGCCGCGGGGCGGTCGGCGGCCTGGGCCGGGGTGCCGGTGCCGTTCTGAACGACGCTCTGCAGGACGGCGGTGGTGGTGTCGGCGGCCTCGCGGCTGACGGCCTGTGAGTTGGTCTCCTTGGGCAGCTCGACGATCTCGGAGCCGTCCTTGGTGACCTTCTCGATCATCGTGTAGACGCCGTGCTCACCGTGGTTGGCGAGCGTCGCGTACGCCTCGGCCATGTCCAGGACGCTCGCGGTGGCCGGGCCGAGCGCGATGGAGGGGCTGGGGGTCAGGTCGGGAGTGGCGGAGGGGATGCCGAGGTCGATCGCCGTCTGCTTGACCCTGTCGGAGCCGACGTCGACGGCCATCTGCGCGTACACCGCGTTGACGGACTTGTCCGTCGCCTCGCGGACGGTGATGTTGCCGTAGGAGCGGTAGTCCTCGTTCTCGGGGGCGTAGTAGCCGTTCCAGCCCTGGACGGGGCGTTTGTTGGTGCCGTCGTAGAGCGTGTTCGGGGTGATGGCGCGGCCGTCCCGCGTCTCGGAGTGGTTCTGGACGGCCGAGGTGAGCACGAACGGCTTGAAGGTGGAACCGACCTGGAAGTCCCGGCGGGTGGCGTTGTTCGTGTACTGCTTGACGTAGTCGATGCCGCCGTACATGGCCACGACCTTGCCGGTCTTGGGGTCGACCGCGGCGCCGCCCGCGCGGACGTAGGTGTCGACCTTGCGGTTCTTCCTGTCCAGCCTGGACATCAGCTTGTCGTTGACCGCCGCGACGAACGCGTCCTGCCTGTTCTTCTGCAGGGTGGTGGTGATGCGGTAGCCGCCCGCGTCGAGCTCGTCCGCGCTGAGGATCCTGTTCTTGGTCAGGTAGTCCTTGATGGCGGTGACGATGTAGCCGCGCTGTCCGGACATGCTGGTGGGCACCGTGGGGTCACCCGGCATCGGGAACTTCATGCCGGCCCGCTGCGAGGTGCTGAGCCAGCCCTTCTTGACCATGCCGTCCAGCACGTAGTTCCAGCGGGCCAGGGCGGCGGCCTTGTTCTCCGGGTGGGCGACGACGTCGTACTCGCTGGGCGCGTTGACCAGCGCGGCGAGGTAGGCGGCGCGGGCCGGGTCGAGGGCACGCGCGTCCATGCCGTAGTAGGCGCGCGCGGCGGCCTGGATGCCGTAGGCGTTGCGGCCGAAGTAGCTGGTGTTGAGGTAGCCCTCGAGGATCTTGTCCTTGGACTGGTTGCGGTCCAGCTTGATCGCGATGAAGAACTCCTTCACCTTGCGGGTGACGGTCTGTTCCTGGCCCAGGTAGTAGTTCTTCACGTACTGCTGGGTGATCGTGGAGCCGGACTGCCTGCCCTTGCCGGTGGCGGTGTTCCAGGCGGCGCGCAGCATCGCCTTGGGGTCCACGGCGGACTCGGTGTAGAAGTCCCGGTCCTCGGCGGCCAGCACGGCGTGCTGGGCGTCCTTGGAGACCTGGGCGAGGCCGACGTTCTCCCGGTTGATCTGCCCGTCGCGGGCGATCTCGGTCCCGTCCGCGTAGAGGTAGACGTTGCTCTGCTTGGTGGCCAGGGCGTTGGCGGGCGGGATCTTGACCATCGAGTAGCCGAGGAAGAACGCGCCGACCAGCAGCAGGACGACGACGAAGAAGGAGCCGACCACCATGCGCCAGGTGGGGACGAGCCGACGCCAGCCGGTGCGCCCCGGGCGCTTGGGCTGACCGCCGCCGGTGGCGCCCCCGGCCGCGGGCCCGGTGGCGGGCGAGCCGGTTCCGGGCGCGGGAACGGACTGGGCAGCCCCAGGGGGCTCTGTGCGTGCCAAGCCCTTGTTCGGCTGCTTCGCCTGCGGCTCGTCGCTCATGGTCTGCGGAGACTCCTGTGGTACGTGCGTCGTACGTCGTTCCCGTACGCCTCTGGCGCTCTTTGCGCTCCTCTGATGAAGACTGTCCCATCCGCCGATCCGTTCCCCGACCGCGGCCCGGTTCGCGATGGCCGAAAAGCCCCCCGACCGGTCGTGGCCGCCGCCTCCGCCCCGGCGTCCCGGGCCGCCGCTTCCGCCCGTCGTACCGGGCCGCCGCTTCCCCCCGTCGCGCCCGGCCGCCGCTCCCGCCCATCCCACCGGTCACCGTCGCGCCCACGCCACCGCCCCCGTCGCCCGGAAAACCCGTGGCGCCCGCCGTTGGTGGCGGGCTAGGCTCCTGCGCTTCGTGCCGGGTGGACGGGGAGGCGGTTGACGTGGGCGCTGGGCGGTTGTACGTGGCCGTCGCGGCGGGGGTGTTCAGGCGGTACGCGACATATCGGGCCGCGACGGCGGCCGGGGTGTTCACCAACACGGTGTTCGGCCTGATCCTGGTGTACACGTACCTCGCGCTGTGGGACGTGCGGCCGCACCTCGGGGGGTACGACGCGGCCCAGGCCGTGACCTATGTCTGGCTGGGGCAGGCGTTGTTGTCGACGCTCGCGATCGGGGGCGGCGGTGTCGAGGACGAGCTCATGGAACGCATCCGTACGGGTGACATCGCGATCGATCTGTACCGGCCCGCCGACCTGCAACTGTGGTGGCTGGCGAGCGACCTGGGGCGGGCGCTGTTCCAGCTGCTGGGGCGGGGAGTGATCCCCTTCGGCTTCGGGGCGCTGTGCTTCCCGGTGGCCCTGCCGGCGGACGCGGTGACCTGGATCGCGTTCCTCGGCGCGGTGCTGCTGGCGATGCTGGTCGGCTTCGGGATCCGGTTCCTGGTGGCGCTGAGCGCGTTCTGGCTGCTGGACGGCACGGGCGTGGTCCAGATGGCGTGGCTGGCGGGGTTCTTCTGCTCGGGGATGCTGCTGCCGCTGAACGTCTTCCCGGGCGCGCTCGGCGAGATCGTCCGCGCGCTGCCGTGGTCCTCGCTGCTCCAGGCCCCGGCCGACGTCCTGCTGGGGCACGCCGACCCGCTCACCACGTACGCCTTCCAGGGGGCGTGGGCGGTGGCGCTGCTGGCGGCCGGACGACTGGTGCAGACGGTGGCGACCCGGCGGGTGGTGGTCCAGGGTGGCTGAACCGACGGAACACCCGGACAGCCCGGGGTACGCGCAGGACGCCAGGTCCGGGTACGACGGCCGGGGCGGCCGGCGTGGTCCAGCCGCCGCGGGCAGTCGGGTGGCGGACGCCGTGCGGGCCTACCGGTTGATCGCCGGGATGTGGATCCGCTCCACGATGGCCTATCGGGCCTCCTTCGTCATGACCACGTTCGGGAACTTCGCGGCGACCGCGCTGGACTTCGTCGCCATCCTGCTGATGTTCTCCCGGGTGCACGCGCTCGGCGGCTACACGCTGCCCGAGATCGCGTTCCTGTACGGGCTGACCAGTGTGTCCTTCGGGCTTGCGGACCTCGCGATCGGGTCGATGGACCGGCTGGGCCGCCGGGTGCGCGACGGCACCCTGGACACCCTGCTGGTGCGCCCCGCGCCCGTACTCGCGCAGGTCGCCGCCGACCGCTTCGGGCTGCGCAGACTGGGCCGGGTCACGCAGGGCGCGCTGGTGCTGGGCTACGCGCTGAGCACCCTGGAGATCGACTGGACGCCGCCGAGAGTGCTGCTGATGCCGGTGATGCTGCTCAGCGGCTTCGGCATCTTCTGCGCCGTGTTCGTGGCGGGCGCGGCCTTCCAGTTCGCGGCCCAGGACGCCTCCGAGGTGCAGAACGCCTTCACCTACGGCGGCACCACCCTGCTGCAGTACCCGCCCACGGTGTTCGCCAAGGAGCTGGTGCGCGGGGTGACCTTCGTACTGCCGCTGGCGTTCGTCAACTGGCTGCCCGCGACCTATGTCCTCGGGCGGCCGTATCCACTGGACCTGCCGCAGTGGGCGGCGTTCACACCCCCGCTGGTGGCCGCCGCGTGCTGTGCGCTGGCGGGGGTGGCCTGGCGGGCGGGGCTCAGGTCGTATCGGAGTACGGGGAGTTGAAGGGGCGTGCGGCGGTGACGGCGGTGGACGGCGGATTCATCGAACTCGACCGGGTCGAGAAGGTCTTCGAGGTGCGGAAGAAGACCGGTTTCCTGCGCAGCGAGCGACGGCGGGTACGGGCGGTCGACGCGCTGTCCTTCCGCGTCGGACGCGGCGAGATGGTCGGCTACATCGGCCCGAACGGGGCCGGAAAGTCGACCACCATCAAGATGCTCACCGGCATCCTGACCCCGAGCGGCGGCCGGCTGCGGGTGGCCGGCATCGACCCGGCGCGCGAGCGGACCCGGCTCGCGCAGCGCATCGGGGTGGTGTTCGGGCAGCGCACGACCCTGTGGTGGGACCTGCCGCTGATCGACTCCTACCGGCTGATGCACCGCATGTACCGGATCCCGGACGGTCGTTACCGCGAGAATCTCGACCGCTGCATCGAACTCCTCGAACTCGGCTCTCTGTTGGACGTCCCGGTACGGCAGCTGTCGCTCGGCCAGCGGATGCGCGGCGACATCGCGGCGGCCCTGCTGCACGACCCCGAGGTGCTGTACCTCGACGAGCCGACCATCGGCCTCGACGTGATCAGCAAGGCCAGGGTCCGCGCGTTCCTGCGCGACCTGAACGCCGAGCGCGGCACGACGGTGCTGCTCACCACCCACGACCTGCAGGACATCGAGCAGCTGTGCTCACGCGTGATGGTCATCGACCACGGGCGCCTGATGTACGACGGCCCGCTCACCGGACTGCACGAGGCGGGGGAGAGCGAACGGACGCTGGTGGTGGACCTGGAGCGTGAACTGCCGCCCGTCGAGGTCCCGCCCGCGCGCGTGGTACGGGTCGAGGGCCCCCGGCAGTGGCTGGCCTTTCCGGCGGCGCAGTCGGCGGCGCCCCTGGTGGCCCGGATCGCGGCGCAGTACCCGCTGGTGGACCTGTCGGTGCGGGAGCCGGACATCGAGTCCGTGATCGCGAAGATGTACGCCGGGACGGCCGAGGAAGCCCTCTCGTAGCCCCCGGCACCCGGAACTCGTAGGCTGCTGCCCATGACCGACGATGCCCCGGAGCTGCGTGCCTCCGACGCCGATCGTGAACGAGTCGCCGAGATCCTGCGGGACGCCCTCGCGGAGGGGCGCCTCGACATGGAGGAGTTCGAGGAACGGCTGGAAGCGACCTACAAGGCGCGCACCTACGGGGAACTGGCCCCGATCACCCGGGACTTGCCGGCCTCGGGTGTCACCGCACCTGCGGTGTCCCTGCGCAAGGAGCCTGCGGAGAGCGGCAGTTGGGCGGGGCGGATCGTCGGCGGCGAGGGCTCGTCGTCCTGGGCGGTGGCCATCATGTCCGGCTTCCAGCGCAAGGGGCGCTGGACCGCGCCCAAGCGGTTCAACTGCTTCGCCTTCTGGGGCGGCGGCGAGATCGACCTGCGCGAGGCGAACTTCGCGGACCGCGAGGTCGAGATCAACTGCGTGGCGATCATGGGCGGCATGCAGGTGATCGTCCCGCCCGGCGTCGAGGTCGTCGTCCGCGGCATCGGCATCATGGGCGGCTTCGACCACCGCGAGGAGGGCGTGGCCGCGGAACCGGGCGCACCACGCGTGGTCCTGACCGGCTTCGCCTTCTGGGGCGGTGTCGGTGTCGAGCGGAAGCTGACCAGGGCGGAGCGACTCCGGCTGAAGGAGGAGCGCCGCCAGGAGAAGCTGGACCGCAGAAGCGAACGCCGGGAGCTGCAGGCGGCACGCCGGGAGCAGCGCTGGGAGGACAGAGACCGCCGCAGGCACGGCCACGACCACGGCCGCCGCTGAGCCGCGCCGCCGCCACTGAGTCCGGGTGCCGGGCTGCTGCGGCTGAGTGGGGTGCTGGTCGCTGAGGCGGGCTGCTGCCGCTGTGTGGGGGTGCTGGGTCGCTGAGGCGGGCTGCTGCCGCT
>NZ_JBEYZY010000005.1:186386-228297 GCF_040646295.1 Streptomyces sp. NPDC046197 | reverse complement strand
CTCCGAGCCGGGGTGTCCGTCGCTGAGCCGGGCTGCTGCGGCTGAGTGGGGTGCTGGTCGCTGAGGCGGGCTGCTGCCGCTGTGTGGGGGTGCTGGTCGCTGAGGCGGGCTGCTGCCGCTGGGTCCGTGCGCCAGTCGTCGAGCCCGCGCCGCCGTCTCCGAGCCCGGGTGCCCCGTCGCCGAGTCCGGGTGCCCGTCGCTGAGCCAGGGTGCCCCGTCGCCGAGTCCGGGTGCCGGTCGCTGAGCCCGCCGCTGAGCCGCGAGCCCGCCGCAATCGCTGGACCTACGACTCCGCCTTCCCCGCCCCCTTCAGGTCAGTCAGGTCGAACACCTCGGCCATCTTCCGGTACCCCCGGTCGCTGGGGTGCAGATGGTCCCCGCAGTCGTAGCCGGCGCGCAGCCGCCGCGGGTGGTACGGGTCCCGCAGCGCCCGGTCGAAGTCGACCACCGCGTCGTACACACGGCCCGCCCGTATCTGCGCGTTGACCCGCTGCCGCACCGCCTCGCGGGCCGCCGTGTACCCCCGGTGCC
Organism: Streptomyces sp. NPDC046197; assembly: GCF_040646295.1. NCBI lineage: Bacteria > Bacillati > Actinomycetota > Actinomycetes > Kitasatosporales > Streptomycetaceae > Streptomyces > Streptomyces sp. NPDC046197. The sequence continues at coordinate 227,766 of NZ_JBEYZY010000005.1, read as the reverse complement.
CCTGGAACGGCATCAGCGTCGCGCCCACGACCCTCAGCCCCCGCGCATGGGCCTCACGCACCAGGGCCCGCAAACCGTCCGCGATCTCCGCCGGGTCGGCGGTACTCGGGGTGCGCAGGATGTCGTTCACCCCGAGGTCCACGACCACGACCTTGACGTTCGTCCGCTCCAGCACGTCCCGGCCGAACCGGCTGAGCCCGCTCGGGTTGTCGGCGGGCCGCCCCAGCCCGCTCGCCAGCACCCGGTTGCCGCTGATGCCCTCGTTGACGACGCTGTAGCGCGGCACGTCCGTGCCCGCCCCGGCCGCGGCCCGCAGCCGGTCCGAGAGGACGTCCGGCCAGCGGCGGTTGGCGCCCATGGTGGAGGAGATGCCGTCGGTGATCGAGTCGCCGAGGACGACGACCGTCCCGTCCGACGCGTTGCTGAGCAGGTCCAGCGCGGTCACGTACCGCCAGCACCCGGCCCGGCCGGTGTACGGCGTCCCCGTCACGTCCTCGGTGCGGTCACCCCGGGCGACGTAGGAGATCTGCCGCGCGTGCGGGTGGTAGGTGACCGGGCCGGACGCGGTGGGGGAGTAGGTCGTGATCAGCACGTCGCTGCCCTGCGGGACGGCGATGCGGACCGCGTCGCTCATCACCTGCTCGCCGGCCGGCACGACGACGGAGGCATCCCCGCCGAACGTGAGCCGCCGCATCGTCCCCGCCGCGGCGGCCGCGGAGAAAGCGGTGGCCGCGGGCGACACGGTGCCGTCGTCCGCGGCCACCGCGATCGAGGCGTGGGTGATGGTCAGCGGCGACTGGCCGTAGAGATTGGACAGCGTGACGCGGGCACTCGTACCCGCGACGCCCGCGTGCACGACGTTGCGCACCGAGCGGCCCGCCATGCCGCGGATCTCGGTGCGGGGCTCGGCACCCGCCGGGGCGGCGGACCAGGCGCCGACCCAGGTACCGGCGGACGCCGGGGCGGCGGAGTCGCGCGGGCCGTGGCCGGCGGCGCGATCGTCGTGGGCCTTTGTGCCGTCGGCGACGAATCCGGCGTAGAGCGCGGCGGACAGGACTGCGATCAACGCGACGATCGCAGCCCGCGCGACGTGACCGCGACGCTTGGCCATGCGGATGTCGTTCTCCTCGGGCGACGGGAGCCCGAGGCTCCGGATCTGTGAGGCCATGATGCGCCATCGGCTCGGCGCACTTGACAGGCCCCTGCCCGACTCGCCCCTCCGTAAAGACAACCGGGAACTCCTGTTCCGTTCCGGGAGTCGCTCAGGAAGGGACAATTGGGTGCGGGATCACCGGACGGGCGGAGCGCATGGAACGTACGACACCGGAAGCAGCGACCGAGACGGCACCGGCGGGTGCCGTCTCCCACCGTGCCATGACCATCTTCAGTCCCGCCGACGAGGAGCGGCGACGCGGAGTGCGCCGTATGAAGCTGACCGCGACCGGGCTCCTGCTGTGCGTGGCGGTGGTGTACGTCCTGGCCAAGTGGGGACAGAACGTGGGCGCCGGAGCCTGGTCGGGCTACGTGGCGGCGGCCGCCGAGGCCGGCATGGTCGGCGCGCTGGCCGACTGGTTCGCGGTCACCGCCCTCTTCCGCCACCCCCTCGGCCTGCCCATCCCGCACACCGCGATCATCCCCAACAAGAAGGACCAGCTGGGCGTCTCGCTGGGCGAGTTCGTCGGCGAGAACTTCCTCTCCGAGGACGTCGTGCGCCAGCGGCTGCGCGCCGTCGGTATCGGCAGCCGCCTCGGCGCCTGGCTGGCCGTGCCCGAGCACGCCGACCGGGTGACGGCGGAACTGGCGACCGCCCTGCGCGGCGCCCTGGCCGTCCTGCGGGACTCCGACGTCCAGGCCGTGGTCGGCGAGGCGATCACCCGCAGGGCCAGTACCCAGGAGATCGCGCCCGCCATCGGCAAGACGCTGGAGGGCATCGTCGCCGACGGCGGCCACCGGCGGGCCGTCGACCTGGTCGTCTCCCGGGCGCACGACTGGCTGGTCCTGCACAGCGACTCCGTGATGGACGCCGTCGCGGGCGGCGCGCCCGGCTGGACCCCGAAGTTCGTCGACCGGAAGGTCGGCGAGCGGGTCTACAAGGAGCTGCTGCGCTTCACCGTCGAGATGCGTGACATGCCCACCCACCCGGCGCGTGGCGCCCTCGACCGCTTCCTCACCGACTTCGCCGCCGACCTGCAGTCCGACACCGACACACGCGCGCGGGTCGAGCACCTCAAGGGCGAGGTGCTGGGCCGCGGCGAGGTCCAGGACCTGATCGCCTCGGCCTGGACCGCCGTACGATCCATGATCGTCTCCGCGGCGGAGGACGAGCGCAGCCAGTTGCGCCTGCGGGTGCGCGCCTCCCTGCTCTCGCTGGGCGCCCGGATGGCCACCGACCCCAGGGCCCAGGGCAAGGTCGACCGCTGGATCGAAGGTGCGGCGGTGTACGTGGTGACGACCTACCGCAAGGAGATCACCTCCCTCATCACCGACACGGTGGCGAGCTGGGACGCGGAGCACACCACTCGCAAGATCGAGGCCCACATCGGCCGCGACCTGCAGTTCATCCGCATCAACGGCACGGTGGTGGGCTCGCTGGCGGGCCTGCTGATCTACACGGTGTCGCGGGTGCTGGGGGCGTAGGCGAACGCTGCGTGACGCACCCTCGCCAGGGCGTAAAGCGGCGGCGCCAGGGCACACGGAGGGCGTTCGTTTCGCTGAGGAGGGAGCCCATGACGACCGCTGAGGCCGACACCGGCCGTACCGTCACCACCAACATCCCCGCCCGCCTGGACCGCCTTCCGTGGTCGCGCTGGCACTGGACGATTGTCATCGGCCTCGGCACCGTGTGGATCCTCGACGGCCTGGAGGTCACCGTCGTCGGCAACATCGCCGGCCGTCTGTCGGAGCCCGGCAGCGGGCTGTCGATCTCCTCCGGCCAGGTCACCGGTATCGCGGCCGCCCTGTATGTGGCGGGAGCCTGCGTCGGCGCCCTGTTCTGGGGCCGCCTGACCGACCGCTACGGCCGCAAGAAGCTCTTCATGATCACACTCGCGGTCTACCTGGCGGCCACCGCCCTGACCGCGTTCTCCTTCGCCCCCTGGTGGTTCTTCCTCTTCCGCTTCCTGACCGGCTTCGGCATCGGCGGCGAGTACGCGGCCATCAACTCCGCGATCGACGAACTGATCCCGTCGCACTACCGCGGCCGCGTCGACCTCATCATCAACGGCAGCTTCTGGCTCGGCGCGATCGGCGGTTCGCTGCTGTCCATCCTCGCCCTGAACACCGACCTCCTGCCCGCCAACCTCGGCTGGCGGCTGACCTTCGCCCTCGGCGCCGTCCTCGCCCTGGTGATCCTGCTGGTACGCCGGCACGTCCCGGAGAGCCCGCGCTGGCTGCTGATCCACGGCAGGGACCGCGAGGCCGAAGAGGTGGTCACCGCGATCGAGCGGCAGGTCCGGGCCGAGAAGGGCGAGCCGCTCGCGGAGCCGCACGGCGAGATCACCATCCACCAGCGGCGCAGCGTCACCTTCGCCGAGATCGCCCGCACGGTCTTCGCCGACTACCGCAGGCGGGCGGTCCTCGGCTTCTCCCTGTTCATCGGCCAGGCCTTCCTCTACAACGCGATCACCTTCGGCTTCGGCGCGATCCTGACGAAGTTCTTCAACGTTCCCTCCGGCCACACCGGCTACTACTTCGCCGTCGTCGCGCTCGGCAACTTCATGGGCCCGCTGCTGCTCGGCAAGCTCTTCGACACGGTCGGCCGCCGCGTGATGATCTCGTCCACGTACCTGCTGTCCGGCCTGCTGCTGTTCGGCACCGCCTGGCTGTTCGACCGCGGCTCGTTGAGCGCCGGAACGCTGACGGCCTGCTGGTGCGCGGTGCTGTTCTTCGCCTCGGCCGGTGCCTCCAGCGCCTACCTGACCGTGTCCGAGATCTTCCCGATGGAGACGCGCGCGATGTCCATCGCCTTCTTCTACGCCCTCGGCACCGCCGCCGGCGGCATCAGCGGCCCCCTGCTGTTCGCCGACCTCACCAGCACCGGCAAGGTCGCCGACACGGTCCTCGCCTTCCAGATCGGCGCCGCCCTGATGTGCGCGGCGGGCCTGGTCGCCGCGTTCCTCGCGGTCAACGCGGAGCGGCGCTCCCTGGAGGACATCGCCAGGCCGCTGACGGCGGTGCCGGAGAAGGCGAAGGCCATGACCACGGGACGCCACCACCCCAAGACCGCCTGAGCGGACGTGTGAGTACGCGTACTCTGCCCGGCCGCGGAGTACGCGTACTCTGTCGCCCCCGAGGCCGGCCGGGAAGCCTCGTACGCATGACCGAGACAACCGTGAAGCTGCTTCGCCCACTGCGCAGGCGCCCCTGGCCGGAACGCTGGCTGACGCGCGTACGTCGTCGACCCCGGCCTGACGATCATGAGGATCGTCACCGTGGCCCGCTGCAGGTTGAACAGGCCGGTGAACATGGCCGGCCGGACGGTCGTCCGCCGGGTCACGGTGACGGTCCCGCCGCCCTCCGAGCCCTCCCCGTAGCCCCGCCCCTCCGCGATCGCGGTCAGGCCGGGGGACTACGGGGTCTCCCAGGACGGTTACGGGTGCCGTCGGTCGGCGACGGCCCAGGAGGCCAGCGCGACCGCCCCGGCGACGCCGAGGACGGACGGCCAGGCGCCCACCTTCTTCGCCAGTGGATGGGACCCGGCGAAGGCCGCGACATACGCGGCCGTGAGCGCGCCCGCGGCCTTGCCGCCCGCCCGCTGCCGCCACTGCCGCGCGGCCGCGGCCCCGGCGACGGCCAGCACGGCCCCGCCAAGCTCCCGCTTCCCGGTCCAGCGGGCCACGCCGTACCCGCCCACGAGCCCGCTCGCGGCGACGACTGCGCCGGGAACCTTCGCCATCACTTGCCTCCCAAGTACCTTTCGATGCCCGAGGCTAACCCGTGGGCCAGGTCCCCCGGTAGGTCTTGTTGAGTCGGTGCTTGTCAACTTTCCTCCCCCGAGCTATATAAGTAGCCGTAGGGCATCGCAGACAAGTGCCTCATGAAGGGAGTGACGAGTGATGCTCATGCGCTCCGACCCGTTCCGCGAATTCGACCGCCTCGCGCAGCAGGTCTTCGGGAACACCCGTCCCGGTGCCATGGGGATGGACGCCTACAGGTCCGGCGACGACTTCATCGTCCACTTCGACCTTCCGGGCGTGGACCCCGAGACCATCGACCTCGACGTCGAACGCAACGTCCTCAACGTCCGTGCCGAGCGAAAGTCCCCCGCCCCCGAGGGCGCGGAACTGATCGTCGCCGAACGCCCCACGGGCGTCTTCACCCGTCAGCTCTTCCTCGGCGAGACCCTCGACACCGAACGCATCGACGCGTCGTACGAGGCCGGTGTCCTGATACTGCGCATCCCGGTGGCCGAGCAGGCCAAGCCGCGCAAGATCCAGATCACCGGGGGCACCGAGCGCAAGCAGCTCAGCAGCTGAGCGGCTCCGGGTCGAGCCGCTGAGACGCCGACGCCGACGCCGTGAGGCGTTGAGCAGCGCAACGGCCGCCCGAGCCCCCGAAACCGTCCCGCGGGACCGGTGACCCTCCCGCGGGACACCACGTGACCGGGTCCGTCCGTTGCCCGGCGGACGGACCCGGACGTACGTACTCGGACCGTTGAAGCGAACCGACCGCGTCACCGGCTGATGGGCTCCGAAGCTGTGGGGTTATGGTGCTCACCGACCACAAGCGATGATCATTCAACGGGGGACCGATCGGCGTGGGCGCCATACTTTTCAACCTGACGACCGCGGCACTGATGGTGCTGATGTTCAAGAGCGGCCTGGCGCTGGTCGGCGAGGACACCATCCGCCGCCGGCCGGTCCCCTGGGCGGCGGTCGCCCTCACGGCAGTGGCGGTCGGCGGGGTCGTGCTCCAGCACAGCTGGTCCGGTGCGATGGACACGCTGGACAGCGACCCGCGCAAGACCGGCTGGTGGCGGGTGGTGACGTCCGTCTTCATGCAGAACGGCGGCCTCTTCGGTGCCGCCTGGAACATCGTCACCCTCGCGGTCGTCGCGGCCCTGGCCCAGTGGTTCTGGCGGGGCCCGCTCATGCTGGGGCTGTTCGCGGCGGGCATCCTCCTCCCCGAACCGATCGACGCCCTGTTCGGCGAGACCGCCCGCAGCACCGACCCGCGCAACTTCGCGGGCAGCTCCGGTGCGACGTACTTCCTGGCGGCCACCCTGGCGGGCGCGCTCCTGCTGACCACCACGGACACCAAGCTCCGCCTGCTGGCGTCGGCGGCACCCGCAGCAGGCCTCGCCATGTGGCTCACCCAGGACAACGGCCACGGCCTGGTGACCGTCTACGGCTTCGTACTGGCCCTGGCAGTCCTCCCACTGGCCCGCCGCCTGCCACCGGCCCACGCACCGTCCGTGTCCGTCCCCGGGGACTGTCCTTCGGGCGGTCCTTCGGGCGCGGAGGCACAGGTTCAGGGCTGAACCGGCCGAGCCGCGCCGCCGAGCCGCCGACAAGCACTTCGGACTTGTCCGGATCAACCTCAAATGTTGATCAATTCAGGTTGATCCGTTGGTTACCCGTCCGTAGATTTCCTACGACCACCGCGCCGCTGACCACGGCGCGTCAACTGTGTCGGCACTCCACAACGCTGTGTTGGCACTCCACAACAGAAAACGGATAACGCCTGTATGCCGGCACTCAGGGGGGTGCCGGAAACGAGGGGAACGGGAGGCGTTAAGACACTGAAGACCGCCATTTACGCTGCGGGAGCGCTGTCTCTCCCCGGCGAACGAGCACACTGACGGCCGATCGCGGCCGTGCGGGCAGGGAACAGCAGGGGGACCACGGGGATGAAGGACCGGACACAGAGCGAGCCGCGCACATGGTCCGCACTGCTGCCCGCGGCCATCGGCCTCCTCCTCCTGCTGCTCTCCGCCGTACTGTTCGCCGTCGTGCCGGGCGCGCTGGCGGACAAAGACGCGTACGCCGCCGCGCCCGCCTGCCCAGCCCGCACGGCCGGCACCGGGTCTCACTCCTGCACGACGACGGTTCCGGCAACCGTCGCGGGCAAGGACGACGAGCCCCACGGCAAGAGCGTCCAGTACTGGCTCCTCGCCAGGGAGCGCGGAGCGCACACCGTGCTGCGCATACGCATGACGGGCGACAGGCCGGTGTACGACGCCGTACGCGCCGGCGACGGGGTCACACTGACGTACTGGCGCGGCGAGATCCGCGCCGTAGGGTTCGGCGCCGCCAACCAGAAGACCTACGCCTCACCGGACGACGACTGGCGACTCCCCACGGCCATCGGCCTCATGGCACTGCCCCTGGGGCTCGGGTTCTTCTCGACCGGGTGCTGGTACCGCCGTAGCGGCTCTCGCCCACGGCGAATCGCTCCCTGGGGGATCGCGTTGTGGCAGGTGTCAGGCATGCTCCTGAGTTGTGTCGGCTTCATCGCGGGCATCACCGCCGACGGTGTGGGACAGGCGTTCCTGATCACGGCGGCAGGCATCCCGCCGTCCGTGGGCCTGGCCGGCCTGTACGTGTGGTGGATTCGGCGTCGTGTGAGGCGTGCCGCCGACACCAGCGACATCGTCCCCGTTCTCCCCACGGAGAAGCGCCGCGTGCGCGCGACCGTGCACGGAGAAGTCCCCTACAGCGTGGACGGCTTCAACCAACTCGTGGTGGGAGACGGCCGTCCGCTCACCACCCCGGACCCCACCGGACGCTTCGCCGGCAGACCACTTCCCGAGACGCTGAAGGTGCGGAACGCCCGATCCCTGGAACCCGGGGACCCCGCCGTCTGGTACGAGGCCTACAAATACGACGCCATCGTCATAGAAGCCCAGGACGGCGACCAGCCAGTCCTCGTAGTCACGACCCGCCGAGACGCCCCGTTGGTCCTCGGCGCCCTGTCGTCCCCACAAACCGACCCAGTGGGTCGGCCTTGGGCACCTTGAAGCCAACACAAGGTCACCCCAGGTCGAGCAGCATCACGTCATGCAGCTCGGCACCCTCCCACGGTCGGGCCTGCCCGACATTGCGATACCCCCACGCCCGATACGCGGCCGATGCCGCCTTGCTCTCGGGATGCACATTCAGCAGCACCCGCTCGGCCTGGACTCCGTCGAGCAGCGTCACATGCAGCCGCCGTGCGATGCCCTGCCCGCGCCACGGTGCGCGCACGGCGAGTTCCATGAGCCCAAAGGTGCGACGCCCGTCCTCGTGCCGCATGTCGACGGGCACCGGCTCGGTCAGCTGGTCCCACCAGCCGGTGTTGGACGCCAGCGGATACCCGTATGCCATGCCGACCGGCTCCCCGCTCCCGGTCCGAGCGAGAGCAGCACGGAATCCGGACTTCCGAGTCTGAGACCGAAACCGCCGGAAGGCCCTTGCGACATCCTCTTCGGTCTCGTTGTACGGCGGCCCGGCGAACGCGTCGGCGTAGACGAGCCGGAACGCCTCTTCGGCCTCCGCAGCAGCTTTTCCGTCCGGCGTCTCCACGGTCACGGCTCCCTCCCCCGTCACGTCACGCTCCCTCCAGGGTCTCGCGAATGCGTTCGCCGCACTCCCGGGCTGCCACGCTGTCGACCCCGATCACAGTTCTCCGGAACTCCCGGATTCTGTCCACCAGTCGTGGCGACGAGATACCGTCGCACGCGCCAAGCACCACACCCATCTCGGCGCACGCCTCATCGACTTCCCCGGCATCGAGGAGTACACCTGCGAACTTCACGCGGTACGAAGCACCGTTGCGGACGAGATCACCACTGATGCCTCGCACAGCGGCCCGTAGGAACGGAAGGGCGCGCTTCGGCTGCCCGGCTCGTACGTACATGTCCGCAGTGGCGTAGTCGACCTCGAAGGGTCCGACGAACTGAGCCCATTTGGGCACCTCGAAATCCGTGTCTGCGCGCCCCTGGTGCGTAACTGCACGACTAAGCGCGCGGCGCGCCCCATCCAGGTCTCCGACATGGATGGCCACATTGGCATCTCTGAGGGCGATGACCAGGTGCACAGTATTCCCGGCCCCCGCGCGCTTGGCGATTCGGTGGGCGCTCTCGACCGCGCTCGCGGCCTCCCACGCCCGATCCGCCTTGATCGCCAGAAGTACCAGCGTCTCCAGCACGGAGACCTGAAGCAGCGGGTCGTTCACGAGTTGTGCCGCTGCGAGGGCTTCCGTGCAGGCGGCACGCCCCTCGGAGATACGCCCGCAGTCGTAGCCGTACCAAGCGCGGTGGCCGTGCAGTTCGGCGAGCATCGTCTGCATCTCGTGGCCGATGCGGTTGGTGTACGAGGCGGACCTGAGAGCGCCCGTGATTTCGTCCTCAATGTGGCCCGCCTGCCTTACGGCCGGCACGCTGCCCGCCGTGTGGTCCGTCTGGTACAGGCTGTCCAGCCTGGCCCGAATGCCTGCGATCTCGGCAGCGCCGATCCGTCGGCCCGGTCGGGCGGGCACCAGGGCCGCCGCAGCGAGTAGACCGGCGTCGGCGACGAACGTCCTCCGCTTCACTGTTCCAGGGTCGCTGATCGGAGCCGAAACCGTCATGCGGTGGCGGGGGACGCGGAACCCCATCTCGGTAAGTGGTACGCCGAACATCGTCTCCAGGACGATCTGCTGAGTCGGGTGTGGAAGTGGCGGTGGCGTCTCACGCTCCCAGCGGCGCAACTGCCGCACGCTCACCGAGGCGTCCACGCCGATCCGCGAGGCCTCCTCATCGAACGCCGCCACGAACGCCTCTTGTGTGAACCCCGCTGCTTGCCGTAAGTGCGTCAGCTCATTCGTGCCCGTCTCCGCCATGTCTCCCCCTTGCGGCCGCGAACGTGACGTCCCAGCGTAGGGATTTGACCTCGCCGCCAACGGTGAAAAGGTCCGCCCAAACGTCCGGTCGCTCGTCGTCCGTCGGCCCGCTGGAGGCGGTGCACTGGGACTGCACCGCTTCAGCATCATTCGAGCTGCAAAGAGGAATTACCCGCATGGGCATGACGATGCGCGTGTATCAGGTTGACAGCAAGACCGGCATGGTCGTTCGGGAGCGTGCCAGAGTGATCATTCACTCGACAAACCGGAGCAGCCCGCCGCTGCCACTGTCGAGCGCCTATCCGCCATGTCGGTGCCCCAGATGCCGGGCTGGTGGCGAGAGCCGTACCCCGTGAGAAGCGACTGTCCGGACTGTGAGGCTCTTCGCGGTGAGCGGACGGCGCAGATCCACACGGGCAACGGCAGCCTGGGCGACCTTACCGAGTCGCACTGCGCGAGGCGACAGCACATCGTAATGCGATCGCCGACACCCGACCCCGAGAGACCGACAAGGAGGCCACGTGACCCCCAAACCACGGCTCGACTCGCCACTGCGGTGACCCGCGGTTCTCAACGGTCGGCTTGGTTGAACTCCCGGATTCTGCCCGGGAGTTCCAATAGACCTTCAATACGGAAGGTCGGCCGATCCGTGGCTGCGTCGCTGTTCCACTGAATGGTGGCCCAGGGGCCACGACGCACAAGCGCTGTGTGCATGCCGGCCAGTCGGGCGGGGCGAATGTCGTTGTCGCAGCGGTCTCCGACATAGAGAACCTCGTCGACATCGAACGGAACGGCCTCGGCGACCCGCTTGAAGAACTCGGGATCCGGCTTGCTCGCCCCCCAGTCGTCCGAGGTACCGATCAGATCGACGTCGCGTGAGAAGAGTTCACGCAGAATCCGCCCCGCTCGCACGGTCTGGTTCCCGGCGATGCCGAGCCACAGCCCCTCTGCCCGCAGCGTCGCGAGGGCGGGGCGGACGTCCGCGTAAAGATCGTCCTCCCCGAACGTCTCCGGCCGACCGACCGCGGCCCGCTTCTCCCGCTCCTCGTAGAGGTCGAACCCGGGCCGGAACGCCTGGAACGTCTCCCGGTAGTCACGCCCCTGGGCGATCACAGCCCCGAACATCGCATGGAACGTGTGCCGAGGCACCCCCAGCCAGTCGGCCCAAGTCCCGTACTCCCGGGTCTCGTCCACAAGGCACTCACCGACGTCGAAGACCACTGCGCGAATCATGGGGGCAGGGTATCGAGGCCGGTAAGTTGATCGCGGACTGCGCAGGTACGGCTTTGTATTCTCAGCCGCGCAGATAGGCGTGGATGACCCTAGCGATTGCCTTCCCGAGTGGGATGGGCACCGCGTTGCCGATCTGCGTGGCTATTTCAGTCTTCGAGCCGCACCAACGGAAGTCGAGGGGAAAACCCTGGATCCGGGCTGCCTCATAGTGCGTGATGGGGCGGGACTCAGTCGGATGCAGGTACCGACCCTTCTCGGGTTTGAAAAACTCGGTCCGGATGGTGACAGATGGCTCACCGAGACGTAGTCGGCCCATGACGTCGCCGGTACCAGTATTGTGGTTGTCCCAACTCTTGGTCGAAAGATATTCGACAGGCGTCCTCACGCCGGCAGGATTGGGCGTGTTGAAGACGTGGATCTCGCCCAGCTCGTCCAAGGTGAACCACTTGTCACGAAGGTCCTTGCGGTTGCCGCCCGGAGGAATGGCCATGTAGCGCGCCCTCGAAAGAGGTTCCGGGTTACGGCCGAAGTGCAGATCGGAGGTCGTGAAAACTCCCGGCACCACAGCATTCACATCAGGGATGAACTCCTTGCCGTCCGGAAGCTCCGTTCCGCGGATGGCGCGTCCCGACGATTCGCGGAAGATGCCATCGACGGCCGGCCAGTACGAAATTGCCGCGTCGACACCATCAAGCGGCCGGGTGGCGACGGCCGACGATCCCTTCGGTCGCCGCAGATGCGTCTTGGGGGGGTATGTCAACACTCGGCCGTTCTCGATGTCGCGACGGACACCGATGACAATGGCTCGACGGCGCGCTTGAGCCGTACCGTAATCAGCGGCGTTGAGGAGGTAACGCTTGCTCCTGTCATCCTCTGTGTCGGACGGGTCGTAGCCGAGAGGATCGACCAGTCGATACTCGGCAAGCTGTCCACCCTCTTCCACCTGGCTCAGGAGGTTCCGAAACTCGTCCGACTTGAGGAAGCGGTCGACATTCTCGATGACGAACACCTTCGGGCGGATTTCGGCGACGATTCTGACGTACTCCTCCCAAAGGCGATTGCGCTCGCTGCCCTTCTTCTTGCGGTTCAGGGCGGAGAAACCCTGGCACGGCGGACCACCGACGACGACATCGGCGTGAAGTGCTTCCGGAGTGGGTTGCCAGTCCTCGATGTCGCCCACGTGCACCCGAGCGGCGGGAACCCGCTCGTCCGGTCGAAGACTCCCGAAGTTCGCGGCGTACGTGGCTGCTGCGGCAACGTTGTGTTCGACGGCCGCGACACTGTGGAAGACGGGCCCGTCCTCGTCCGTCCCGGCGGGGCGAAACTCATGAAACCCCTGGGTAAAGCCGCCGCAGCCGCTGAACAAGTCGACGACTGTGATCGGTTCCGGAGCGACGGGACGGGGTGTGGCCATGGGGCGATCTTAGCCTCGGAGTGCGGCGGCGATGGCCAGACCTACAGCGGTGGCCAAGGGTGGAGGCATCGCATGACCCACCTGGCGATACCGGGACGTCTTGCCGCCGGAGAGCTTCCAGTCGGCAGGAAACGCCTGAACGATCGCTGCTTGTTCGACTGTCAGCTTGGGCTCGCCATCGGCTGGGAAGTCGGGACCGGGCGGCTCGTCGCCGAGGCTGTTGCCGTTCACCCCGAGGACAGCCCAGGCCTTCTTGCTGCCGGTGGGGCCGAGGTCTGCGCCGCCTCGTCGGTCCGAGCCTCCGACAAGCGCAGGCGCGATGCGGTTTGCTTTCCGAACCCAATGCGCTGCCCCCGGCCAACCATGAGCAGCCATGGATGGGCCAAGCACTTGCCCCACGGTTGGTGCAGACGCTCCGCTTGGCTCGGGCCAGAAGAACCGAGCGAAGTAGGGGTCCTGGAGGGCTACCAGGAAACCGCTGTTGCGGTTCTGCGGGACGCTGAAGTCTGCGGCATTGAGCACTTTCCAGGTCGAGCGCAGTCCGGCTTGACGCAGTTCGCTTTCGATCCAAGCACGGTCGTCCTCGAAATCAGGCCCTTCGACGAGGTCGGGAACGTTTTCGAAAAGGACGGCCTTCGGCTTGATCTCACATGACAAGCCGACCACTGCGCGTAGTACTCGACGTTCCTCGGCGTCCTCGCCCCGACCGACCGTCGCGAGCGACTTCACGCGTGGAAGCCCACCGCTGACGAGGTCCACCCCGAGGACCTCGGGGCGCATGCTCGGGTGGAATTGAGCTACGTCGATGCAGACGATGTCCCATTGGGGGCGGTTGAGATCGATGGTGAAGCAGGCGTCGGCCTTGCTGTCCATGAGCAGTACAGGATCGAATCCGGCCCGTTCCAGCCCAAGGGCCTGTCCACCGGCACCGGCGCAGATTTCCAATGACTTGAACCGTCCGCTGTCGACTTGAAAGGCCGGAGCGGCAGGAGCCGGCTGTTCCTCCGGTACGGAGGCAACCGAGGGCGGCATCCCCGGGGTGTCGCTCAGCGACGTCTCCTGCGCCCGTTGCGCGGGGCCGCGGGTGGCTGCCTCGGAGGCAGGACGCTGTGCATCCACTGACTCTTGGGCGACTGCGCGCAACTCCTTGTCGAGAGAGCATTCTTCGATACCGTCGAACAGTACGAACGGGGCAAGCCGAAGTAGTCGCTTCAGGAAGTCTCGAAGGGTGTCGCGTTCGTTCAGGCCGGTGAAGTCCAGGTCCGTCCATACCCGCAGGATCGCGCGGACCAGGTGGGGGCTTCCGCCGAGCGCGGCTCGCCTTGCGTAGATCTGATCGAACGCGGCCTCGCCGAGAATCTTGAGGGCGGCGTACGGTTCCGGATCGTCTGGCGAGCGCACAAGCTGAGCGCGCCACCACAGTCGACCGAAGACGTGTCGCGTGAGGTCGGTACCGAGAACGCGGTCCTTGGGCGGCTGGGGGTAGCGCCAGAATGCAACGTCCGGGAGGAGGACCAGTGCGAGGAAGGCCCAAACGTCCCGCGACGCGGCTTCTGCGGGCACCATGCCCATCTCGGCGTGCAGGAGAGCAGCCAGTTGCAGGTCGAACTCGGCGTTGCGCGCCCGGTCTGAGTCGTCCGGGAATCCCGCCTGCTTTGCCAGGTCGACGACGCCTTCCCGCAGTTCGCGGAGCTGAGCGGGGGAGACCCGGTCACCGCCTGTGGCCACGTAGACCGCAGACTCGTGATTGACGTCCACATGACCGGACAGCTCACTGACGGTGAGGTGCTGGTACTCGGCGAAGAGCGGTCTCGCCTGCTCGGCGAGGAGCCGAGGATAGAGGAAGCCCATCATGACACCTCGAAGATCTTGACGGCCGCTTGCAAGTCCGAGGCGAACAAAGCGGGCGACTGCCGTTGGCGCAGACGTACGTCGGTGATCGACTGGTCCGGAAAAAGTTGGTCGAACAGGCTCAGCAGGGTGGCGCCGAGTGAACCGTCCGGGAATTCGGCGTCCTCGGTGAAGTCGTCATGAGTCAGTGCGTGCTCAATCATGATTCGGGCGGCATCCGTGTACACGGCGGACAGAACGATTCGATCGACGGGCCGCGGCTTGGCGGCATTCTGAAATGCCGTCGCGGTGACCGTGTTTCGCTCGTTGACCAAAAGAAGCAGTGCCCCCATGGTGGCGTGCTCCAGGCCACCGCTTACTTGAAGGTGCCACGCCGCATCGTCCGGAAATGAGGTCCGGGCGAAGTCGATCACGGCCATGGGGAACTGCGGGGCGTCGCCCTGGAGTCGCAACTCCGCCCGGTCGCTCCACAGTACGGAGCCCGCCCGCCGTGGTGACGAAGGTCGCGCGTCGTTCCTCCGATCGGCCAACACGAGTGCGGTGTCGAGGAGCAGCAGACCACCGAGATCGGCTCCGCGCAGGCAGACATCGAACTCGGCGGTTAGGTGTCCTGCTTCCGTCAAACGCACGTGCTGCGCGGGTCCGCTCAGGTTGGACCCCGTGGCTGTCCACACGGCCGACAGCATGAGTGAGGCATCCTTTGGCAGGCCCGACTGCCGGCGGGCGCGATCCATGTCGACGCGGACACTCCTGCGCATGAGCAGATCCATTTGGTAGTCCCAGTCCGGCAATGCCTCTGGCAGGCCGACTTCGCCGTCCTCCAGCACCAGCCGCCACGGCTCGGCGACTACGACATTCTCGGAAGGCACGCGGTAGGGAAGGACGCGACGAGTCACGGGGCCTTCACCGCCTCGACTTTGATACCAATCTCGGTCATTGTGTCCGGTGCCGGCCGCACGACGGCTCGCCAAAGGGAGTCGCCACCCTCGATCATTTGCGGATCGGAAGTGAACAGCCGGCCGGTGTCGTCCTCCCAGCCGATCAGTTCGGGCATGCTGGCTCCTATGGGCGGATCGGTTTCGCGCCCACCAGCCCCCGGCAGGGTGACCGCCAGGTCGATGCGTACTCGCTGAGGCCCCGGCACAGGAAGTCGGAATTCCTGGATCAGAACTGAGGCGTTCCCGCGATCGTCGTAGTAGGGATCGCCGACGTACAGCACTCGAGGCCGACGGGTGGTGGGGGATCCCGGATCGACGGTTCCTGGACCATGAGCGAACGACTGCCCGTCGACATGGGGCATCTGCCCCGCGGGGTCAGTCGTCACCGAACCGGTCTTTCGAGAAGTTGGAACGGGACCTCCGGCGCCGCGACGACCTGGGACCTCCTCGGTGTTCGACTTGTCACGGCGCACAGCGGTACTGCCGGGCTTTGAGTAGGCGGTGGCTCCCCCGATTCCCCAGGCGCCGCCCACAAGGCCGGAGAACATGGAACTGGCTGCGCCGAGGGCCACGTTGCTGGCCCCGGGACGTGCCACGCCACTCAGAGACAGCAGACGGTCCAGAGCTTCGTTGATGCGTCGAAAAGTGGTGTGGACAAAGGTACTTTCGGGTCTTTCGAGGGATTGCGGATTCCAGGCGTCGTGCGTGGGCGGCTCCGCCTTGGCGTAGATGTCGTCCATCTCGTCATCGGCTCGGAAGACACCTGCGTAGCCCTGGTTGATGCTGGGAGGCTTCGGCCCCGGATGGTATGTGACGACGAGCTCCGCGGGACGCATCAGACAGACGTGGTGGATCAAGTCCTCGACGTCCACCATGCGTGATGCCCGTGTCGGTTCGAGTGGCGGCATGATGCGCTTGACCAGCCCCAGCCGTCCCAGATGTCTCTTCGGCTTGAGGCACTCGAGGTTGCTGCCCTCCGGGCCCACCATCGCTTCGTACGCCGCCACGAACATGTTGAGCGGGCGGGTGGTGCGTGGATCTGGCACCGGATGCTCGATGCCGTTACACGTCACCGAGAACCGCATGGCAGGCGGGTTGCCTGCGGTGGAGATCATCTTTGGCCAGAGATGCCAGGCGATGACATCGCCCAGGTAATCAGCTGCTTCCGGCGCTTCCAGTCCATCCAGACTGGGGTCGATGACGATGACGGTGGTCCCGGTTTCCTGCGGGCCGAACGGCTTCAGACCCAGGCGCTGGGCTGCGGCTTCCGCGTCCCGACCGACGAGTGGTTCGACGACTTCGCTCGAGGTGTCACCCCACCAATGCCTGCCGGTGTAGCGGCGCTGCACCTGGCCCTCGACGGCCACATAGCTCTTCCACAGCGTGCAGCCGATGAGGCGAGTTTCGTACGCTCCGCGTGCCGTCCGGCAGCGGGAATGGACGAGGACGGTTCCCGGCTTGGACAGCAGGTAGAAGATGCCCTTGCCGAAACCGTAAGTGCCACCACCGAGCGCCGTGTCTCGAGGTTCGCCGATGTTGCGAATGAAGGAGACGAAATCGCGGTCCGGGCCCACGGCATCGTCAGCGCGAGTCGGACCCCCAAGACCGCGAGTACCGCGGTCGGAGACGGCCAGGACTCGGATCGAGGCGCGTTTGAGCGTGTCGCGAAGTGGAAAGCTGTCGGCGTTGGGTGCGCCGGTAAGCAGAAGCTCTCGCCAGGCACCGGTGTGCGCGGGTCCGACCGTCCATACGTCGATGCGGTAGTCGACTGGCGCGGAAGACTGCCGAATTCGCGCGTCCCAGCTGTTCTGAGCGGACTCTCGCACCAGGATGGTGAGCAGATCCAGTTCCGGGCGCCCCAGTTGGTTTCGAATGCCTTCTGCGGCACTCGCGCCTTCCGGAGGGTAGGGCTGGGAGAACCAGCGGGGCCCAGTCATACGGACTCCTGGATCAGGCAGTCGATCAGAGTGGAAACCTCATCAGGTGTCATACGTGCCTGCACATCCCCGGACAAATCGATTGTGTACTCAACGTCCAGAACCGAAACCGGGATGCCGGCCGCGGCGAGTGTCCGGGTCGTCAGGCGTGGGAAATCGGACGTCACTCGATACCACCGCTCTTCAGTGACCACGAAGCACATGTCCCTGTAGCGCTCTGCGTCGACCGGCCGGTAGCCGGCTTCCGCGAGTAGTTCCAGGAGGGCGCTCTCGTCGTCGCACGAGTGAAGCGTCTGCTCCAGCAATTCCAGGAACCCGAGTCCAGAACCACTCGTGGTGGGGCGATCCAATCGAAGCCACACCAGACAAAGCGTCCCTGCCTCTGGAGGATCGAGCTGGTCGAGTCCGTGGATCCGAGGGCTGCGGGCTCCTCCCGCGCTGCTCGTCTTGACTTCGACAGCCATCGCCCCGGCCACGAAGTCGTGGTGGTGACCTTGCGGACCTCGCCAGAACCGGTGAGCGCTCGAGTCGAGTTGAAGGAGTCGATTGAGAACCAGCAACTCGCCGAAGAGCCCTGCGACCTGCTCTGCTCCGAGCGGAGCGCCCTGTGACTGGAAGAGAGCCTTCCAACGATCGAGGACTCTGTACAGGGCCTTGACCGCGTTCTCGGGCATTCCCTGTACTGCGCTCAGTACGTCCACGCAGAGTTCCGTGAATAGGTCGTTCAGGTCCGAGCGCAAGCAGGCGAGATCGGCGTACGTCTGATAAGTCTCCTCGTCCTCCAGCGGACGCTTGCGTAGTTGGAGGACCGGGCCGTCGAGGCCGGAGCGTATCTTCCGGTGTGTGTGAACCGGCACCAGGACATGGCGATGCCCGTCGTGGTCGACGGCTACGGCCAACGAGCCCTGACTGGTGGCCACCGGAAGTTGCGAGACTCTCAGGCGCCGTTCATCCGTGGTCTGCTCCGCTTGGAGCGCGGTCCAGTGTTCGTCGATGAGGTTTCTGAAGGAGTCGTCGCTCATGCGTCTTCACTCTCGAGCGGGCTGTAGTCCTCATCCTCCAGACGCACGCCGGACAGGTCGGCAGAGATGTACTTCTCCACAGTGCTGTCTCCGTACTGCGGCTCGGGAAAGACCAGGCCGACGCCCACCACGTGCTCGTCCGCGTTCAAGGGAGCGCGGCGCTCCTTGGTCGGACTCGGCTCGGAAGTCTTGTCGATCGGGTACAGGACCAGCAGCCCGGTGTTCGGAAGTTGGGCACGCCGCTCGTCCATGATGCCCTTCTCCGTCAGCTTTGCCGTGTCTCCACTCAGGTCGACCGCAGCGTCCCGACGGCTCATCAGCGTCTTGATGTCGGCGAAGTCCGCTTCGGGGTTGGTGACGGCAATTCGGGCACGGACGCTGCGGCCCACGGTCACTCCCGGCGCAAACGTGAAGGGCTCACCGGCCGGGTTGCCGACGATCGCAACGTTCCACCGCCGCAGTGAGCCTGCTGATGTGACCCGCTTCCTGATGTACTCGCTGATCAGGCCGGCGTCGTTCTCGGGCGACTTCTCGTGGAACTTGTAAGCGGCGAGGAAGTCCGTCACTACGTCGTACGGCACGTCTCGGAAGATGTAACGGCCTTCGGCCGAGCGGTCCTCGACCCGGACGGCGTTCGACATGGAGGCAGCGACCAAGGCACTCGCTGCGGAGATGTTTCCGCGAAGCCAGTCCGCGTTGGTGTGGAAGTAGTGAGTCTGAACTCGTTTGCCGCCGTACGACGAGGCTGCGGTTACGGCGTCTCGCATCTTGGCGGCAGCCGTAACGCGGAGAGCCGGATGCGTACGCAGACGAACGGCGAAGGTGAGGGGCGTCTCCGCCTCCGTCATGTAGATGTCGATGTCTCGACGCATCTCGGTCTCGACCGTTGCGAGGTGCCGGAACCATTCGGCCAGTTCGTCGGTCATCCAGATGCGGGGCAGATCCGCGTAGCCGTTCCTGAAGCCGAACCAACGGCCCATCTGGAGCAGCGTGTCATATGCCGATACCGCACGGACGAAGTAGCTGACGGACAGGCCTTCGAGGGTGAGCCCGCGGGAAAGCGTGTTGCCTCCAACGGCGATGGCCACGACGGGGCCGTTTTCGTAGTCGAGACGGTCCTCGCTATTGGAGTTGTCCATGATGATGCGGCAGCTACTGAGCACGCCGGGCAGCTCGGGGACCAAGTCCTCGAACGGTACTTTCTTCTCTCCGAACTCCTGGGCGGGGACGCGCGCGGTCTCCTCGTCCCAGAGATTGCGCAGTCGTGAGATGAAGCTCGCGTCGGCGAGGGATTGTGCAGCGCGATCCATGAGGTGTTGCATCGGCCGCTTGAAGCTGTCGTGCACAGCTGTGTTGACGCTGGTGTGGATCAACATTGTGCTGTGCGGGTTGCCCGTCCGACGTACCCGACGAGCTGCTGTGACCAGCCAGAAGTACTCGATGGCTCTGCGGAGGGTGTCGGTGATGACAGGTTCGAAGCCCTCGACGTCGGCTCTGGTCTCCGGGCGCACGCACGGAACGTCGTCATCGGGAACCGAACGGATCATGTCGTGTCCGTCGTCGACCTGTTCTGGGTCCTCGCCGTCGAGTGCGTAGCGTCCGAACAGAACTTCTGTACCGAAGTGTCCTGCGGGCTTGGGGAGGTTGACCACGAAGTCGCGAGGATAGAGGTCCTGCGCGCTGGGGTCGATGAGCAGGTTCGCGAAAGGCGATGCCGTGTACCCCACGTATGCGGACCTCGGGAGGCTGCTCATGATCCTCAGAATCAGAGGATTTATGGACTTCGTCGCAACTGTGGCCTGGTCTGCTTCGTCGTCGATGATGAGCGCAGGGCAGTCCTGGAGGTAGTCCGCGGCTTTCTCGAGCCACAGGGCAAGCTTGCGCAGCACCGTCGCGTTCTTCTTGACCACGCACAGAACGTGCGTCTTGTTGTTCTTGCCGAAGTACGAAGCCGGGTTCTCCTGCGGAGTGAAATCCTTGTCGAGCCCGGTCAGCTGTGACCAAAGGGAGGGGTTGGGCTCCACCATCTGTCGGACCAGGCGGGCTTGAGTCTGGCGCCGTAGCCCATTGTGGATGCCGGCCAAGACGATGAAGAGCTTGTATCCACGGTCGGCTGCCTTTGCCATGACCGACGTGAAATTGGTCGTCTTGCCGGACTGTACATACCCGACGACAAGCCCCCGTGTGGCGAACGTCTTTTCCTTCGGATGGTTCAGGAGAGAGACGACGCGGGTCGAGGAGTCGTCGAGATGCCGGATGGCGGGGTCGTCGGACCAGCCGTCCTTGCGTAGCAGGTCCACTATCGCCGGCCAGCACTTGTCCCTGTCCTGCGGGCCTGTGTACCAGGTGTCACGGTTGCCGAGGACGACGGCGTGGGGTTCCTCGAGCTCCTTGATGCGTATCGTCTGCTGCTCGTGGTGCTCCCGGATCTCATGGACGATCTCCGCGCTGACGCCCAGCATCTCCAGCCGTTTGACCGCTTCGGACGGGGGAAAGGCGTCCAGGAGCGCCCTGAACGTCTCGTACATGCCATCGAATTCGTCGGCCATGGGTGCAGACCGCCCCCCGCTCTCGTTCGTCAAGCCGGCTGGGCCTCAGGCCCCCTTGGTCCCGCCGGATCGCTCAGGGATCCAGAGGCTGTGCAGGTGCAACTCGGCATCCACCTTCACAGCTCCCGCACATTATTGAGCCAGGTAGTTGCCGGTACCAAGGATCGTGTCACGATTGATACGAGTTCTTTGAGTCCTCCGTCCGGGGCGGGCAGGGCCTTTGAGGGAACGACAGTTCGGAGGTCAGGGAGGTGGCGATCCGCTGAGCCACGTCCTCGGCGGCCTCGTGTTCCCAGAAGCGCAGTACCGTCCAACCCGTGGAGGTCAGGTGCTCAGTCGTTTCGAGGTCGCGGGCCATGTTCTTGTCGAGCTTGGCGCGCCACCACGCTGCGTTGGCCTTCGGATGCGTTGCGTGTTTCGGGCAGCCGTGCCAGAAGCAGCCGTCCAGGAAGACCGCGATCTTGGCCTTGGGGAAGACTATGTCGATCGTGCGGCGCGGCATGCCGGGTACCGGCACGTTGATGCGGTAGCGGAATCCTGCTGCATGCAAATGCTTGCGGACCGCTACCTCGGGTGCCGTGTCACGGGAGCCCTGGCGGCTCATGCGAGCTGAAACGGCGGGCGAGGACGGGACGGCGTCGGGCACACTGCCATTCTGCCGGCGGCGGCAACACTCGGGACAACACGTCGCGGGACGGCCTCCTCACCAGAGGTACGGAGCATCCCCCTGCTCGAAGGTGTGCCACAGGCGGAGCCGCCGTGTGTGGTGCATGGGCAGTGCCTCCGGCTCGCTGGGGTCGACGAGTCGCAGTTCCGGCGAATGCGTCGTCCGTCTCACCGGTGGCCCTGTTCGTCCGTCACCACGGCCTGGGCTGCGACCACCCGGCTGTTGGGTTCGGGGGCGTATGGATCGTGGTAGTCGGTCGTGATACTCCGTGCGTGCCACCGACTCCTCCTCCACTCCGCCCGCTACCGGGATGCGCCGAAGTCGAAGTGCTCACCCTCCAGTTGCGCGGGATACGCGCCGTTGCTCATCCCGAGGTGGGAGGGCGCCGCAGGCCCGGTCGTGCGACGACATCCCCGTTGGCGCGCTCGTCCACGAGAAAGCGGCTCGGGCCCGTCGGCAAGTTGTAGGCCCCCTGAGCCAGGCCTAGGCTGGGAGGTGGAGCAGGGCGGTGCTCGGCCGGTCGGGTCGAGGAGGTCGGGGGATGTGTGCCTGCTTCTTCCCGTTCTCCGTGCTGCGGTGTTGTGGTCGGGTGAGGCCGTGGGCTGTCGGCGCGGGGAATTTCTCAGGACCTCTTGGAGCAGTCATGCGAACGCTCCCGTCAATGACCCGGCGTGCCGTCCGGCGTGTGACGGTCGCGGTGTGTGCAGCCGCGGTGGTCGGTCTTGGTACGGCCTCGCCTGCGACAGTCTCTGCCGCGCCGAACGCCCCGCAGCAGAAGGCGGCTTCCCTTGCGCAGGCGCCCCAGGGCCAGCCCTTCCTGTTCAGCTACAACTTCAATCAGCATCTCAAGCTGGGTGGCGGCAACTTCACCGTGGGAGGGCGTGTCTACGTCGCCGTCATGTACAACAACGGCAGGGTGGCCTTCGCGCGGAACGTGATCGCTCACACCCACCCCATCACTCCGGGCGGTGCCGTGTACGTGGAGACGAACATCGCCGCCCCCTGTGCCCCGGGCAGCAACGCCTACGCTCGCGCCTATGACTGGACCACCCAGCGGTGGTCGCCGAAGCTGCCGGTCACGGTCTGCGTGCGGTTCGACTAGCGGCAGGGCCTCGCCTGTCGGAGGTCGGTGCGGGGCGGAGAGCAGCCGCCCCGCACCTTGGACTCGGCCCCGCACCTCGGGGTCAGGCGTCCGCCCCGTGGCACTCCTCGTACACCCGGGCCGAGCCGCACCAGCAGGCCGCTCCCCGCTGGGGAGGCCAGGCCACCGCTCGGCCGCGGGCTGCAAGGGTGGTCGCGTACTGCGGCAGCAGGGTCGCGTCGGAGGGGGAGGACGCCTCCGAGGCGGCGAAGGCCTCGTAGGACGGGACCGTGCCCGTCACGATGCCGAGGTTCTCGGTGCCCGAGGCGGACAGCTCCCTCAGTGAGGTCTCTATCGTGCTCAGGTGCTCGTCGTGGGACGGGTACTCGCCGGACAGGGCCGGGTACGCCGTCAGCAGTTCCTCGAGCTCCTGTGCCGGCCAGTGCAGGATCGCCACCGGGAACGGGCGCGAGAGGGCCTCCCGGTAGGTGCCCAGTTCCGCGCGCAGGCGGTTGATCTCCGCTTCCAGTTCCGCCGGGTTCTCCGAGCCCAGCGACCAGACCCTCTTCGGGTCGTGGAGCTCGTCCAGGGAGACCGGGGAGGAGTGGAGGGTGTCCGCCAGGTTGTCCCAGTCGTCGTGCGAAGCGCCCAGCATGCGCCGCACCCGGTGGCGGCCGAAGAGGATGGGGTGTGTCGCGTACGGGGGCTCGGAGACGTCGGTGAGCAGGAGTTTCGCCGCCTCCGTGAACGTTTCGTGCGCCATTTCCAGCTCGTCGTGGGACTCCAGGGCCTCCGCGACGATCACCCAGGAGGCCGGGTCACGCGGGGCGGCGGTGCGGACTCCGTCGATGATCGCCCTGGCTTCCGCCTCGTGGTCGTACTCCCAGAGGTTCGAGGCCTTCAGAGCTCGGACCAGGTAGGGGTTGTCCAAGCCGTCGGGGGATGACAGCAGGCGGTCGTACAGCGTCGTCGCGGCGGGGCGGTCGCCGGACAATTCCAGGTGGGCCGCGGCCTGGAGGAGGAGGGCCTCGGCGTCCTCGGGGTACAGGCCGGCGGTCCGCTCCAGGCGGGCCGCTTCGGCGGCGTGGTCGACGTTTTCGGCGGGCGTGTCGGGGCGCATGCAGGACACCGTACTGCCGGGCGGTGACAAAAGTGAGGGACCTGCAGGCCAGGGGCAGGACCTCTGCCACCAGGCCGCTGTCGTGGGGTGGCTGCCGCCACCGGGCCGCTGTCGCGGGCTGGCCGCCGCCACCGGGTCGCTGTTGCGGGGTGGCCGCCGCCACCGGGCCGGTCTCGCGGGCGGCCGCTGCCACAGTGTCACTGCCGTAGGGCGGCCGCGTTTCCGGCGTACCCCTGTGCACGGGGGTGGTGACCTCGTCCCTGCGCCCTTATCGTCGGCGAATCCGGTGAAGCCCGGTGAAGTCCGGTGAAGTCCGGTGAAGTCCGGTGAAGGGGGCGGCCGTATGCGGGTTCCCGTCGTGCAGCACCGCGACCGGCGGCGGCGTGCCCGGCGGCGGCGTGTGCTGTGGACCGGGGGTGAGGTGCTGGTCACAGTGGGCGTGCTGGTCCTGCTGCTCGTCGTCCATCAGCTGTGGTGGACCAACCGGGAGGCCAAGCGGGGTGCCGAGCGCAAGGTCGAGGCGCTGGAGCGGGAGTGGGGTGCCGCACCGGTGATCTCCGCGACCCCGGGGGCGGGTGGTTCGGCGGCGAGCGGCCGGGGCAGTGCGTCCTTCGGGGATGGGGCGGTCCCTGGCGCCCGGGAGCAGCAGGTTGCCCGGGAGCGGCTGGTCTCCGCTCCCCGCCCTCAGTGGTCCCAGGCCTACGCCGTCCTCACCATCCCCCGCCTCGACCTCCGCGTTCCGGTCGCCGAGGGCGTCGGGAAGCAGGACGTCCTCAACAAGGGGTACGTCGGTCACTATCCCGGAACCCAACAGCCCGGGCGGGCGGGCAACTTCGCGCTCGCCGGGCATCGCAACACCCATGGTGAGCCGTTCCGGTACCTCAATCGGCTCCGGCCGCACGACGTCGTCGAGGTGGAGACCAGGGCCGCCGTCTACACCTACGCCGTCGACAGGACCCTGCCGCAGACCTCCGCGCAGGACAGCGGGGTGCTCCGGCCGGTGCCCAGCAGCGTCACCGAGCCCGGCTACGGGTACACCGAGCCCGGCTACTACATCACCCTCACCACATGCACCCCGGAGTACACCTCCCGGTACCGGCTCGTGGTCTGGGGCCAACTCCTTTCGATGCGGCCGCGTTGAGCCGGGTGGTTCCCTTTCCGCTGCAGGGCCGCCGCGGTGCCGGGGAGGGTGACCGCCGGTGCCGTGTACGTCATCAGCGCCACGGCGGTGGCCGCGCTGGGCAGGGCCAGGGTGGCCCGGGGGCGCGGGGCGGGTCGTGGCGCGGTTCCGGGCGACGCAACCGTCGTACCGGTCCAGGACGTCCTCATGGCGCCGGGACCCGGACTGGATCCGGACCCGGCGGATCCGGTCAGCCGGGCGCTGCTCAGGCCGAAGCGGCTGTTGCAGCCGCTGGAGATCGATCCTGTATAAACGAAGGTCAGGACAGCGTCCGCGTACGGGGAGGGGGAGTCGGTCATGATCCGCAGCCGGGTCGCCGGCGGGGTCGCCCGTCGGGTCGGTCTGCGTCCCGCCGCCGCACCGCTGGTCCTGCTCCTCGTGCTCCTCGTGCTCCTCCAGGTCGCCGTGCTCGACACCGGAAGCCTCTCCGCGACCGTGGCGCTGGCCGCGACCGCGGCGGCCGGTTCCGCGCTCGTCGCCTGCGCGCTGCTGGCCTCGCGCTGCGCGCCCGCCGTGCCGCCCACCCGGGTACGTACGGCCATCCGTGACCGTGCCCGCCGTACGGCCTTCCTGCCCCAGCGCGATCCCGACGCCGCGGGCCGGCAACGGCCGCGAGCACCCGGGCACGCCCTCCCGGCGACCGCCGCGTAGGGCACCTCCACGACACCGGCAGCAACTGCCGGATCCCGTGACCGTGACCTCGCGCGGGTCGTCATGCCGCCATCTCCGTCATTCCGGCACGACGAGACCCCCGGAGGGCTCACCCATGTCCGTTTTCGCCAACCTGGTCGAGCAGCTCGCCGACCTGCTCCAGCCGCTCTTCCACGCCTCCGCGGCCGCCGCCGCGATCGTCCTGTTCACCGCCCTCGTACGCCTCCTCGTCCACCCCCTGGCCCGGGCCGCCGCGCGCGGACAGCGGGCCCGCGCCGCCCTCCAGCCGCGGATCGCCGAGCTGCGGAGGAAGTACCGGAAGGACCCCGAGAAGCTGAACAAGGCGGTGCTGGAGCTGCACACCGAGGAGAAGGTGTCGCCGCTCTCGGGCATCCTGCCCAGCCTGCTGCAGCTGCCCGCCTTCTTCCTGCTGTACCGCCTGTTCTCCGGTTCGGCCGGCGGCGGCACCGGCGGGCTGCTCGGCCATCGGCTGTTCGCCGCGCCGCTGAGCGGCCGGTGGGCGGACGTGCTCGCCGACGGCCAGGCCTTCGGCGCGGCCGGGCTCGTCTACGCCGGGCTGTTCGCGGTCGTGGGCGCGGTCGCCACCTTCAACTACCTGCGGACCAGGCGCACGACGGCCGACGGCGGGGCGCTCGCGGTCGCGGGCGACGCCGGGGACCAGGTGCCCGGGCTCGGCGCGGTCGGCAAGGTGATGCCGTTCCTGTCCTTCTTCACCCTGGTCACCGTCGCCGTGGTGCCGCTGGCGGCCGCGCTGTACGTGGTGACCAGCACGACGTGGAGCGCGGTGGAGCGTGCGGTGCTGTACCGCTGACCGGCCCGGTGGCGGTCCTGACCAGCCCGGTGGCGGGCCTGACCGGCCAGGGCGGCGGTCCAGTACGTGAACGGGGTGTTGCGGACTGGACTTCGACCTTGGAGGATCGACCAGTCCTCCGATGGCTGCGCCCGCCGCACCCAGGTGCCTTCATCGGGCGGGCCGCCCGCGATCGAGGGAGATGGGGAACATGAAGCTGCTGCGAGTCGGTACGGCGGGAGCCGAACAGCCCGCGCTGCTCGACGCCGAGGGGATCCTGCGGGACCTGTCGGGCATCGTCCGGGACATCGACGGCGCCCTGCTCGCCGACGAGGCCGCCCTGGGCCGGATCCGCGCCGCCGCCGAAACGGGGGAGCTGCCCGCGCTGGACGCGGCGGGGCTGCGCGTCGGGCCGCCGCTGGCCCGGATCGGCAAGATCGTGTGCATCGGGCTGAACTACCACGACCACGCCCGCGAGACCGGTGCCGAGCCGCCCGCCGAGCCGGTGATCTTCTTCAAGGCGCCGGACACGGTGGTCGGCCCGTACGACACCGTGCTCGTTCCCCGTGGGTCCGGCAAGACCGACTGGGAGGTGGAGCTGGCGGTCGTCATCGGGCGTACGGCCCGTTACCTCACGTCGCGGGAGGAGGCGCTCGCGCATGTCGCCGGGTACGCGGTGGCGCACGACGTCTCCGAGCGGGAGTTCCAGATCGAGCGGGGCGGGACCTGGGACAAGGGGAAGAACTGCGAGACGTTCAACCCGCTGGGGCCGTGGCTGGTGACGGCGGACGAGGTGCCCGATCCGCAGGGCCTTCCGCTGAAGCTGTGGGTCAACGGAGAGCTGAAGCAGGACGGGACGACGGCCGAGCAGATCTTTCCGGTGGCCGAAGTCGTGCGCTATGTCAGCCAGTTCATGACCCTGTATCCCGGGGACGTCATCAACACGGGGACCCCGGCGGGGGTGGCGCTGGGGCAGCCCGAGCCGAAGCCGTATCTGCGGGCCGGGGACGTGGTCGAGCTGGAGATCTCCGGGCTCGGCCGGCAGAGGCAGGAACTCAAGGACGCCTGAGGGGCGGAAGGCCGCGGCGAGCGGCCGCTGGTTCGCGGCGGCCGGTCGCGCGGCCCCCCGCGCCCCCTTCAGCCCGGTCCGGTCACGCCAGCACGGAGGCCAGGCGGCGCCACTCCTCCCTGGGGAGGGCCTCGCGGGGGTTGTCCGTCACCACCTGGAGGGCCACGTGGTCCGCGCCCGCCTGCCGGAACTCCTCGATACGGGCGCGGATCCGGGACTCGTCGCCCCAGGCGAAGACGGCGTCGATCAGGCGGTCGCTGCCCCCGTCGCTGATGTCCGCCTCGGTGAAGCCGAGACGCAGGAAGTTGTTGGTGTAGTTGGGCAGCGCCAGGTACATGGCGAGGTAGCCGCGGGCGACCTCGCGGGCGCGGGACGGGTCGGTCTCCGTCACGACCTTGAACTCCGGGGCCAGCAACGGGCCGGCGCCCAGGATCTCGCGGGCCTGGGCCGTGTGCTCCGGCGTGACCAGGTACGGGATGGCGCCGGCCGCCCGGTCCCGGGACAGCTCCAGCATCTTCGGGCCGAGGGCGGCCAGCAGACGCCGGTCCGCGGGGACGCCTGCCTTGTCGAGCTCGTCGAGGTGGGCGACCATCGCCGCGTACGGACGGCGGTAGCGGTCCACCAACCGGCCGTGGCTCACCCCGAGGCCCAGGACGAAGCGGCCGGGGTGCGCCGCCTCCAGCTCCGTGAAGTTCGCCGCGGCGACGGCGGCCTCCTCCTGCCAGATGCTCTGGATGCTGGTGCCGACGACGATCTTCGAGGTCGCCTCGACGAGCGGAGCGACGTTGCGGGCCGTGCTGTTGCCGCCCAGCCAGACGGCGCCGTACCCCAGTTCCTCCAGCTCGGCCGCGGCCTCGGCGAGTTCGCCGCGCCGGGTCGGGTCCTCCGATCGGAGCCCGAGGCTCCAGATGCCGTACCGGCCGACCTTCTCCTTCAGGGGCCCTGCGGTGTCGCTCATCGGTTCCGATCCCTCCGGGCGGGGTGCTGTCCTGTGATCATCACGCGTACGGCAAGTCCCAACCGGAGGGCGCCCGCAGGTAATTCCCCTGGGCCCCGGCTTTCCCCCCACGGGACCAACGCCCCGCCGGGACCAATGCCCCGCCGGGACCAATGCCCCGCCGGGACCAATGCTTCGCCGGGACCAATGCCCCGCCGGGACCAATGCTTCGCCGGGACCAATGCTTCGCCGGGACCAATGCCCCGCCGGGACCAATGCCCCGCCGGGACCAATGCCCCGCCGGGACCAATGCCCCGCCGGGACCAATGCCCCGCCGGGACCAATGCCCCGCCGGGACCAATGCCCCGCCGGGACTAACGGTCGAGGAACTGTTCCAGTGCCTCCACCACGAACCGGTGGTCCTGCAGCTGCGGCAGCCCGGACACCGTCACCGCGCCGACCACGCCCACACCCTCCACGTTGACCGGGAAGGAACCGCCGTGCGCCGCGTAGCGGTCGGGGTCGAGCCGCGAGGACTCCTCGAAGGTCGTGCCCTTGGCCCGGAACCGGGCACCCACCAGGTACGACGCGCAGCCGTAACGCTCCACCACCCGGCGCTTGCGGGCGATCCAGGCGTCGTTGTCGGGGGTGGAGCCGGGCAGCGCCGCGTGGAAGAGCTGCTGGCCGGCACGGTGGATGTCGACGGCGACCGGCGCCTGCCGCTCCCGGGCCAGCTCCACCAGCAGCGAACCCAGCGCCCAGGCGTCGTCGTGGGTGAACCGGCGGAAGACCAGGCGGCGCTCCTGCGCCTCCAGTTCCTCGACGCTCGGGGTGATCTCCGGGGCGAACTTCGGGGTGATCCTCGGGTTGCCGGTCACAGGGTCACCACCACTGCGTCGCGGGCCGAGCGGCGGGCCGCCTCCAGTACGTCGAGGGCGGCGGCCGCCTCCAGCGCGGTCACCGGGTTCGGCGCGCCCTCGCGGAGGGCGGCGGCCACGGCCGCGTAGTAGGCGGGGTAGTCGCCGGGCAGGGTCGGTACGGGGCGGCCGCCGCCGGTCACCGGGGACTCCCCGGCGCCGACGCGACCCCACAGGGACTCGGGTTCCGTGCCCCAGTCGGGCGTCGAGCCGGGGCGGCTGCCCTCGCGCAGGGCCGCCTCCTGCGGGTCGAGGCCGTACTTCACGAAGCCCGCCCGCGAGCCCAGTGCGCGCAGACGCGGGCCGAGCTGGGCGGCCGTCGCCGAGACGTAAAGGTGGGAGCGGACGCCGCTTTCGTGCGTGAGGGCGATGAACGTGTCGTCGTCCGTCCGGGCGCCCGCGCGGCGGATGTCGGACTCGGCGTACACCGAGGTGGCCCGGCCGAAGAGGACCAGCGCCTGGTCGACGAGGTGGCTCCCCAGGTCGTAGAGCAGACCTCCGATCTCTGCGGGGTCGCCGGACTCGCGCCAGCCGCCCTTCGGCTGCGGCCGCCAGCGCTCGAAGCGGGACTCGAACCGCCATACGTCGCCCAGCTCGCCGTCGGCGATCAGCTTGCGCAGGGTCAGGAAGTCGTTGTCCCAGCGGCGGTTCTGGAAGACCGACAGGAGCAGTCCGCGCTCCTCGGCCAGGGCCGCGAGGTCGCGGGCCTCGGCCGCGGTGCCGGCGATCGGCTTGTCCACGACCACCGGCAGTCCGGCCTTGAGGGCGGCCGTGGCGAGCGGGACGTGGGTCTTGTTCGGGGAGGCGATGACGATCAGGTCCAGCTCGTCGGCGCGGGCCAGCAGCTCGTCCGGGGTGGCGGCCATGCGGACGTCCGTGAACTCCGCCCGGGCCTGGGCCTGCCGCTCGGGGTTCGAGGTGACGACCGTGTCGAGGGTCAGGCCCTCGGTCGCGGCGATCAGTGGGGCGTGGAAGACGGAGCCCGCGAGGCCGTAGCCGACGAGGCCCACGCGGAGGGGCGTACCAGTCGTACCAGTCATGGGCTCTACTTTGGCAACGCTGTTGCCAAAGTGCAAGCGCGGGGGAGAATGGGGTGCGTGGGCAGTGGGAAGGGCGGTAGGCACAGTGGCGGGGATGACGGGCGGCGGGGCCGCGGGCGCGAATCTGCTGGCTCTGCGCAGCCACAACACCGCGCTGGTGCTGGATCTGCTGCGGGCGGCGGGGGCGGAGGGGATCAGCCGGCTTGAGCTCGCCGAGCGCACCGGGCTCACCCCGCAGGCAGTCAGCAAGATCACCGCGCGGCTGCGGGAGGAGGGGCTCGCGGCGGAGGCCGGCCGGCGGGCGTCGACCGGCGGCAAGCCCCGCACCGTGCTGCGGCTGGTGCCGGAGGCGGGGCACGCGGTGGGGGTGCATGTCGACCGGGACGAGCTACGGGCGGTGCTGGTCGACCTCAACGGGTCCGTGGCCGCGGAACGCCGCCGTCCGCTGGACCTCGGCGCGGGGGCACCGGCCGTCGTGGAGGCGGTGGCGCGGGAGGTCGAGGAACTGGTGGGGGAGGTGCTGTGGACGACGGGGAGGACAGGCGCGGGGCGGTTCACCGGGGGGTGGTCGGGCGGGAGTGGTGCTGCTGCGCTTGTCGGTGCTGCTTCCCTTGTCGGCGTTGATTCGCTGCTCGGGGTCGGGGTGGCGTTGCCCGGGCCGCTCGATCACCGGCTCGGGGTGCTGCACCGGGTCACCGGGTTCCCCGAGTGGGACGGGTTTCCGCTGCGGGACGCGCTGGGGCGGCGGCTCGGGGTACCGGTCGTGGTCGACAAGGACACCAACGCGGCGGCCCTGGGGCTGGCGGTGGCCGGCGAGGGCGCGTCCTTCGCGTATCTGCACCTCGGGACCGGACTCGGGGCCGGGCTGGTGATCGAGGGGGCCGTGCACCGGGGGGCGCGCACCGGGGCGGGGGAGTTCGGGCACCAGGTGATCCAGCTCGACGGGCCGCGGTGCGGCTGCGGCGACCGGGGCTGCATCGAGGCGTTGTGCCTGGCCGCGGTGGGCCGCGGTGAGGTCCGGGAGGCGGCGCGTGTGCTGGGAGCCGGGGCCGCGAACCTGGCCGGGCTGCTGGACATCGATCTGGTGCTGCTGGGTGGCCGTACGGTGGCCGCGGCTCCGGACGAGTTCGTGACAGGGGTCGCGGCGGTGCTCGATGCCCGGGCCCGGCGGGAGGGGGCGCCGGAGGGCGCGGTCCCGGTGCGGGTCGCGCCGGGCGGCGCCCGGGGCGTCGCGGAGGGCGCGGCCCAGTTGCTGCTCGCGCCGCTGTTCGGGCGGGGCGACGGCTGAACCGTGAGCGGTGCTCCGGGCGGCCGGAAACCGCGGAAACTGCGGAAACCGGTGCGCCGGTCGGGCGGATCCGTACCGCCGTTCGAGGCCCGCCTTCAGCAGGGCGCCACCCGTCCGCGGTCTCCCTCCGACAAGGTCATGTGTTCATGCGACTGTGCACGTCCCTGTCCCTCTGCCTTGCCGCAGCCGCCGCCTTCCTGTCCGGGCCGGCCCGGGCCGACTCCCGTCCGGTCTGCGCCGGGCCGGACGACCGTCATTTCCCCATCACGAGCCGCATCCACGACGGTCCCGGCAGGTACGACCCCGGAGGCGGATACGGCACCTTCTCCCTCGACCTGACCAACACCACCGACCGCACCTGCGCCGCCATCCACCCGGTCGTCGTGCTCGTCGACTCCAAGCGGGTGCTCCGAGCCGGCCAGACCCGCCTGGAGTTCTACGACGGGGCCCGCGCCTACCCGGTGCACCTGGAGACCACCGACCAGAAGGAACTCGTCGGACCGTTCGACGCCGGGCTGCCGGGCTTCACCATCGCCCCGCGCAGGACCGTCACCGTGAAGGTCCGGCTGGCGGTCACCCCTGACGCCGTGGCCAACGACGTCACCGTCAAGGCCGCCGTCGTCCAGCGGCACGACGACGACGGCGACTGGGTCGGCCAGTCCAACGACTACCGCTTCCGTATCGGCCCGGGCTCCGGTTCGAGCCCGGGCACCGATCCGGCCGCGGAGCCCCGACCCATGGCCGACGGGGGAACCGATCCGGGCGCGGCCCGCACCGCCCCGGGCGACCCGACCGCGAGCCGCACCGCGGCGACCGACCCGAGTGCGGGCCCCGCCGCACCGCACGACCCGCTTCCGTTCGCCGAGGAACTCGCCCGCACCGGCCTCGGCACCCCACTCGGTGTGATCACGGCGACCGCGCTGCTGCTCGCCGCCGGCGGCACGATCGTGCTGACCTGGAGGCGCCGCTGAGGCCGAAGGCCGCGTCTGCGACGATCTCGCTTGCGTGGACTACCCGAACGACCAGGCCCCCGGCGCCCCCGTCCGCTCCGGCATCCCGGAGCACGGCCGCATCCCCAAGTACTACGCGGTGAAGGCGCAGATCGACCGCCTCATCGGCGAACTGGGGGAGGGCCGGCCGATCCCCACCGAGCGTGACCTGCCGGAGGAGTACGGGGTCGCCCGCGAGACCGTGCGGCAGGCGCTGCGCGAACTGGTCCTCGAAGGAAAGCTGAGGCGCCAGGGCCGCGGCACGGTCGTCGCGGGGCCCAAGCTGGAGCAGCCCCTGTCCCTGGCCGGCTACACCGAGGGCGTACGGCGGCAGGGACGCACCCCCGGCCGCGGTCTCGTCACCCTGGACCGCTTCCCCTGCCCGGACACCCTCGCCGCCGAGGCGGGGGCGGACTGGGCCGACATCGACAAGAACCTGACCTCGTACGTCGAGGCGTGGAAGCAGGCCACCGGAAGCTGACCGTTCCGGCAAGATCCGGCCACTGGTTAGGCTGGGCTCACGCAGGCCCGCGTACGGCAGGAGAACCCGCACATGGCAGACCGCAAGCCGATCGAGTCGTGGCTCACCGACATGGACGGAGTCCTGATCCACGAGGGAATACCGATTCCCGGCGCCGACGCCTTCCTCAAGAAGCTCCGTGAGTCCGGCCGACCCTTCCTGGTCCTCACCAACAACTCCATCTACACCCAGCGCGACCTGCACGCCCGGCTGCGCCGCATGGGACTGGACGTGCCCGAGGAGAACATCTGGACCTCCGCCCTGGCGACGGCCCAGTTCCTCGACGACCAGCGGCCCGGCGGCACTGCCTACGTCATAGGCGAGGCGGGCCTGACCACCGCGCTGCACGACATCGGGTACGTCCTGACCGACCACGAGCCCGACTTCGTCATCCTCGGCGAGACCCGTACCTACTCCTTCGAGGCCATGACCAAGGCCGTGCGGCTCATCAACGACGGCGCCCGGTTCATCGCCACCAACCCCGACAACGTCGGCCCGTCCGCCGAGGGCGCCCTGCCCGCCACCGGCTCGGTCGCCGCCCTCATCACCGCGGCGACCGGCAGGAAGCCGTACTTCGTCGGCAAGCCCAACCCGCTGATGATGCGGGCCGGGCTGAACGCGATCGGCGCCCACTCCGAGACCTCCGCCATGATCGGCGACCGTATGGACACCGACGTCCTCGCGGGACTCGAGGCCGGTATGCGGACCTTCCTGGTGCTCACCGGTGTGACCCGGCCCGACGACGTCGACCGCTATCCGTTCCGGCCGTCCCGGGTCGTCGATTCGATCGCCGACCTGGTCGACCGCGTCTGAGTCGACCGCGTCCTAGCCGACCGCGCCTGAAACGTACGCTCACCCGAACGGAGCAGTGGGGGCCCGCAGCGGATGCGGGTCCGGCCCTCCGGGAGTCTGCTGGATCCCGGAGGTCTCACGATGGGTTCACTGCGCCTCACTGTCTGTACCGGGCTGCTGGCGGCCGCCGCGCTCGTTCCGGCGGCCCAGGCGGCCGATGTCCCGGTGGCCCGGACGTCCCCCGCCCGCACCCTCGTAGCGGGGCCGGCGTCCGCCTCGGCCCGGAGGCCGACGCGGCCGACCGTGCCCCCGCCGGACCGGCCGAGCACCGCCCCCGCCTCGCCCGTCGCCCCCGAGGCAGCGGGTGGCGGCGGCACCGCGCACCTGGCCGCGGCCGCCCCGGGCGCGGGGCACGCGGTGGCCGGGCTGCTGCTCGCCGCCGCCGCCGCGGCCGCCGTCGTCCTGCTTCCCCGGGCTCTCGGCTCGGCCCGCGCGGGCGCATGCCCCCTCGCCCGCCGGCGCCGGGGGACGGACTGAGGATGCGATCACGATGTCCGACGGTGAACGCTCCCGGTGCACCGGCCGCCTCCTGACCGGTCTGGCCTGGGTGGTGCTGCTGCTCGGGCTGTGGCTGTGGGGCTGCGACCTGCCCGACGTACGCCAGCAGCTGTCGGGACCGACCACGGGGGACATGGCCGCGGCCGGCCGGCCCCCGCAGGACCGGCTGCCGCCCGCGGCGAAGCCCCTGAAGGACGCCCTGCCGCGGCGCCTGGACATCCCCGACCTGGGCGTGCGGGCACCCGTGGAGGCCCGCGGCCTCGACGCTCGGGGCGCGATCGACCCGCCGCCCCTCGACCGGGCCGACGTCGTGGGCTGGTACGGCGCCGGGGCCAGACCGGGGGCGCCCGGGACCGCGCTGATGGTCGGGCACGTCGACACCGTGACCAAGCCCGCCGTCTTCTCCCGGCTCAGCGCGCTGCGGCCCGGCGAGACGGTCCGGGTGCAGCGCGACGACGGCGAGGTGGCCGACTTCACGGTGGAGGACGTCAAGGTCCTGCCGCGCGACCACTTCGACGCCCAACAGGCGTACGGGCAAAGGAAGTCCGGCCGCGCCGAGCTGCGGCTGATCACCTGTGGCGGCACCTTCGACCGGGCGAGCCACAGCTACACCGCGAACGTGGTGGTGTCGGCGTACCTCACGGGGAGCAGCCGCTGAGGCCCACCTGGCCCGGTCGACGACCTGCTCCCCCGGAGGTCGCCGACCGGGCCGGTCCTCAACCGCGCGCGACCGGGCCGCGGGAGTAACCCGGCGACCGGCGCGGGAGGCCTCAAGACCTCAGGGGATGAACCACGGCCGGGGGCCGGGGCCTTCGCAAGCGACTCTAGAACGGACGAGCGCCCCCGGCCTAGAGGCAGAGCGGCGGGCGCTGTAACAGCTCCTTGACAACGCCCGGGCGATCTCGTGGCGGCCGTATCACCTGTGCCAGCATGGGAGTTGGCCAAGCCGCACCAAGGGGGAGTCGGATGTACGGCATGAGGGGGGCGCTGTCGCGCGCCCCTTCGGCAGGAACACGGGCGTCCGCGCTGGTGCTGGGGGCGGCCCTGCTGGTCGCGGGGTGTTCCTCCGGCGGGGGAGACAAGGACGAGGGCACGAGCGCCACGATCACCCAGCAACCCAAGGAGGCCGATCCGTTCTGGGTCAACCCGGACAGCAACGCGGCCCGGCAGGTCGCCGCCTACGTCAAGGCGGGCAAGAAGGCCGACGCCGAGCAGATCCGGAAGATCGCCGAACAGCCGACCGGCGAGTGGATCGGCCCGGAGAACCCGGAGCGGGAGGCACGCGGCTTCACCGAGGCCGCCGACCGGGCCGGCCGCACCGCGCTCCTCGTCCTCTACAACATCCCGCACCGCGACTGCGGTCAGTACTCGCAGGGCGGCGCCGCCGACGGCAACGCCTACCGCGCCTGGCTCGACGCCGTGGCCCGTGGCATCGGGGACCGCGCCGCCACGGTGATCCTGGAACCGGACGCCGTGCTGCACCTGGTGGACGGCTGCACCCCGGCCCAGTACCAGGAGGAGCGCTACGACCTTCTCAAGGGCGCGATCACCAAGCTCAAGTCGCTGAAGAACACCAAGGTCTACCTGGACGCCGGCAATGTGGGCTGGGGCCACCCCGAGCAGATCTTCCAGCCTCTTCGGCGCGCCGGCGTCGACCAGGCCGACGGCTTCGCCGTCAACGTCTCCAACTTCTACTCCACCCAGGACTCCGTCGCCTACGGCAAGCGGCTCTCCGCCAAGCTGGGCGCCCAGCACTTCGTCGTCGACACCAGCCGCAACGGCAACGGCCCGTACACGAAGGGCGCCCCCGACGAGCGCTGGTGCAACCCTCCGGACCGCGCGCTCGGCGAGCCCCCGACGACGAAGACGGCGGACCCCCTGGTCGACGCCTACCTCTGGGTCAAACGCCCGGGGGAGTCGGACGGCACCTGCAAGGGCGGCCCGAAGGCGGGCGACTGGTGGGTGGACTATGCGCTGAAACTGGCCAGGGATTCGAAGTAACGGCGAGGATCCCCGCGCCCTGGGCCCTGTCGTCACATGCCCGTCTGCCTCACGCCGCCATGCACGCTCCCCCACTCTCGGCTTCGCTCGAGCGGGCGGGGCCCCCACCGCCGCACCGGGCGAAAGCCCGAGTACATCCAGTACGAGGGCTTCCGGCCGGCACGCCGAGAGCACGCTCCCCCGAGCTCTCGGCTTCGCTCGAGCAGGGGGGACCCCCATGACGCCGCGAGGCGGCCCTCCGGGCGACGACGGGCATGTGACGACACCCCCTAGGGGCGCGGGGCCGACGCAGCGCTACGGCACCTTCACCCACTGCGCGACACTCGGCGTCCCCTGATCGTCATCGACGAACAGCATGTACCACCCCGACTGCACCAGATCCCGGCTCCTGGGCACCGTCACCGTCACCTTGTCGCTCGACGTCTTGAAGTCCAGCGCGATCGAACGCTGGTCCACGTCCGTCACGTGCGTCGACGCGCTCGGCCGGATCAGCCGCGCCTTCCTGATCGTCGAGGCGTGCTGCGAGGTGAAGGTGCCGGACGCGCCGCGTGCGATGGTCTGCGGGCCGCCCGAGAGCGACGGCCGCGAGTCCCGGTACAGGTACGGCGGCGTGTAGATCTCGATGCGCTGCTCGAACGTGCCGGGCTTGGTGTTGGCCTTGTCCCCGTACAGGGAGTCGGAGCCGAAGAACATCACGCGGCCGTCGGGCAGCAGGATCGAGCCGGAGTGGTAGTTGCGGCCCACCAGCGGGTCGGCCACCCGCTTGAAGGTGTTGCCCACCGGGTCGTAAAGGCGCGCCTGCTTGATGTTGGAGTCGCTGCGGCCCCGGTAGTCCTCGGAACCGCCGGAGATCAGCACCGAGTCGTCGGGGAGGACCGAGGACTGCGGGTAGCGGGTGCCCTTCTCCAGTGACGGGCCGTCCGTGAAGTGCGGGTCCTTCGCCTTCAGGTCGATGATCCGCGTCTTCTTGCTGGACAGCTTGGACTCGCCGACCCCGCCGCCCCCGATCACCAGGAACTTCTCGTTCTGCGCCGGCGGCAGCACGACCGTGCCGGAGGTCTCCATCATGTTGGGGTCGCTCAGGCCGGGCAGCTTGGTGAACTGGTTGCTGCTCACGTCCCAGATGCCCGGGTCGCGGCCCACGTTGTCCGGGCCGTAGCCCGCGTTGGAGCCCGAGTAGAACAACTTGCCGTTCTGCAGCAGGAACAGCGCGGGGTAGGTCGGGAACTGGCGGATCGTCGGCGTGTACGTCCACTTCCTGGTCGTCGGGTCGAAGATCTCGTTCTTGCCCGGGACCAGCTGGCCGATGTCGTCGAGGCCGGAGACGCTGAGGATCTTTCCGTCGCCCAGGGTGGTGAGGGTCGGGTACCAGCGGGCCTCGTTCATCGGGTCGACCTTGATGTACTTCTCGGCGACCGGGTCGAACTCGTAGGCGTCGCGGATCCCCTGGAAGTCCTTCTTGTCCAGGGCCAGCTTCTGCGCGATGCCGTAGGTGTTGCGGGCGTCGGTTCCGCTCAGGCCCTGGATGCGGTAGTTGTCCTGCGTGCCCGTCTCGTACTTGGTGCCGCTGCGCTGCGCCTCGACGTAGATGCGGCCCAGGCCCGGGGTGTTGCCCAGGAACCTGCCGCTCTTGTCGAAGTTCTTCTTGGCGCGCGGTACCAGCACCGGGTCCTTGGACACGAACGTCTTGCCGTTCGCCTTGCCGGTGAACTTCGTACCCGCGGGCAGCGTGATCGGCTTGTCCGGGTTCTCGTTGTGGACGATCATCAGGCCGCCGGCCTTGGTGACGTCGCCCTTGAGTTTCTCGTACCGCTTGGTGCCGCCGGCGATCAGGATGTTGCCGTTCGCCAGCTGCGTGTGGCCCGTGCAGAACAGGTCCTTCGGTGTGGGCACCTTCTTGACGGTGCCCTTGATCGGGTCCCAGATGCGGGAGTCGAACTTCTTCGCGTTGAAGTTGTCCTGGTTGTTGCCCGAGCCCGCGACCAGCAGCACCTTTCCCGTGTGCAGGAGCACGGCGTGAATGGTGTCCTGCCGGTACTCCTTGGGGAACTCGACGATGTCCCAGTGGCCGTTGGCGGCCTTGTACTCGGGCTTGTTGATCACGTACTGGTGGTAGCGCTCGGTGCCGAAGCGGTACAGCCACGGCCCGTTCATCCCGGCCAGTGCGAGTACCACCACCGCGCCGATCCCGAGTCGACGGGCGCGGCGGAGGCCGGCCTGGTCCCTCATTCCTTACGTCCCCCAAGTCCACCGAGGGCGATCTCCATGGTGTGTTCGCCCGTTCCGTCCGACGACCCGGCCCAGCTCGGCCGTCGCCGAGGGGCGTGCGCCCCGTACGGCGAGGGCAGCTCCGCCGCCGGTGTCGGCACCCCCTGCGCCGGTGTGTGTGCCCCGTGCGCCGGTACCGCGTCCTGCGGCTCCGGCGCGGCGGCCGCCGCCGTGCGCTTCTTCCGCTCCTGCCGCAGCGTCCACCGCCAGGCGAACATCGGGAAGGCGGTGATCAGCAGCGCGAACGCCGCCCAGGTGATCATCGCGGGATGGGAGTGCCCGAGGACGAGACCGGCGGCGATCGAACCGCCGAAGACCAGGATGAAGAACCAGTGCACGCGGAACGTCCCGAACAGTGTGTCGGGGCTCGCCGACTCGCCCTTCGGGGTCACCACGAACTTGCTCTTGCGGCGCAGCACGGCGTCCATCAGCGACCGGGCGTAGATCGGGGCCGACAGCGCGGACATCACCATGCCGGCGACACCGCCGGAACCCTCCGGCTCGTGCGGTGACACGTTGTGCCGGCGGTTCCAGACGTACAGCCCGATCTGGAGCGCCGAGGCGTTGCCGTACAGCATCAGCCATACGGTCGGGTCGATGTCGACACCCGAGGCGCCCAGGCCCAGGAACAGCGCGCAACTCACCGCGGCGAGGATCCAGTTGAGGGCGGACATGGGATAGAAGATGATCATCATCGTGTAGTTGAAGAGCTTGCCCGGCGGCAGCGAGCCGAAGCCCTTCCAGTACTGCTTGAGGATCGTCTCGTAGGTGCCCCGTGACCAGCGCAGCTGCTGGGTGAAGAAGTCCGTCCAGGCGGCCGGACCCTCACCGACCGCGAGCACGTCCGGCGTGTACACCGACCGCCACTTGCGGCCCGTCGCCGGGTTCTGGGCCCGGTGCATCTCGAAGCCGGTGGCCATGTCCTCGGTGATCGAGTCGTACAGGCCGCCGATCTGCTTGATCGCCCTGATGCGCACGGCGTTCGACGTGCCGACGAACATCGGCGCGCCGTAGCGGTTGCCCGCCCGCTGGATCAGCGCGTGGAAGAGGAACTGCTGCGACTCGGCGGCCTTGGTGACGAACGTGTCGTAGTTGCCGTACACCTGGGGGCCGATCACGAAGCCGACGTCCGGGTCGCGGAAGTAACCCAGCATGCGCTCAAGGTAGTTGGGCAGCGGCACATGGTCGGTGTCGACGGAGGCGAAGAAGTCGTACTCGTCGCCGTGCGCCTCCAGCCAGGCGTTGTAGTTGCCGTGCTTGGTCTTGGCGCGGTGCGGGCCCTTGGGCCGGTTCCAGCGCTCGACGCCCTTGCGGGTGAAGTGGTGCACGCCCAGGCGCTCGCAGACCTTTCTCACCTCCGGGTCGTCGCCCTCGTCGAGCAGCCAGACGTGCAACAGGCCCCGGTGACGCAGCCGTACGGCGGCCTCCAGGGTCCTGGTCACCATCTCCAGCGGTTCCTTGCCGGGTACGTACGTGGTCACGAAGGCGACGCGCGTGCCGTTCTCGGGCACCACCGGGACCGGGTCGCGGGCGACCAGCGTGGCGTGCGCGTTCGAGAGCACGTTCATGCAGCGGAAGAGCTCGATCAGGCCGATCGAGACCAGCATCACCACGTCGAGCACCGGCAGGAAGTCGTAGGCCGGGTAGTCGCGTTGGGTCCAGTGTTCCGGTTGCAGCAGCCAGGCGAGCAGGACCAGCGACAGCAGTGGCGCCGCGGCGAGCATCAACGCCACGCGGACGCGGTGCGGTTCCTGCGAGATCAGTGACCGGTACTGCACCGTGTAGGGCTTGTCCGGGTCGGGCTGGGTGAGGGGACCGGCCAGGCGACTGTAGTGCTCGTAGTCGTATCTGGGCAGCGTCTTCCTGATTCTGCGGATGGTCCCCGTGTGGCCGGCCCGGTGCGGGAGCACCCTGAGCCGAGTCGTCTGTGAAGGATCGAAATCGTGCCCGGCGCCTGTCGGCGTCATGAGTCATCCCCCCACACGCAGGTCAGCGCGTGTTCGTCAGTTCTTTCGCCTGCTCGAGGTCCCCCTTGACCTGCACAGACGTCTACGTGGTGTGGTCGCAGGCACCACGTCCTCTCCACCGTACAGACATGTGACCGCGACCTTCCGGTTGCATGGCTGCCCCCCTCGGCACCCGTCGACGCACGGGGTCCCCTTCTCTCCCGTAGTTCCGGCAACCGGATTCCTGCCCCCCAACTGCCGTGTAAAAGCGGCATGTTGGCATCCAGAGTTCTACGGCATTCCGCGTGATCGCAAGATGCGAAACGCGGTGTTTACCGGTCAAACGCGCGCATTGTGGCGTCTGTGGGGAGGTTGTGGAGCCGTTGTGGACAGTCGGGTACGGATGTTGCCGAAGTGGTCTCCTATCGCCTCCTCCGCTCGCGGGGAATCGCCGGAACCGTGACCCGCGGGTCCTGGGACGCGTCGGCGGCCTGCTGTTCCATACGGGCGACGAGCGATTCCAGTTCAACGAGGTCCGCGGCGGCCGGCCGGCCCGCGAGCCGGGACACCAGGTGCCGAGGCCGTGCCGGATCCCGACGATGCCCATCGCCTGGAGCGCCCGGCCAAGCGCACCCATGGCCAGAGCCTATCCACCCACCCCCAGGACACCCCCGTTCCGCCACCCCGCCGGGGCCCCCTCACCCGGCGGTCACTGTTCCCGCGGGGGTGGGGGTGTGGGTGGCGAAGCGCCCACCACTTCATCCGGCGGTCACTGTTCCCGCGGGGGTGGGGGTGTGGGTGGC